>JBASRJ010000026.1:0-19960 GCA_049273785.1 Gaiellaceae bacterium | reverse complement strand
CCCCCCCGTCAGGGGAGAGGAGGAGCCTTGACGGTTCCCCCGCGTCAAGTTCGGCATGACACGTGCCGAACCTTCCGACTTGCAAAGATGGCTCATGGCCAAGGCAGCCCTCGTCACCGGCGGGTCGTCCGGTATCGGACTCGCCATCGCCCGGATGCTGCGCGACGAGGGCTACGGGCTGACGATCGCCGCGCGCAATCCGGAGCGGCTCGAGAGTGCGGCGGCCGAGCTGGCGGCGGAAGCCGTCGCGGCCAACGTCGCGAGCGAAGAGGATTGCGAGCGGATCGTCGCGACGCACCGAGAGCGCTACGACAGCCTCGACGTGCTCGTCAACTCCGCCGGCGTGGGCGTCGGGGGGCGAATCGAAGACCTGGAGACGAAGCACTGGGACCTGCAGTTCGACGTCAACCTGCGCGGGGCGTTTCTCGTCACACGCTTTGCGCTGCCGTTGCTGAAACACGCCCGCGGCCTCGTCGTCAACGTGTCGTCGATCGCCGGCACGATCCCGGCACCGGGGCTCGCCGCCTACGGTGCGGCCAAGGCCGGGTTGATCTCACTTACGCGGTCGCTCAACGCGGAGCACGGCGACGACGGCGTGCGCGCGACGGCGATCTGCCCCGGCTTCGTGGACACGCCGATGGCGGCCTGGACCGGGATGGCCTCGCAAGAGATGATCCAGCCGGAAGACTGCGCGGAGATCGTGCGCACGCTGCTGAAGCTCAGCCCGAGCGCGCGAATTCCGCAGGTCGTGATCGAGCGCACCTAGGCGAGCGAAAGCGGGTCAGGCGCCCTTCTCGATCGGAACGTCCACGAGGTTCCCCCACTCGGTCCACGACCCGTCGTAGTTGCGCACATCCTGGTAGCCGAGCAACTCGCGCAGGACGAACCACGTGTGAGCGCTTCGCTCGCCGATCCGGCAGTACGCCGTCACAGCCTTGTCCGCGGTGACTCCCTTGCCCTCGTAGAGCGTTCGCAGCTCGTCGGCGGTCTTGAACGTCCCGTCGTCGCGCACCGCCTGCGCCCACGGAATCGAGGCCGCGGTCGGAATGTGGCCGGCGCGCTGCGCGCCTTCCTGCTCGTAGCCGGGAGGCGCGATCAGGTCGCCCGAGTACTCCTGCGGGCTGCGCACGTCGACGAGTGCCTTCCCGCCCGAACCGATCGTCTCGCGCACCGCGTCGCGGTAGGCGCGGATCGATTCGTCGCGGTCGCGCGCCGAGTAGGACGCGGCGGAAATCCCCGGCGTATCCGTCGTCAGCTCGCGCCGCTCGTCGATCCACTTCTGACGGCCGCCGTCGAGGACCCGAACGTCCTCGTGACCGTAGATCTTGAGGTACCAGTACGCGTACGCGGCGAACCAGTTGTTCTTGTCGCCGTAGACGACGATCGTCGTGTCGTTCGAGATGCCGCGCGAGCCCATCAGCGCCTCGAACTGGTCCTTCTCGACGAGATCGCGCTCGATGGGATCCTGGAGATCCTCGCGCCAGTGCAGCTTGACGGCTCCGGGAATGTGACCCTCGTCGTATAGGTCGGGATTCTCGTCCACCTCGGCGACGGTCACGCCGTCGCGCGACAGGTTGTCGGCGAGCCAATCGGTTGTCACCAGGACCGGCTTCGCGTAGCCGTTTTCAGCCATGTGCCCTCCCTAAAACTATCCCTTTTGAAGCGTCATTATCTCACAGCCCCCGCGGGCTGGACAAGCGACCTAGCCGCGCGTCGGCTTGATTCGCTGGCGCGCCAGAAAGCCGTCGACGGCCTGCTTGTGCACGCGAAGGACGCGGCCGACGCGAACGGCGTCCAGACGGCCGTCATGGATCAGCCGCCGGATCGTCTCCGGATGAACGCCGAGTTGACCCGCGACCTCGCGCACGCTGTACAGCGTCTCCGGCTGGGGGTCGACGGATGACACGAGGCTCGTAGATTTACACCATTGCGACGCGGATGCATGGGCCAAACGGCTCATGCGCGAGCGCCGACCGGCCTAGCGCAGAAAACGGCGGACGGCGCGCTGGAGCTCGGACTGCGAGATCGATCCCTCGAACTTCGCCTTGATGCGCCCGTCACGGCCGACGAGGAAGGTCCACGGCTCGCTCGGCAGACGCCACTGGCCGACCCATCGATTCTCTCCCTTGGCCGGATCGTTGTCTCTGTAGATCTCGACGTGGATGAAGCGGATCCCGCTGCCCGCGAGCGTACGGCGAACACCGTCGACGACGTCGACCACGGGGCCGCACGTCCGGCTCGTGCAGAAACGGGGAGTCGCGAACACGACCACGAACGGCTCGTGCGCGGCGAGCGATTCCGCGACGGAGTAGCGCAGGAGAGCGCGGTCCGGCGGCACTCGTGTCGTCAGCTGCCAAACCGGAGCGGTTCCGAGCGTCGGCGTGCGGGATGGATAGGCGCGCGAGCCGATCGCCGGTGTCGCGGAGCGTGCCGCCACGTCCAGGTTGTGGATCCCGCCGATCCTGACGTCGCCGCTGCGCGGGCGGGCCAGCACCCAGTAGCGGCCGGGTCGCGGAATGTGGACGTGCGCAACGTAGATCGACTGTGCGTGCGGGTCGACGTAGCCGCCGGGAACCCCGACCGGCTCCAGCCGCGCGACGGCCCGTTCGAATGGGACCGCGTTCCGCGAGCGGGCGACCCACACGTCCGCAGTCGGCGTCAAGACTGGCCGGCCCCGGTTCGTGATCACGAGAAACGACATCCGAACAGCGCCAGGCGCGTAGTCGGAGGTCCCGGGAGTCAGGGCCACGGTCTCCCCCGAGGCATGCCACAGCCGGTCGAGCGTGTTTCGCTGCGAGCCACACCCCGCTACGAGCGCCGCGAACGCGAGGACGGCGAGCGAAACACGCACGCGAGCATGCTAGTCGGCGCCGTCGTACATGCCGTCGGGCAAGGCTGCGAGTGCCGCAGTCAAGGCGAACACGACGAAACAGAGGACAACTGAGAAATGGAACAGGCGGGCTTTGGTCACCGGATCACCTCCCTTCGCAGTTAGAAACGGACGTCTTGGAGAGCTTCGGCGGCGTTGCGGTACAGCCGGGCCGCCAGCGTGTGGTCGCCGCGCCGCGTCGCAAGGTCGCCCTGGGCGACCCATGCCGATGCGCGATGGCTGGCCGAAGAGAGCTGGTCGAAGGCCTGCTCGGACGCACGGAACGCGATCTCGGCTTCGTCGAGCCGATCCTGCTCGAGCAGCGCGCGCCCGAGCACGAGCTGGGCATTGCCGATCTCGTCGATGAAGTCGACGCGGTCGCCGAGGAGCTCGAGGGCGTGCCGTGCCTGTTCCTCCGCGCGCTGCGTGTCACCTGTGCGCAGATGAACCTGCGCCAGGGAGTTGACCGCGTGCGCGGCGCCTTCGTCGTTGCCGATCTCGAGCGCGATCCGGAACGCGTCCTTGAGGAAGGCTTCGGCCTCGTCCGGGTGACCGAGAAGGAAGTTGAGACCGCCGAGGTTGTTCATCAGACGGCCGAGGTTGCGGCGGTCCTCGAGCTCCTCGTAGATCGCCTTCGCCCGCTCCGCGTACGACCGCGCGAGCACCCAGTGGCCCTCGCGGTCGGCGATCGCAGAAGCCGTGAAGAAGATGTCCGCCGTCGTGTGCCGGTCGTTCAGCCCTTCGGCGAGCTCGAGCGCACGCTCGACGTCCTCGCGCGCCGCCTCGAGGTCGCGGCGGCGCTGATAGCAGCGTGAGCGCCACGCGAGGATGTTCGACCGGAGGTGATCGGACGGCAGCTCCGTGCTCTCGGCGAGCTTGAGCGCCTCGTCGAACAGGTTGATCGCGGTCTGAACGCTCGACAGCTTGAAGCGAGCGACTCCGATCCGGAAGAGCACGTCCGCGCGCTCGAGATTCGAGAACTCGGGGCCTTCGGTCAGCTGCCGCGCGCGGTCGAGCAGCTCGAGCGCCTCGCGTACCTGCCCCTCCCGCATGCGCACGGTCGCCTCACCCGAGAGTGCACGCACCTCCAGCTCCGCGAGACCTGTCGCGAGCACGGCCGAGCGAAGGTTCTCGAACTCCTCGATTGCCTCCGGATTGCGGCGCGCCTCGAGCAGGGCTTCCGCCCGCGCGATCACGGCGTCGACCCGCCCGCGTTCGTCGGCGGAGACACCGTTGGCGAGGAAACCGGCGTCGACACCGAGACGGAGTGCGAGCCAATCGATCGTCTCCGTAGTCGGGCGCGTCTTGCCGCGCTCGATCTGGCTGACGTACTCCTTGGAGAACCGGTCGCCGGCGAGATCCGTCTGCGTCATCGCCGCCGCAACCCGCAGCTGCCGTAGTCGCTCGCCGAGCCGAAGACTCGGTTGCGCTGCGGTCGCGCGCTGTGTCGTGGCGTTCAATCGTGACATGTGCGGCTTAGTAGACGGCATGCTTCACAAAATCGCAAGGGACCTTAGCGGACATCCCCCAAAAAGGGCATGTTCCCTGAGGTTTCCGGTCAACCAGCATAGTAGAAAATCACTTGACCGAGCTACTTGACAGCCTTGCCGAGCGCTCGTACAGTGAGGCCATCTTGCATCCGAGCCAGACGCCAGGGTCGGCTGCAGGAGGCGCTTCACCTAGGTGGACGAACCGAGAGCGTGGCTGGGCCGCAGAGCCAGGCTCCGGGGAAGTCCCCGCAGAGCGGTGGAGCTGCCTGAAGGGAATTGACCCCCGGAGCCGCAGCCGGGGGTCTTCCTTTTTGGCCTAAGACACCGCGCCTGTCATCCACTCGCGCCTCGAAGCGCGGATGGACTCGAAATCGCTGTCTTTCAGCAGGCCGACCCGACGGCCGATCGTTCCCAGCAAACCGCCCGCCAGAGAGATCCACGCTTCCGCGTCTGCGTCTCTGGCCGGATTGATCACACCGGCCGCCTGCACCTCGCGGATGACGTCTGCCATGTAGTCGTGGACCTCGCGCATGTGCCGTTTGAGGAACTTGCGTACCTCCGCGTCGTCCCCGGCCTCCACGACCGCCTGCATCCAGAGATCCGAGACGACGACGCCAGACTTGGCGTCGCGTAGGCAGATGTAGGACTTGGCCATCACTTGCATCCACTTGGCGGGATCGGGCTCCGAGGCAATCGTCTCCTCCCATAGGGCTCGCAGCCGTTCCCAGGCCTCGTCGATGCATGCGAAGTAGAGGTCGCGCTTCGAGGCGAAGTGCCGGTACAGGATCGGCTCGCTGACACCTGCCGCGCGCGCGATCTCCGCGGTCGTCGCGCCGCGGTAGCTGCCCTCGGAGAACACACGCAGCGCAGTCTCGACAAGCGCCTGCCGGCGTTCGGCCGCCGGCAGGCGCAGCGGAGGCGACACCTGTGTCACGCCGCAAGGCTCTCGGCGACGACTGCGGGCTCCGGATGGCGAATCTTCCGCACCAGCGCAACGGCGATCCCCGCTCCGACGATTGCGATGCCGGCGGCGACGTACAGGGCGCGGTGATAGCCGCTGGTGAACTGGTCGGCGAACGCCGGATTCGACCGCCCCACCGTCAGCTGCCCGGCGATGATCGCCCCCATCACCGCGATGCCGAGCGACCCGCCGACCTGACGGAAGGCGTTCAGCACCGCCGATCCCACACCGGCCTTGTCGGTCGGCACGGAACCCATCGCCGCGGCGGTGGTCGGCGTCATCGTCAGTGCCATGCCGGTGCCTCCCGCAATCAGCGCGGGCAGGAAGTTCCAGAAGGTCCCGCCCTGTCCGATCTGCGCGAACAGCACGAGCGAGAGCGCCACCAGTGTCATGCCGCCGCCGATCAGCCAACGCGCGCCGACACGGTCGGTCATCCGTCCAGCCTGGGGTGCAATCAGGACGATGAGCAGCGTCATCGGCAGGAACAGCGCGCCGGTCTGGATCGCGGAATAGCCGAGCACGTTCTGGATGAAGAGCGAGTTGTAGAAGAAGATGCCGAACATCGCGAGCGAGACGAGCGAGATTGCGACGTTCGCGCCCGAGAACGTCGGATTCCGGAACAGCGACAGATCGAGCATCGGAATCCGCTGACGCTGCTCGAGCAGGACGAAGACGACGAGCGCGACGACTGTCAAGGCGAACATCGACAGGATCAGCGGAGAGGTCCAACCGTGGCGGTTCGCCTCGATCAACCCGTAGGTGAGCGCGAACAATCCGACGCCGGAGCTCAGAAGGCCGGGCAGGTCGAGCCGCTGTTCCTGCGACGTGTCGCGGCTCTCCTCGATCGCCCACCGGGCGACGAGGATTCCCGCGATCCCGACCGGAACGTTGATGTAGAAGATCCAGCTCCAGTTGGCCTTCTCCGTCAGGAGACCACCAACGAGCGGGCCGATCGCGAGCGCCATCGCCGACGTTCCGGCCCAGATGCCGATCGCGGTGCCGCGCTGCCGCGGCGGGAAGGTCGCCGTGATGATCCCGAGCGTCGCCGGGTTCATGATCGCGGCGCCGATGCCCTGGACGACGCGTGCGGCGATCAGCGCGCCGGCTGTCGGCGCAAGACCGCAGGCAAGCGAGGCTGCGGTGAAGATCGCGAGCCCGACGATGAAGAGCAGGCGCCGGCCGTAGAGATCGGCCAGCTTGCCGCCGGTGAGCATCAGCGTCGCGAAGGTGAGGGCATAGCCGACGACGATCCATTCGAGCTCGTTCGGGCCGATGTGAAGCGACCTCTGCATCGACGGGAGCGCGACGTTCACGACGGTGTTGTCGAGCATGATCATGAAGAGCCCGAACGAGACCGCGGCGAGGGTCCACCACTTCCGGTTCTCGCTGGCGAAGAGCCGTGCTTTCATCGAGTCCTTTCTGACGAAGTTAGTAACCGCTAGGTTAGGGACTGCTAGTTAGGTTCGTCAAATAGATTTGGCGCCGTGAGCGACTACGTGTGGACCCCTTCGGAGGACTTCCTCGAGCAGGCGAATCTCTCGCGGCTGATGGGCCGACTCGGCGTCGAGCACTACCGCGACCTGCACCGGATCTCGATCGAAGAGCCCGAGCGCTTCTGGCCCGAGGTGATCGACGATCTCGGGCTCGAATTCTCCCAGCCCTGGGAGCGCGTGGTCGACAGCTCCCGCGGGATCGAGTGGGCGACCTGGTTCGTCGGCGGAAGGCTGAACCTCGCGGACAGCTGCGTGCACCGGTGGGCCGTCCAGACGCCGGACGGCCTCGCGGCGATCTTCCTCGGCGAGGACGGTGACCGGCGCGGATGGACGTGGGCGGAGCTCGCACGTGAGGTGACGCGCCTCGCGGCGGGCCTGAGAGCGAGCGGGGTCGAGCCCGGCGACCGCGTGGCGATCTACATGCCGATGTCCCCTCAGGTCGCGATCGCCTCCCACGCGTGCGCGCACATCGGCGCCGTCCAGGTCCCGATCTTCTCGGGCTTCGCTGCAACCGCGGTCGCCCAACGCCTGCAGGACTCCGGCGCGAAGGTCCTGATCACCGCCGACCGGTCGCTTCGACGCGGGCAATGGGTGCCGATGCTCGACATCGCGCGCGAAGCTCGGAGCCAGGCACCTTCTGTCGAGCTGCTCGTCGTCTGGCAGCGCCACGGCAACACCCGGCTCGACGACGGGCCGGAGAGGATCTGGGAGGAGATCCTGGTCGAAGGCGGGGAAGAGTCGCCGACGAGGCAGGTCGACTCCGAGCATCCGTATCTCCTCGCCTACACGTCCGGCACGACCGGCCGCCCGAAAGGCGCACTGCATGTGCACGCGGGCTTCCTCGCGTCGATCGCGCGCGAGGCCGCGTACCAGTCGGACATCCATCCCGGCGACCGCGTGCATTTCGCGACCGACATGGGCTGGATCATGGGCCCGTGGACCGTCGTCGGCTGCGGCGCCGTCGGAGCAACCGTCGTGTACGCAGAAGGAGCGCCCGACTTTCCGCCGGACCGATTATGGAAGCTCGTCGAGTCCGAACGCGTGACGATGCTCGGCATCTCGCCGACGTTGACGCGTGCGCTGATCCCGAAGGGCGACCCGACGAGCGATCTCTCCTCGCTGCGCACGATCACGACAACCGGCGAGCCGTGGAACCGCGATCCGTATCTGTGGCTCTTCGAGCGCGTGGGCGGTGGCCGTGCGCCGATCGTGAACATCTCCGGCGGAACGGAGGTCGGCGCGTGCTTCCTTGCGACCTGCGTGACGGAGCCGATCAAACCGGTCGCACTCGGGTTCCCCGCGCTCGGTCAGGACATGGACGTACTGGGCCCCGACGGCGAGCCGGTGCGCGGCGAGGTCGGCGAGCTCGTCTGCCGGCGGCCGTGGCCCGGAATGACGCGCGGGATCTGGGGCGACAACGAGCGCTACCTCGATTCGTACTGGCGACGTTTCCCCGGCGTCTGGACGCACGGAGATTGGGCGTCGGTCGACGCCGACGGCTACTGGTTCCTGCACGGGCGCAGCGACGACACGCTGAACATCGCCGGCAAGCGGATCGGCCCCGCCGAGCTGGAGAGCGCCGCGGTGTCGCATCCGCTCGTTGCAGAGGCGGCCGCGATCGGCGTTCCACACGACGTCAAGGGTGAAGTCGCATGGATCTTCTGCGTGTCGAATGGAGACAAGGAGCCGACGCTCGAGCTCGCGCACGAGGTCGCGGCCGCAGTCGCGAACGAGCTGGGCAAGGCGTTCAAGCCGGACCGCGTGGTCTTCGTGCCTGCCCTGCCGAAGACGCGGAGCGCCAAGATCGTCCGCCGGGCGGTGCGGGCCAGAGCGCTCGGCACGGATCCAGGCGACCTCTCGTCCCTGGAGAACCCTGGGTCCCTGGAGGAGATCGGCCTGGCACTTTCCGCCGCTGAGCAGGGATTTCCTCTACTCGGACAGGAACCGCAAGCTTTCGAAACCAAAAAGTAAAGGTATCCGAGCACTGCGTTAGAAATAGGCGCTTCGGGACATCTATCCCGATACGCACCGATGAAACGTCTACGGGGGTACACGTTCGTCGTCTGCGCCGCCGCGTTCGCCCTGTCTACGGCGGTGAGTCCTGCAGCCGCAGGGAGCTCGTCGACGGCGCAAGAGGCCGCGGCGCTACGCTCGCTCGTCAACGCAACGCGCGGGCACTACGGCCTGCGACCGTTGCATCGCGCCGTGCTCCTGGACCGTTCCGCGCTCCTCAAGGCCGAGGAGATTCGTTCGTGCGGAAGCTTCTCGCACACGCCGTGCGGTAACTCATTCGCACGCACGTTCCAGCAGACGGGGTACTTCCGAGGGCGCGTGCGGATCGGCGAAAACCTGTTCTGGGGCTCAGGCGGCCTCGGGACGCCGTCCAGTGCGATCTCCGCGTGGCTCAATTCGCCGCCGCATCGCGCGAATCTCCTCGGCCGTAGCTGGCGCGACGTCGGCGTCGGCATGGTGCATGCGCCGTCGATCTTCGGCGCGAGCAACGTCTGGATCTTCGTGCTGCAGTTCGGCCGACGCGGCTAACCCGTCGAAAATCCGCTCGCTTCGCTCGCATGACGATTTTCGACGGTTCCTCGTCGCGAGCGTGGGTGAGCCGCGGCCGCGCATGTCGCCCGCGGCGGCCAATGTGGATGCGCCGCGTGTGTCTGGAGACGCCTTCGGTTTTCGCCTTATAGTCGCAAACTGATAGGCTGAGCTTGCATGAGGCTCGCGCTTGCGCAGATCAACTCCGTCGTCGGCGATCTCACCGGGAACGCGGAGCGCATCCTCGGACGCCTGGACGAGGCGAAGGAGCAGAGCGTCGACGTCGTCCTCTTCCCCGAACTGATCGTCACCGGCTACCCGCCCGAGGATCTGCTCCTCCGCCCGGGGTTCATCAGGGCCGCCGAGCGCACGCTCGAGGAGATCGCGCGCTCGTGCCGCGGCATCGCCGCGCTGATCGGCACGCCCTACTTCGACCGGGACCTCTACAACGCCTGCGCGGTCTGTGCCGGCGGCGAGGTGAAGGCGATGATCCGCAAGCGGTTCCTCCCGAACTACGGCGTCTTCGACGAGGATCGCTACTTCGCGCCGGGACGCGATCTCGTCCTGCTCGAGCTCGGCAAGACGCTGATCGGTCCGACGATCTGCGAGGACATGTGGCAGCCTGGCCCGCCGGCAACCGAGCTCGCGCTTGCCGGCGCCGAGCTGCTCGCGAACATCTCCGCATCGCCGTACCACGTGGGCAAGGAGCGCGAGCGCGAGGAGATGTTCGTCACGCGCGCGCGCGACAACTCCTGCTTCGTAGCCTTCTGCAACGCGGTGGGCGGTCAGGACGAGCTGATCTTCGACGGGCACTCATGCGTGATCGACGACGAAGGGAGCGTGCTCGCGCGCGCGCCCGGGTTCGAGGAGGCTCTGCTCGTCGTCGACGTCGATCCAAAGGAAGTCGTAGGTCGGCGATTGCGCGATATTCGCCGCCGGGCCGTCGCGCGCGAGCGCGAGACGCCGCCGCCGGTCGCAGTCGTGCACGTCGGCACCGAGCGGCCCCCCGCGAATGGGAAGCGGGCAGGAGGCGCCGTCGTTCCCTTTGCGGACGAGCTCGAGCAGATGCGGCTCGCGCTCGAGCTTGGACTCCACGACTACGTCGACAAGAACGGTTTCCGCGACGGTGTCGTCGTCGGCGTGTCCGGCGGGATCGACTCCGCCGTGACAGCCGCACTGGCCGCGGAGGCGCTTGGCGCCGAGCGCGTCCACTGCGTGTCGATGCCGTCGCAGTACTCGTCCGAAGGAACGCGTGGCGATGCGCGGCGGCTGGCGGAGAATCTCGGCTCTCCGTTCTTCGAGCTGCCGATTGCGGAGATCGTCGACACGTTCCAGCGCGCGCTCGCCGAGCCGTTCGCAGGCCGCGACCCCGACCTGACCGAAGAGAACATCCAGGCGCGCGCCCGCGGCGTGCTCCTGATGGCGCTGTCGAACAAGTTCGGCTGGATGCTCGTCGCCACCGGCAACAAGTCCGAGCTGTCCGTGGGCTACGCAACGCTCTACGGCGACATGGCCGGCGGCTTCGCGCTGCTGAAGGACGTGTACAAGACGGACATCTTCCGGCTCGCTCGCTCCCTGAACGAGCGCGCCGGCAAGGAGGTGATTCCGCAATCGATCATCGACCGCGCCCCGAGCGCGGAGCTGCGGGACAACCAGCTCGACGAGGATTCGCTGCCGCCCTATCCGGAGCTCGACAAGGTGCTCGAGGAGTACGTCGAGCACGACCGTTCGCTGGAGGAGCTGTCGGAGGACGGCTTCGACAAGGAGATCGTGGAGCGCGCCGTCGCGATGATCGACCGCGCGGAGTACAAGCGGCGCCAGGCGCCGCCCGGTGTGAAGCTGCGCCCGAAGGCGTTCGGCCGCGACCGGCGCACGCCGATCACCAACCGCTGGCGCGGTTAGGCGATCGGCGACAGAAAAGGTCGGCTTCGGCCTACGTGCCGTGAGTCCGGCAGCCGAACGTCACGTGCTCGATCGACAAGTGGTACCGGCCCGTCCCGTCAATCGTCTGATGCATCTCCGCGTGGATGACGAGATCCGGCAGCGTGCCTTGCGCGTTCTCGTGTCCCTCGATCGTCTGTTGAAAGACGTTTGCGCCGTGGTCGAAACGCTGCGTCGAGGTTCCGTTCCCGACCTCGTGCAATCCGTACTTGGTGCCTGTCAGCTCGCCGATGCCGGTCGCGTCAACGAACACGTGCTGATCCAGCGTGATGAAGAGGTTGCCCTCCGCGAACTTCGCCGTGATGTGGCTGTGCCCGCCGAGCGTGCCGCTGAAGAGGATCGGCTCCGGGACACACGCGCCCGGAGCTTCCATGTCCTGGAAGGACTGGCTGACGGTCACGTTGCAGGCGTAGGCAGCCTGCTGCGGCTCGGTCGGAAAGTTCGCAAGGCAGTCGTCGCTCTGGAATGCCCCTGCCGGCGACGCGGCGCCGAGCACGACGACGGAAAGCGCTGCCGTCGCCGCAGCCAACAAGATGCCCCTCATCCCGCTCTCCCCTTTCGTGGTGGTCAGCCGGATCATCGGCGCTCGCGCTCCGGCTGTCCACCGCCTAGTCTCCCTGGCGGCGGATGGCCGGGATCGTCGGCAGGGACAGGGAACTTGCTGCCGTAGATCGTTTCTTGGGGCGGCCCCGTCCCGCTGCGCTCGTGATCGAGGGCGATGCGGGAATCGGCAAGACGATCCTCTGGCGCGAGGGAGTTCGGCGCGCCGAGGCACAAGGTTCCCGTGTTCTCGTCGCGAGCCCGATCGAGAGCGAGCGACAACTGCCGTTCGCAGCCCTCGCGGACCTCGTCAGCGAAGCGAGCGCCGACGTGCTCGACCAGCTGCCGCAGCCCCAGCGCCGCGCCCTCGGTGTCGCGCTCCTTCTCGACGAGCCGGAGAGCACCGCGCCCGACCGACGCGCAGTCGCGGTGGCCGCGCTCGGCGCTTTGCGGCTACTTGCGGCCGGAGTGACGCTCCTGCTTGCGATCGACGACGTCCAGTGGCTCGACACCGACTCCGCGAGCGTGCTCGAGTTTCTCTTCCGGCGCCTCGGAGAGGCGCCGATCGCGCTGCTGTTCGCCCGCCGACGCGAACGCGAGGACGAGCCCCTTCCCCTGGCGCTCGACCTCACGTTGGTTCCGGTGGAGCGACTCGATGTCGCGGGACTCAGCCTCGGAGCAACCGGCGTCCTCGTGCGTGAGCAGCTTGGCGCCTCGTTTCGCCGGCCGACGTTGCGTCGCATCCACGAGGCGTCTGGCGGAAACCCTCTCTTCGCCCTGGGCCTGGCTCGAGCACTGCTCGGCGCGAGCCGAGCTGAGACCGATCGTGAGCTCCCGCTGCCGCGTTCCTTGCGCGAGGTCGTTCAAGAACGGCTCGCACCGCTGCCGCCGTCGACGGTGAGCGCCCTGCTCGTAGTCGCGGCCCTTACCGATCCAACGCGTGTGACGCTCGAGGAAGCGCTGGGAACCGAGTGGGAGGATCTTCTGCGGCCAGGGCTCGACGCAGCTGTGGTTGACGCTCACGGCGAGCGCGTCCGCTTCACGCATCCGCTCCTCCGGTCGATTCTGTACGCGGACGCATCCGCAGATGCGCGCCGGGATCTTCATCGGCGCCTCGCGCGCCTCGGTCTCCCACTCGAAGAACGTGCCAGGCATCTCGCGCTGTCGGCCGAGGCGCCCGATGAAGCGACGGCTGCCGTTCTCGAGGAGGCAGCGCGTGCCGCAGCGCTCCGCGGCGCGCCGGACGCCGCAGCTGAGCTCGCGACGAGCGCCCTTGCGTTTTCAAATCCCGCTGACGAAGAGGGAGTCCGGCGTCGGCGCTATCTCGCCGCGGGTGAGTACTGGGGCGCAGGCGACGTCGATCGGGCAAGGGCAGAGCTAGAGGCAATCGTCGCAGAGGCGCCGCCGGGACCCATTCGTGCGCAAGCACTGCTGCGCCTGGCGAAATATCCCCGCGACATCCTCGAGTCGCGCAAACTGAGCGAGGAAGCAGTTCGAGAGGCGGACAGCGACAGGCCGCTGCGCTTCGACGCTCTGTTGTTTCTCGCGGTTCTCTTCTACGTCACAGCCCCGGGTGATGAAGCCGAGGAGACGCTCGCCCAGGCGATCGAGCTCGCCTCCGCCATTGGCGACAAGCGCCGCCGCGCACACGGCGAGGTGATGCGCTCGTTCTTCGACTGGTCGCGGGGAAGAGCATTCGACCGCGCAGCTCTCGACCGCGCCCGCGAGATCGACGCAGCCCTGCCGCGGCGCTCGAGTCTCGAGGAACGAGCGCTTTACCTCCGGGCCGTCGTTCTCGCAGGCATCCGCGAGAACGACCTAGCCCGTGAGTCCTGGGCCGAGCTGGAACGGATCGCGCTCGAGACCGGGGACGAAACCGCCCTGGCGGACGTGCTGAACTCACTCGGCGCAGTCGAGAACCGAGCGGGCAACTGGGGCAAAGGGGCTGAGTACGACGACGCCAGCGTCGATCTCGCTGAACAGACCGGGCTCGAGCACGTGCTGGCAACCTGCCTGGGCGACCGAGCGTTGCGCCGGGCGATGAGCGGACGTGTGGAGGATGCGCGCGTGGATGCGGAACGGTCGTTGGAGCTCGTTGCGCGGACGCACGAACCGCTTGGAATCGCGCGAGCGCGATATGCGCTCGGATTCCTCGCTCTCTCGCTCGGTGACCATACGAACGCAGCCAAAGAGATTGGAGAGGCGCTTTCGATCGTGCGAGAGATGCGCACATGGGGATTCGGTGCTCGATTCGTGCCGGCCGCCGTCGAGGCGGCGATCGGCCAGGGCGAGCTCGCTGAGGCGGACGAGCTCGCGAGCAGGCTCGAAGATCTTGCCTCGGCCACGGACGTGGCGCATCTGCAGGCGGAAGCCCATCGTTGTCGAGGACTCATGCTCGCGGCACACAACGATCTCGATGCTGCGCTCCACTCTCTCCAAGAAGCTGTCCCCTGGTCCGAGCGGGTAGGCGTTCCGTTCGAGCAGGGACTGACGCTTCTTGCGCTTGGAACCGTGCAGCGGCGGGCGCGGCAGAAGCGCGCCGCGCGGGAGACCCTCCAGGCTGCGCTTGCGATCTTCGAGTCGCTGGGAGCACCGCTACTGGCCGACCGCGTCCGGCGCGAGCTCGCGCGCATCGGCGGCCGTGCCGCCTCTCCGGCCGAGCTGACCCCGACTGAGCAACAGGTCGCAGCGCTGGTCGCGCAGGGGAAGACGAACAAGGAAGTCGCCGCCGAGCTCGTGGTCAGCGTCCGAGCCGTCGAAGCCAACCTTTCGCGCATCTACGGGAAGCTCGGTGTCCGCTCCCGGGCGGAACTTGCCGGCCGATACCGCGCCGACGAGCCGATGTGAGGCCGTAGCCGAGCAAAGCATGTGGGTTTCCACATTTCGCCGACGTCGAGACCGTGCGACCGTGGAGACGTGCAGAGATACGCCGTCGAGGTCTATTCACCACGGGGTGGCAGCGACGAGTTCCGAGCAGCCGCTGCCCGCCTGCGGCGCGCGGCGCGTGCGCTGACCCGCGAAGGCACGCCGATCACGTATCGGCGATCTCTGTTCCTACCGACCGACGAGACGTCGTTTCACATCGTCGACGGCATCTCGCACGATGCGGTCGCCGAGGCGACCCGGCGGGCGGCCCTCGGCACGGCTCGAATCGTCGAGGCGAGGCAGTGATGTCCCGCCGGGCGGCCACGAGAGCAGATGCAAATCCTGGTCCTCGACGAGGACGCCACCAGGGGGGACATCGATGAGAGCGCACACGAAACGCGCATGCTGCGCGCGCAAGAACCTTCTGCTGATCACGCTCGTCGCCATCGCGGCGATCGTTGGTCTCGGCGCTGCCGTTCGCGACTCCGCCGCCGCAACCGCGTTCCGCGGCGCCAGTGTGGCCGTGAATGCGATCGACCCGGCGGCCCCCGTCCGTGATGACACCGGCCTCGGCTTCTTCTTCGGCAACCTTACGAGTCCGACCTCGCGGAGCTTCGCCGCGGCTGTTCCCGTGCTCTCGCTGGAGCTCTCCCATAGCCCGGCGACGGTGCAGGTCGGGCAGGAGCTGACGCTTACGGACAAGGTGATCGCGGGGCCGCATTCGCTCGGCGATGTCATCCTCACCGACACCCTGCCGAACGAGTTCACGTTCCTCAGCGGCGACGCGCCCGGCGGCGCCTGCACGGTCGACACCAGCGGCTTCTTCCCGATCGTCACGTGCCCGCTTGGGGCGATCGCGAGCGGCGACTCCGTGACCGTGAACCTGCTCGTCCGGCCGAACGCAATGGGCGGCTACACGAACAACGCATATGCGAAAGGCTTCGACGGCGCGCTCGGAGGGACCGTCTTCAGCGACCAGTGGACGGACCTGCTCACCACCGACCCGCCCCAACCGTCGCTCTCGATCGACGACGTCTCGCACAACGAAGGCGACTCCGGAACGACCGCCTTCGACTTCACCGTCTCGCTCTCCAACTCCTACACCTCCGACGTCACCGTCGACTACGGCACCGCCGACGGAACCGCGACAGCACCCGACGACTACCAAGCGGCTACCGGAACGCTCACCTTCACCCCAGGGCAGACCTCGAAGACCGTGTCCGTGCTCGCGAACGGAGACACCTCTGTCGAACCGGACGAGACGTTCTCCGTGACGCTCGCCAACGCCTCCGGCGCAACGCTGGCCAAGGCAACCGGAACCGCAACCATCGCCAACGACGACTCCACGCCGCCGACGGTGATCTTGCGCCGGCCTGCGGATGGCGCCACAGGGGTCGGCACGGAGGCACCCGAGGGCGACGTGAACGCGGCCTTCTCGCGCGCGATGGACGCGAGCACGATCACCAGCAGCAGCTTCACCCTCACGAGCGCCAGCGGCGTCCCCGTCCCCGCCACCGTCGGCTACGACAGCATCGACGACTACGCCTATCTCTCTCCCGGCACCGAGCTCGACCCCTACACCACCTACACCGCCAAGCTCGCCAGCACGATCAAAGCGAGCGACGGCACGCCGCTCGCCGCCCCCGTCACCTGGAGCTTCACCACCGGCAACAGCCCGCCACGGCTCACCTCCTGGTCTCCAGAGCACGGCAACATCAGCGTCCTGACCCACGTGACCGCGACCTTCAGCCGCGCGATGGACGCGAGCACGATCACCACCAGCAACTTCACCCTGACGAAAGGCGGCGTCCCCGTCCCCGCCACCATCAGCTACGACAGCAACACCAACACCGCCGTCCTCACCCCCAACCTCCCGCTCGACACCACCGCCAACTACATAGCCGGCATCAAAAAAACCACGATCAAAGCCGCCGACGGCGTCCCACTCCACGAAAGCTGGGACTGGTTCTTCAGCACCGAGGCCGCGAACACCCCCACGGGGACGAACGTGCCGGTGCAAACAGCCGACCCGGTGACCGGCACCGCCATCGACGTCACGTTCGAAAACGTCTCCGTGGCGGGGTCGACGACGCTCACATCTACCGCGACGGGCCCGGCCCTGCCGAGTGAGTTCCAGATCAGCGGTCTCTACTTCGAGCTCAGCACGACGGCGAGCTGGATGGGCCCAGCGCTCGGGGCCACGATCTGCTTCCCGTATAAGGGCTCTCCTCCCCCAAGCTTGCAGCACTACGTAAACGGCAACTGGTCGACCGTTCCGACGACTGTCACATCGATTGAGGTCTGCGGTCGCGTCACCTCGTTCTCGCCCTTCGCACTGGCACGCGACGCGGTCGCGCCGCGGATCTCCTGCGCCTCCGCGGACGGCGCGTGGCACAGCGACAACGTCGCGATCGCGTGCACGGCCGCAGACGGCGGCGTCGGACTCGCAGACGCCGGCGAGGCGAACTTCACGCTCGCAACCAGCGTCCCCTCAGGCTCCGAGACCGCGGACGCCGCCACGGGCTCGCGGCAGGTCTGCGACAAGTCCGGCAACTGCGCAACCGCCAAACCGATCGGGGGGAACAAGGTCGATCGCAAGGCACCGGCCTTGAACCTGCCCGGCAATCTCGTCGTCAACGCAACGAGCCCCACGGGCGCCAAGGTGACCTACTCAGCCTCCGCGACCGACGGAACGGATCCGAATCCTGGCGTCAACTGCTCGCCTCCGTCCGGCGCCACGCTCGCGATCGCCACGACGACGGTCAACTGCACCGCGACGGACCATGCCGGCAACAAAGCAAGCGGCAGCTTCACGGTCACTGTGAAGGGTGCGAAGGAGCAGCTCTCCGACCTGATCCAGAAGGTCGTCAACTACTCGTCGCTCTCGGCGAGCACGAAGACGCTGCTCATCCGACAGCTCAACAACCTGCTTGCGTCGTTCAACCCCGCGAACGCCACGCAGAAGCAGCTCGTCTGCGGCGCGTTGAAGGTGTTCATCGCCGCGGTTCAGGCTACCCCGAGCACCGTGCTACCGCGCACCGTCGGATCCGATTGGATCGCCGACGCAACGCGAATCCGCACCGTCCTGGCCTGCTGATCAGAGAGAAGAGAGGAATATGAAGAAGCTCATCGTCGGAGCGATCGCGGGCCTCGCGCTTGCGGGCGGAGTCGCATACGCGACGATCCCGGACGGCAACGGCTTGTACACCGCCTGCAAGCTGAACGCGACCGGAACGATCAGGCTGATCGATCCGTCGGTCGGCAGCAGCTCGCTGCTCATGGTCGTGGGGTCAGGTCTTGCGATGACGCAGGCCTGACCTCGCCGGCCGTTCACGCCTCGCGAACACGAAGCTGACGATCGATCCAGTGCGCTCTTTCGGCCACCTTGCCGAGTTCGTTCGTTGCGGCAACCATCGGAGCTGTGCCGGAGGAAATGGGCATCTACCGTGGAGAAGTGCTGGCTATCATGGAAGCGCTCTCCGACATCCGTGCAGAAGTCCGCCACATCCGCGAACTGTTGGAGGAGGACGATGAAGCGGAAGAGGAAGAGAATGACTCCTGAAGAACGCGCCGCCTGGAACGCCCGCGCGGACGAGCAGATTCGCACGCTCCGCGAGCTCGTCGCGAAGGGGCGCGCTGAGCTCGAGGCTCGTCGACAGGCGGAAGGCTCGGCCTAGACGCCGACGTCGACCGCGTTTTGCGGCGGACCGTGGAGGATCAGCTCTTGGACGAGCGCCGGTAGCCGGCCCGGCGCGAAAGTCACGCTCTGCTCCGCGAGCTCCTTCCGCGTGAACCAACGCAGATCGGTCATCCCTTCCGATAGGAGTTGCTCCACGCTCCACTCCGGCGCCGCCTCGAACGCTTCCGTGCGCACGAGATAGATCCGCTCCGTCTGGCCGCCCCAGCCCTCGAAGTCCGCGTGCCAGTGAGTCCGCGTCCAGATGCACGGGCCTAGCTCGAAGTCGCGCAGGCCGCACTCCTCCGCCAGCTCGCGGACGATCGCCTGCTCCGCGCTCTCGCCCGGATCGATTCCGCCGCCCGGCGGCGCCCAGACGGCCTTGTCCGGCCACTCGAAGCGCACCAGCAGCACGCGCTCGTCCGGATCCAGGATCAGCGCACGGACGGCGGGGCGTAACGGCAAACCGGAGGAGCGGCCCGCGAGTTCCTGGAACCAGCGTTCGCGCTCGAGCCACGGAACCGCCGCGTTCGCCGGCGATGTCGAAGGGAGGACGAACAGGTGCGTGTCGCCCAGCCGTCGCTCCTGCACGCCGAGCTCCGCGCGTTCGCCGAACGTGCCGCGATACGCCTCTTTGCCGACGAACCCGATCCACTTCGGTTTCAGCTCGCGTGCAATGCGTTCGAGCCGCTCCGCAGCGCCCTCGAAGTCAGCGCGGCGCAGGTCGGCCGAGCCCGGAGTGGTTCGGTACGCAGCATTCGTGAGACCGATGCCTTCTCGCAGCACATCGAACTGTTCTCCAGGCTCGTAAAGTCGAGCTGTGAACTTGGTGGCGAGCAGCAGCCGCCAGAAGTCGTTGCGGGGATTGGCGAAGTGTGCGGCCGCCGCTGCGGAGACGCGGCCTGGATTGATCCCGCAGAAGATCACCCGCAGATCGGGCGCGAGGACGTCGGGGACCGCGCTACGACTAGGCGGCTTCGGGCTCCGGGAGGGCTTCGGGGTCACGCGCGTCGAGGGCTTCCTCGAAGCGGCGCCGGAGCGCCTCGCCTTCCCGGAGGATCGTATGGCGCGGGCGGCGCGGCTCCAACCGTACGATCCGCACCGTCTCGTCCCAGCCGCCGTAGCACCTCGCGTAACACTCGGCCTCGCTCAATGGCCGCAATCGCCGCATTCCTGCACATTAGGCGTCGAGTCGGACGATCCTTCTACAGCTCTTCGACGGCCTGGATCTCGATCAGCGGCGCCAGCCTGGCGACGAACGAACGTGGTTCGAACGCCTCCGCCGGAGCAAGCGTGCCGGCGTCGCGCACCTCGCCGTTCCGCAGCGCTGCGGCGGCGTGCGCGATGAGGAGCGCCGTCAGCCCGTACGGGTCTTGTCCGGTCAGAGTGACGCGTCGGCTGCCGTTCGGGCCGTGCGCCTCGGCGACGACGGCGAACTTCGTGCGTGCGCGTCGCTGTGGCGATGGTCCGTCTCCCACCCGTCCCATGAGGCCGACGAGCGGAGCCGCAAGCCTGGCGATCCGCGCCGTGCGCGCTGCCGCCCTCGGCGCGCGGACATACGAGCGCGCGCGCTGCGTCTCCGTG
>JBASRJ010000018.1:0-7954 GCA_049273785.1 Gaiellaceae bacterium | reverse complement strand
CGAGGCGCTGGCCGTCGTCGAGCGAGCTGGCCACGGCTTCACGCGCGGCCAGCTCGTCACCGCGACCGTCCGCCGCTCGTGCGGCCATTGCATCGCGTGCGCGGAGGGCTCGCCGGATTCGTGTCTGACGGGCGACTACAGCGAGCGAGGGATCACACGCCTGCACGGCTACGACCGCGAGCTCGTCGCGGAGGATCCGGCGCAACTGGTCGCAATTCCGAAATCGCTCGGCCGCCTCGGCGTGCTCGCGGAGCCGACGTCGATCTGCGAGCGCGCGCTCCGGCATGCTCGGACGATCGGCGGCCGGCAGCCGTGGCAGCTCGAGCGCGCGCTGGTCATCGGCGCAGGCGCAATCGGCCTGCTGACGACGTACCTCCTGCGCCTCGCGGACGTGGAAGTGTGGACCGCCTCGCTCGAGCCTGAGAACGAGCTCGTCGAACAGTCCGGCGCGCACTACGCCTCGACGCACGACACCGAGTTGTCGGAGCTCGGGAAGTTCGACCTCGTGATCGAGGCGGCCGGCAACGCGCAGTTGATGGCGCAGACGTTGGGCCTGCTCCGCCGGAGCGGAGTCGCGTGCCTGCTTGGGATCGACCCTCGTCACCAGACGGTCGAGCTCGACGGCCCGGTGCTGGGCGTGGACACGATCCTCGAGAACCGCGTTCTCTTTGGAAGCGTCAACGCGCATCGCCAGGACTGGCTGGCCGCGGTTGATGATCTCGACAGGGCACGCGAGCGCTGGGCGGAAGCGCTGGAGCAATTCGTCACGCTCCGCGTCCCGCTCGACCGCTTCGCGGAGGCCTTCGAACATCGCGGCGGCAAGGCGACGCTCGTTCTCTCGGATTAGTACCGGATCAGCAGGAAAGACCTGCGGACTCGAGTGCCTGACGCGCGAGCGCTTCGTCGACCTCGCCTGTCAAGCCGCTCACGCCGACGGCACCCACCCGTGTCTCACCCTCGAACGCGGCGAGCCCGCCGTGGAAGAACGTGAAGAACGGGTCGAAGCTCTCGCGCTCGACGGCGTCCTCGCGCACCTTCTCCGCTAGCTCTCTCGTCGAACGCGCGTCGCTCCTCGCGGCGGTGTACGCCTTGCGTTGCGCGTTCAGGCGCGTGTCCGGTGCCGCGCCGTCCATCGTCGCGGCCGCGACGAGCTCGCCGTGCGTGTCCGCGATGAAAACCGAGACCGGACTGGACGCCTCCCGCACCACGAAATCCACGATCGCCCGTGCGTCCTCGAGCTTCACAAAGCGATTCTACGGCCAGGTCGGCGTATCCAGTGCCCCGGCAACTGTCGACGCTCTCGTTGAGACTGCGAGCTAGCGATGCAGTTCGACACTGTATGGGGCTGCTCCGACATGAGCGAGTACGAGGTCAAGCGGCCGAGGCGCTCGGGTCAGATCAAGCGCATCGACGAGCAAACGCGCGTATCGGATCTTCCGGCGGGCGCCGCTGCCCATGAAGCGCCGAAGCTGCTCCTCGGTCGTTCGTCCTTGCCACGGAGACTGCTTCTGGAGCGTGCGGAAGGATCCGAGGTCACCCTGCGCATCAACGACGTGCTCCACTGAGGTGGCACCGAGAGCGCGGATCAACTCGTCCTCCAGGTCCGCGACGCACACGTAGAAACCCAGCCGCTCCATCTCGACGCGGGTGAGGTGGGAGCCGAGGCCGGCCCGCTCGAGACCGCGCCGGAAATCGCTTTCCTCGCCGGCGTCACAGAGACCCGCCAGCCTGACGTCGAGCCCCTGCGGCCCGAACCGGTCCAGGAAGCGTCCGATGGCCTGCGCGCCGCCGATCGGGACGACGGAAACGCCCTCGGAGTCAAGATGGCGGCCACGGCGCTCGGCCAGCGCCTCGAGCGCGACCTGGTCGCTGACCCCTTCGACGAGCACGACCGCACGCGCGTCGGTGCTTGGCACCAGCGGGTTTCCTGCGGCGAGAAGTTCATCCACTCCCATATCTTCACAGCTGACACGCAGCGTCCATGAGCGATGATTTCCGGCTTCGGCCGGAGTCTCATCAAAGACAGACATCCAGAAGGAGGTCGAAGACGTGAGCACAGTCGCATCGACGGTCGGCAAATTCGTCTGGCACGAGCAGGTCTCGTCCGACCCCAAGCAGGCGCAGGACTTCTACACGCAGCTGTTCGGCTGGGAGACGGAGGTCTTCAAGCCCGGCGAGGCTGACTACACGATGATCTCGTCAGGCGGACAGAACCACGGCGGCATCAGCAAGGCGATGGAAGGAGCGCCGCCGCCGCACTGGCTGAGCCACGTCCGGGTCGAGAACCTGGACGAGACGATCGAGAAGGCGAAGGGCGCAGGCGGCAAGCTCGCGGCCGGGCCATTCGAGATGGGCGAGGTCGGACGCATCGCGATCATCGCCGACCCGCAGGGCGCCTACATCAGCGCGTACGAGCCGGAAAGCGAAGGACCAGCCGCCGAGGGCGTCTTCGTGTGGGACGAGCTCGGGACGACCGACGCCGACGACGCGCAGCGCTTCTACGGCGAGGTCTTCGGCTGGACAACCAGCGACATGGGCCCCGACTACGGGGGCTACCGGATCTTCAACCGCGGCGGCGCGGAGAACGGCATCGCCGGACTGATGACCCTGCCGGACGCCAAGATCCCTCCGTACTGGCAGCCCTATGTCGCGGTCGACGATCCTGACGCGACGGCGGCGAAGGCGCAGAAGCTCGGCGGCACCACGCTCATGGAGCCGATGGACGTCCCCAAGGTCGGACGCATCGGCGTCCTCCGTGATCCCCAAGGCGCCACGTTCGGGATCATCAAGCCGGACCCGACTTCATAGCTCTCTTCAGCCGGCGGGCTCGTACCGGAGCCAGCCGGGGGGCGCTGGAGGGCGAGGTGCCCGCCCTCCAGCAACTCGTTCAACCGTTTGGAAGCGGCGCCGCGACCTGAAGCCGCTCGGGATCGACGTCGAAGTGAAGGAATCCCCGTTCACCGCATCCAGCCGGTTCGCGCTTCACCTCGAGCGCGACCTCGTTCCGGCGGCCGCGCTCGCGACGGACGCGAGCCGCGACTTCTTCTCGGCGCGGATCGGATGCCAGATCTACCAGCCCGTCTACGGCATCGACATCGCCGCTCTCTGCCTGCGGGGCTGACGGGGCATCCGTTAGCCTCTGGCAACCGCGCCGCGCAGGACATAAGCTCGACCAATGCTCCGGGTCGGCGCCATCTGCGCCTGGGTTGCGACGCCGCTCGCGATTGTCCCGAACATTCTTCATCCGCGCATCGCGGACTTCAGCAAGCACATCGACAAGGCCCACGGTCCCGGCTGGATCGCGATCCACGTCAGTATTCTCACCGCGTCGCTCGTCGCGATCGGGTTTCAGTCTGTACTTGCCGACACGCTCGCCCTCGAACGGGTGTCCGGGCAACTCGCGCGCCACGGCTTCTACTTCGTCCTGATCGGGAACGCGATTCTCGCCGCCTGGATCGCCGTCGACGGCCTCGCCATCCACGAGCTCTCGGTTCGTGTCGCCGCGGGCGGGGTGCACCATGCATCGAACTCGAGCGCGGTGCTGGCCGCCGAGAAGATCGACGCATCGTTGGAATCGATGTGGTTCCTCGTCTACTGGGGCGTGAGTGGGGCGCTCTACGGCCTCGCGACCCTCTTCAGCGCACGGTTCCCGCGCTGGCTCGGCGTCGTCGCGTTCGCCGCAGGGATCGGGTCGCTGTCGGTCGCGATCGTCCAGTCGTTCACCGGAATCACCGTCCCGCTCGTGGTGGCGGCGTCGATCTGTGCCGGGCTGTTGACGCTCTGGATCTTCGTCACGGGCTCTCTTCTGTGGCGGCTGGCCTCGACTGGTGACGCCGGGACGGCTGCTGCGACCTGATCGCGTCAGCAGCGGGTGTACGCCGGAGGTACGTCCAACGCTGCTCGAACGAGAAAGGAGAGGAGCGCGGGGCACGACCATGTCGTTGCCGAGCAGATACAGCGCATTGTCGGTCCCGCTCGACGGGACGCGCTCGAGGGGGAGGTCGGCCCACTTCGGGAATTGCCCGGCGAGCAACCGCCGGACGAGAGGCACGTCGGTGTGGACCTCGTCGACGTGCATTCTCATCGGGCACCTCGCGTCGTCCGCCGCCGGGACGGCTGCTCGCCGCGCACCGGCTGGTAGCCGGCGAAGCTGGAGTCGAGCACGCCCTCGCCACGGGTCAGCCCCGGCAGCTGCCGCTGGACGTCATCCGCCCGCGCCGCGGGCAGGACCGCCTCGATCGTCGCCAGCCTCCTCTGGAGGGACGGCGTCTCGACTGCACCGCCGAGCCGAGACAACGCGGGCATGACTGCCCCGATCGTGTCCGTCGGAATCTCGAGGCTGACTCGGACGGTCGGCTCGCAAACCACCGTCCCGGCCCGCTCCAGCGCCTGCACGAGGACCAGCGGCGTCAGCTTTCGGAAGTCGGCGGCAGTGCTGAGCGGTCCCCGCGTTGCCGGCGGTCCGTCCGCAGAGCTGTAGTTGCTTTCGGTCATCGTCACGATGCTGTCGACGACCTGCCAGCCGAAGAGTCCCTCCTGCAGCGCCTCGCGGACGTACTGGCCCATGGCTTCCGCGAAGTTCTCGAGCCTCTTGTAGACGTAGAGCGGAACGGTGCGATGTTCGACCTGCAGGCGGAACTCGATCCCCGAGCCCTCAGGCGCAGGATCGACGCGCAGTCCGATGGTCGCAAGAAACGGATTCGATTCCGCGTGAAGGATCTTGACGGCCTCGCCGGTGCCGATGGGGCGTTCGACGTAGATCGGCGTCGTCTCGCGGAACTCGACATCGACGCCGAAGTCGTTGGCCAGCGTGGCCTGGATGACCTCCTTCTGGACCTCGCCGTAGAGCGAGACTGAGATCTCCTGCCGATCGTCGTCCCGCCGCACGTCGATCAGCGGGTCTTGCTCGGCGAGCTGGGTGAGCGCAACATAGAGCGCTGCCTTGTCGTTCACGCGGCGCGGGGCGACGATCGATTCGAGCGTCGGGGGAGCGAACGACTGCCGCGCCGCCGCTCTGGGGCCGGGCTCGCCGATCGTGTCGCCGATCTGGATCGCGCCGAGACCCCAGAGCTTGCCGATCTGCCCCGCATCGACCGACGCGCTCCGGACGGTCGACCCGCCGTCGAAGAGGCTGACGGCGGTGACCTTCGCTTCCTCGTCGTCCGCCAGGCCCTCGCGACGGCACCGCAGCCGGTCTCGCACGCGAATCGTCCCGGAGAAGAGGCGGGCATACGCGACCTTCTTGCCGGCCACACCGCGTTCGACCTTGAAGACGCTGGCCGAAACGGGGCCGTCGGCGTCGCCTGCGGCGGCCGGCAGCAGCTCCGTGATTGCGGCGGTCAGTGCGTCGACCCCCGCGCCCGTGATCGCCGAACCGAAGAAGACGGGATGCACGAGCGCTTGCTGTGTCTGCGCGGCGAGCTCCTCGCGCAGTTGACGCGGCGAGACCCGCGCCTCGTCATCGACGTAGGCAGCAAGCACTGCATCGTCGTGTTCGGCGAGCACGTCGAGCAACCGCGACGCGAAGGCTGCATCGCCCACCGCATGTGCGTTGTAGACAGCGCTGCGGGTGCCCTCCCCGCTGACCGATCCCATCGCGATCACTGAAGGCGTCAATCTGTCGCCAATCTCCCTCAGCACCCGCCCGCAATCGGTACCGCGGCGGTCGATCTTGTTCACGAACATCAGCGTCGGAATCTGCAGCCGCTGCAGCGCCCGCATCAGCACGCGCGTCTGCGACTGCACGCCTTCGACGGCCGAGACGACGAGGACAACGCCGTCGAGCACACTCAGTACGCGCTCCACCTCGGCGATGAAGTCCGGGTGGCCGGGTGTGTCGATCAGATTGACGGTGACGTCGTCGATCGGAAACGATGCGACCGCCGACTTGATCGTGATGCCGCGCTGCTGTTCGAGCGCTAAGGAGTCGGTCTGCGTCGTGCCGTCGTCGACGCTGCCGATCGCGTCGATGACGCCGGCCGCGTAGAGCAGCCGCTCGGTGAGTGTCGTCTTACCGGCGTCGACATGCGCCAAAATTCCCAAGTTGAGCGTTCTGCGAAGCAAGCGTCATACCCTCCGAATAGGTCGAAAAGCCCGTTTCGATGGACATGAACGCTTCGCGCATGTTCGCTCCTTGGTCGATTGGCGCTTGCGGGAGGCAAAGCATAATCGATGGCCCCGGCCGCGGGTGACCTACAGATGGCTTAGGCCGCGTCAGCGAGTTGGTCGGCCGCTCATGCGAACGTCCGGGACGAGATACTGAGCTTCGCACTGCGTGTCGCAAGACACACCGGACAGCGCGCGGGCGGCAGATGATGCTTCCACCAGCGCCGTCGAAACACGCACAGGGGCCTGCGATTACGTGGGCCGCCCGCGCTCGCGAGCACGACTCCCCACAGTGCCTGACATTCTCAGCCTCCCCGCCCCTCTGACGTACTCCCTCTCTCGCGTCGCCACTCCGTTCTCCCCCGCGACCGCCAACACGCTCAGCCTCTACTGGCTCGTCACGACCAGCGACACGCTCTTGGACACCGGCGAGCTCGCCGAGCGCTTCGGGGTTCGACTGACGCGCGCGGAGGACCTGTTGAAGGAGAAGGCACAGCTGCCACCAATCGGTGCCGCCTAGACCGTCATGCGAGTGGCCACGTTGTACTTCGTTACCGACGTGCGCCGGCCGGGGGTGTCGCCGGCGGGCATCGCGTTCAGTACTTCGTCGCCACGCTTGTAGTCGTCGTCCGTCTCGAAGAACAGGATCACCAGCGACTTCTCCGCCTCAGGGTCGTGGAGCGCGAGAACTTCTGTTGCCGGGAACCCCTCGGGCGGCTGCCCGTCGCGCATCTCGCGGTCCATCTCCTCCATCCGGTCCTTGCTGACCCCTTCGAACGTCACAACACGTGCCACGGGCATCTGAGCCTCCCTGTCGATTGAGGCAACCCTACGCCTTGCTATCCCCGACGGGGTTCTTGCGTGAGAATCACGGAGAGAGGAGGTCACGTGTCCGCAACCAACGAGTCGATCAGCTTCGAGCAGGACATCAAGCCGCTCTTTCGGGAGGGCGACCGTCGATCGATGAAATGGGCGTTCGACCTCTGGTCACACGACGATGTCGCCGGGAACAGCGACGCCATCCTGGAACGCCTCCGCAACGGCACGATGCCCTGCGACGGCGCCTGGTCAGACGAGCAGATCGCTGTCTTTCAAGATTGGGTTGAGGCGCGAACGCCCGCCTGAAGGTGCTGGAAAGGAGAGGAAGTGACAGTTCAAGAAATGATCAAGGCGCATCCACAGCCGACCAGCCTTGATCGCGACGCGCTCCTGCGTTGTATCGGCGAGTGCTTCCATTGCCGGATCTGCGCCGAAGCCTGCCGCCGCTGCGAGCAGGCTTGCGACGACCTGCTCGCGACGATCGGCTAAGCGAAACGGCGTTGCCGCGGCTTCAGCTCGACGATCCGCAGCTGGCCTCGCTGAAGAGCGCTGCACGTGCGGCGATCGTCATGCCTGGCGTCTTCGCAGTCGCGGACAAAGGGATCCAGGATCCACAAACCGCGCTCTTCGCCGCGTTCGGGTCGTTCGCCCTACTGGTTCTCGTCGATTTCACCGGCCCGTTGCGAAGCCGATTCGCTGCCTACATCGCGTTGGCCTTCGTCGGCGCGGCGAACATCGTCGTCGGGACGTTGTGCTCGCGGAACGCCTGGCTCGCGACGGCCGCGATGGCCGTCGTCGGCTTCGCGATCCTCTTCTCCGGGGTGATCAACGGCTACTTCGCCGCGGCCGGGACGTCGGCGATCCTCACGTTCGTCCTGCCGGTGACGATCGCGGCGCCGGCGTCGACCATTCCCGCGCGGCTGGAAGGATGGGCGCTGGCCGCGGGGGCCGGAATCCTGGCTCACATGCTGCTCTGGCCGGCGCGGCCGCGCGCCGCACTTCGTAGCGACGCCGCCCGAGCCTGCAGAGC
>JBASRJ010000397.1:0-5293 GCA_049273785.1 Gaiellaceae bacterium | reverse complement strand
GCGCCGGCTCGAGCGGCCCGCGGCCGGCGACGTCCAGCCGGAGGCCCGGCAGCTCGCGCCGCGCCTCCGCCAACGCGCGCAGCAACACGATGTGGCCCTTGATCGGAATCAGACGTCCGACACACAGAAGCCGAAGCTCGGGCCCCAGGTACGGCCGCACGCCTCCGTTCGGCTCGATCCCGTAGTGCACGATCTCGAAGCTCTCGCCGTCGAAACCTTCCACGTCCTCGAGATACCGCGCGAGCCCGCGCGAGATCGCGATGTGCGCGTGCGCAAGGCTTGCGATCGCGCGGTCGCCGAGGGCGAACCCCGGGTTCTCGCGGAACTCGTTGAAGCCATGCTTCGTCGACACGCGAATCGGCACGCCTCCGATCAAACCCGTGACCTGCCCGTACACGTCCGCATGGACGAGATGCGTGTGCAGAATCGTCGGCCGCCGCCGTGCTAGGTACGCGGCTATGCGGACAAACGCGATCGGGTCGACGTCAGCCGCAAGCGGAATCGCATCGAGAGGAATCCCGCGCTCCGTCAATTCGCCTGCGAACTCCCAGGCACCCGGCTCGTGCTCGTGCAGCATCAGGAAACGAACGTCCCAACCGCGCTCCTTCAACCGCGGCAGGAGCGAGAGCAGATGTGCCTCCGAGCCGGAAATGCCGGCGACCTTCTGCAGGTGGAGGACGGTCCCGGCGGCTCTCACGCCGCCGCCTCCAACACGCCGTCCGCCCACGTATCCACCGAGTGACGCAACGTGACGCGGTCGCGCAACGCCGCGCCGATCTCGGCACGCTCTTCGACGCCGAGCGCCGCGAACCAGCGGAGTCTGTCGGCGAGACTCGCAGGATCGTCACGCGCGAACAACAACGGAAACTCGCCGAACAACTCGTCGAACACGGGATTCGACGCGAGCACCGGCAGGCACGCCGCGGCCGCCTCGTACACGACCTTGTCCGGGGCGCCCGCGCGCATGTTGTTCACGAGGACGTCCGCGCGGGCGAAGAGCTGCGATAGGTCGGCGCGCCGCACGGCGTCGCCGAGCTCGAGCCCGAACTGACCGAGCTCATCTCGGTGCGCGCGCTCGAGCGCGTTCAACGCCGCCCCGTGAACCTCCAGCGTGACGCCGTCGACCTGACCCACGGCGTCGAGGATCGTGGGCAGCCCTTTCGCAGGCGAGTACCGTCCGAGCACGAGCGCGTGCACGCCCTCGTGGGCCGGGCGTTCTGCGCAGAAGAACTCGTTCACGTCGATTCCGTGCCCGATCGGGCGAACCTTGGCGGAGTCCAGCGGAAACGACCGCCGGTCGACGCTGACGATAGCCGTTGCCAGCCGCTCGGCGGCGCGCAGCTTCCACGTCGCATTCCAGTGCGTGTACCAGAGCAGGAGCGGAATGCGACGCGGCCGCACCAGGGGCGCGGCGAGCAGGATGTACAACGGAATCATGTGTGCGACGACGGCCTCCGCCGGTAGCGCCCGCGCCAACTCCCGTTCGAAGCGAAGACCGCGGCCGATGCGCACCGGCGATCCGAACGCACGAACGTCGACGTTGTCGGGGAGCCCGTCGGGGCGCGCCGACTGCGCGAGCACGACGAGCTCGTCGACGCGAGCCGCCAGCGCGCGGATCTTCGGAATCGTCGCGGCGAGCGCCGGATGATCGGGATCGACGCTCTGCGTGATGAACACGAGCCTCTGCATCAAAAAAAGTCCGTGTCGCCGAGCGTGATCTGCCAGCAGCTCGGGTCGCGGTTGAGCGAGCCGGCGAGCGGCTTTCCCATGAAGTCCAGCGCGAGCGGCGTCGGCACGAATCCGAGCGCCGCGTAAGCAACGCGCTGCTCCGGCGCGGGGAGTGCGAACAGCCCCCGCGAATCCGCGCGCGCTGCCGCCAGGCACGTGCGGAGCAATGGGCGCGGATCGTCCGCCACCAGATCGGCCACCAGCGCGATCGGTCGGCCACGGTGTCGCTTGTGACCGAGCACCGCGTAGCCCTGGTCGCTGCCGAACACGACGTAGTCCTTTGGCGATTCGAAGTAACGCCAGTTCAGATATTCCGCGTCGCGGACGACGTGGTTCGGCCAGTCGCGCGCGGCATCGCCGTCATGCTCGAAGCGCGCGAGCCGCTCGACGCGGGCACGTGGCCGGAACAGCCGGGGGAACGGCCGCGCCCAGATCCGCAGCCTCGCAACCGAGGTCCACCCGAGCGGCCCGAGGAAGATCGGCGCCGTCGGCTTCGACGCGAACGCCAGCGTCACTGCGGCCCCCCGCTCCTCGGCCTCTGCTTCGTGCTTTCGCTCGAGCGCCGGAAAGATCCCCCGGCCGCGGACGGAGGCGTCCGTCGTCGCATGCACGGAGAACGTCGCCAGCCGTTCCTCGCCGTCGAGGACCATCCGGTACAGCGAGTGTCCGGCGACGCCGACCGTGCGCCCGTTCGCGCGCGCCACCGACCGCAAGGACCCGGCGGGATTCCCGCCGAACCACCAGTCGAACTCGAAGCCGCTCATCGCGCCCTCGCCCCACGCCTCGCGCAGGAGCCGCAGATAGTCCTCCCGCTCGGCCGGCTCGTACGCCGCCAGCTCGATGGCTGAAGAGATCCTGGCCAACGGCTTACGTGGCCCGCTGCGCGTACATTCGGGCGCCTAGCCTTATTTCGTAGACGTGCCGAGCGCCGCGTTGAACAACCGCCGCGCGTGCGTGCCCGTGACGGTGTCTTTCACCGAGATCAGGTCACACGCGCCCGCGAGCACGAGCTCGAACGTCCGCGGCGAGTACGGCTCGATGTTGTAGCGGCGCAGCTGCAGCGGATCGGTCGTCGGCGAGTTCGAGCCCGACACGGCCGTGAAGGCGACGTCGTAGCCCGCCTGCCGGACGAGCGAGAGGTGGACCGCCTTGTAGTGGGCCTCGGACCCCTTCACGTACGAGAAGGCGCGCACGGGACGGCCGAGCCGTTCTTCGAGCCGCAGCTTCGAGAGCGCGATCTCACGCGCGGCTTCGTCGAGCTCGAGATCTGCGAGCGGCCGGTGCGAGATGCCGTGCGACTCGATCCGGATTCCGGCACGCTCGAGGTCGACCAGCTCGTCCCAGTCGATCGTGCGGTTGAGGATGCCCTGCGCGGCGAGACGTTCCTCGTGCGGCAACGGTTGACGGTCGTCGAGGTAGCCGATCGGGACGAACAGCACGGCGGGATAGCCGTACTTCTTCAAAACGGTCGCGGCGTTGTCGAGGTTGTCGTGGTAGCCGTCGTCGAAGGTGATCAGCACGGCCTTCGGCGGCAGCGGCCTGTCGCGCACGTAGTGATCGAGCACGGCGTCGAGGTCGACGACGACGTAGCCGAGCTTGCGCACCTGATCCATTTGCTCGTCGAAGACCGAGACCGGCATCGTCAACGGGTTCTCGGGCAGATCGTTGACCTTGTGGTACATCAGCACGCGCAGGGTTCGGTTCGTCCCGTTCGCGCCGATTGCAGTCGCCGTCTCGCCGATCGTCCGGTAGACGCCGTTCTTCAGCAGCTGCTTGACACGTTCCGCACGCACGGTCGACTAGCTTAGCCCCGCCACCTGCTCGACGAGGGAGCGGATCCGGCGGGCGAACTCCTCCGGCGCCATCGTCCACAGACCCGCGCTGGCGTGCGCATCACGCCCGAGCCGCTCGGCGAGCTCCCGATCGGAGAGGACGCGGCGGAGGGCATCGGCCAGGTCGTCCGTCGCCCCGGGCTCGACGAGCAGGCCGTTGGCGCCGTCGTCGACGAGGTCGGGAATCCCGCCGACACGACTGGCGACGACCGCCCGCCCGCGGCAGAACGCCTCCACGAGGACGCGGCCCATCCCCTCGGAGCGCGAGGGAAGGACGAGGCAGGTCGACTCGTCGAGCGCCGCCGACACCTCGGCCTGCGAGAGCCGCCGCGTCCACGAGGTCCGCTCGGGCAGCTCGGCGACGAGCCGCTCGACCACCGCGGCGAGCGATCCCGTGCCGACAATCCGCAACCGGGCGTCCGGCACCTCGGGTGCGACTCGGCGCCACGCGTCTGCGAGGCCGTCGACGTTCTTGTAGCGCTCGAGCACGCCGACGAAGAGCGCCTGCGGATGCTCGGGCAACGGTGCGGGCGGCGTCTGGAGGAACGACTCGAAGTCCATGTACGCGGGGAACTCGTCCGCCGGCTCGAGCCCGAGTTCTCGGACGAGCCGCGTCGTGTACGCGGTCACGGTGCGAATTCCGTCCGCGCGCCGAAGCGCGGTCCTCGCCGTCCGGTCGGCCACCCCGCTCAGGAGCCCGCGCAGACGTGACCCATACAGTCGCGTCGGCGCGCGGAAGTCGCCGTGGACATCGGCGATCACCGCAGTCTCGACGCCTGCAAGACGGCGAGCCGCGAGCGCGGCAGCCGTCTCGTGCGCGCCCTGCGCGACGATTGCCTGCGGATGGAAGCGGCGCAGCTCGCGCACGATGCGCGCAGGCAGCGCGGCGTAGTACGCCGGACCGGCGAGCAGCGGCGGCTCCCCGAAGAGCGGGAACTCGGCGCCGTCGGACTTTCCCGCGGCGAGGATGCGGAAGTCGAGCTCCTCGCGAACCGCGTCCCACTTGCGGCGCTCCCCTGCCGGTAGCGGCGTCTCCACCCGGCGCGAGACGAACAGGACGCGGGGCTTCACTGCGCCTCGGCGACGCGCGTCACGAGGTCGAGGACGCGGTCCGCGTACTGCTGCGGCGTTTGCAGCCAGCGCTCGGCGCCCGCGCGCGCTCCGCCGGCGAGACGCTCCTGCAGGTCGCGGTCCGACAGAACGCGCACGAGCGCGCCGGCGAGGGCCGCAGGATCCTCGCGCGGGACGAGCACTCCGCTCACGCCGTCCTCGACGATGTCCGGAATCCCGCCCGCGCGCGCGCCGATCACCGGCCGGCCTCGGCAGAACGCCTCGATCACGACACGCGGCAGCCCCTCCGAACGCGACGGCAGAACGAGCAGCGTCGACTCGTCGAGCGCCCGCGCCACTTCGCCGCTGGGCAGCCTGCGCGTCCACTCGGTCTGCTGTGGGAGGTCGCCGACGAGCCGCTCGACGATCGGTGCACTCGGTCCGTCCCCGACGAGCAGCAGCGAGGCGTCCGGCACGCTCGGAGCGGCGATCCGCCACGCTTCGGCGAGCACGTCGATCCCCTTGTAGCGCTCGAGCACGCCGACGAACAACACACGCTGCCGCTCCGGCAGCGGCTCGGCGGGCCGGTCGAGGAAGGACGACAGGTCCACGTATGCGGGAAACACGGCGGCGGGCTCGCGACCGAGGCGGTCGCGCACGAGCCCCGTCGTGTAGCCGGAGAT
>JBASRJ010000386.1:0-2266 GCA_049273785.1 Gaiellaceae bacterium | reverse complement strand
GACGGCCGGATCGCCTTGCGCGACAGCGAGCGCAGTTGCGGCTCCTTGCCGCAGACGCAGATCGGAAAGTCCGGCGGGCATTCGCAGCCGCGCTCGAGGTCGCGCATGAAGCGCTTCACGATTCGATCCTCGAGCGAGTGGAACGAGATCGCGGCGAGCCGCCCGCCCGGACGGAGCATCGAGAACGCTGCCGGCAGCGCCCTCTCGAGGGAGCCGAGCTCGTCGTTGACCGCGATGCGGAGCGCCTGGAAGACGCGCTTCGCCGGATGTCCGTCGCCGAAGCGCGCGGGCGCCGGAATCGCAGCGCGAATCGTCTCCACCAGCTCGCCCGTCCGCTCGATCGGCCGATCCTTCCGCCTGCGCACGATCGCGCGCCCGATCTGCTTCGCGTACCGCTCCTCGCCGTACCGGCGGAAGATCGTTGCCAGGTCGCGCTCGTCGGCCTCGTTGATGATTCCCGCCGCGCTCACGTCCGCGGAGGGATCCATGCGCATGTCGAGCGGCGCATCGACGGCGTAGGAGAAACCGCGCTCGGGCCGGTCGATCTGCATCGAGGACACGCCGAGGTCGAGCAGGACCGCATCGGCCTGGACGCCGTTGGCGGCCAGCTGCGGGAGCACGACGGCGAAGTCGCCGCGCAGGAAACGGGCCTGCACCTGCGTCAGCTTCGTGAACCGGTCGAAATAGTCGCGCGCGGACGGATCGCGGTCGATCGCGATCAGCTTCCCGCGTCCCTGCAGATCAGCGGCGAGCAGCGCCGCGTGGCCACCTGCTCCAAAAGTGGCGTCGACGACGGTCTCTCCCGGCTCGACCGCAAGGAGCTCTCGCACCTCGCCTGCGAGGACGGGGACGTGATCAGTCGCGTTTGGCTGCAAGACGTTCGGCAACATCCTCAGCACTCCCTTCGACCTCCGCCAGTTCCTTGCGCCAGGTGGCGCGATCCCAGATCTCGAGCCGGTCGTTCACCCCGGCGACGACGACTTCTCTTCCCAGCTTCGCGTGCTCGATCAGCTCCCGCGGCAGCATCACGCGGCCCTGTTTGTCGAGCTCGGTCTCGGACGCCCCCGAGTAGAAGAACCGCTCGAGCCGCCGCCCTTCCGGGCTGAGCGGATCCAGCGCGGCGAGTCGAGACTCGACGAGTCGATCCCAATCCGGACGACGGAAGGCGTAGAGACAGCCGTCGAGGCCTCGCGTGACGACGACACCGTCCGCAAAGGCCTGCCGGAACCTGGCGGGAAGAGTGAGACGGTTCTTGTCATCGATCGTGTGCTCGTGTGCGCCGAGGAGCATCCTTGGGCCTGGTCAGGTTACCACTTCGCCCCACTTTAATCCACCAATCCCCACCTGTCCACCCCTGCCTCCCCCTTTTGGGCCGGCCTGACTACGGCCGGCCTGACTACGGGCGGGCCGGCGGGATGGCGACCCGGCTCTGCTCGGCTTCGACCTCGTCCCGGACGAGACAATCGGCCAGGTGGTCGTTCACCAGGCCGCAGGCCTCCATGGTCGAGTAGACCGTCGTCGGCCCCACGAAGCGGAACCCCAGCTGCTTGAGCTCCTTGGCGAGCGCGCGAGACTCGGGCGTCTCGGGCTTGACGTCCGCCCACGATCGAGGTGCCGGTCTGGGCGGCGGCCGGTGCGACCAGATCATCTCGACGAGGCTCCGCCCGGCCTTTCGCAGCTCGACCGTGGCCCGTGCGTTCGCGACCGCCGCCTCGATCTTGAGCCGGTGCCGGACGATCGAGGCGTCCGCAAGGAGGCGTTCGACGTCAGCCGAGCCGAAGCCCGCGACCGCCTCCGCTTCGAACTCCGCGAACGCCCGCCGGAATGCCTCGCGCTTGCGCAGGATCGTGAGCCACGACAAACCGGACTGGAAACCCTCGAGGCAGAGTTTTTCGAGCAGACCCCGCTCGTCGACGACCGGCCGTCCCCACTCGTCGTCGTGGTATGCCCGGTAGATCTCGACGCCGTCACCGAAGCATCGCTTCACCCCGGTCACGGCGCATCCCCACTCAGCTGCGCTGTGTACGGGCCGCGGCCGGTCAGCACCGACGCGCCGCACCGGGCGGCGAACGCGATCGCCTGGTCGGGCGCGTCGCCGCGCGTGAGAGCGAACGTCAACCCTGCCGCAAAGGCGTCACCGCACCCATAGGAGTCGACGACCGGACCGGGGACCGACGCCGACCGGAACGGCCCGCCCGGCTTCGCCCAACCTCCGAGCGGCCCTGCCGTCGTGACGACGAGGGCGGGCGCGGGCTCGAGGTCGCCC
>JBASRJ010000027.1:0-2849 GCA_049273785.1 Gaiellaceae bacterium | reverse complement strand
ATCGGATAGTCCTCGCCGGGCCTGGTCGTGAACCGGTACGTACCGGCTTTCGGGAACGTCACGGACGTGCGCGCGCTCATGCGATTCATGTTCGGCTTGACGAGCGTCACCTTCGGTCCGGAAACCTCGACGAGCTTGTGCGGCATGACGTCGTTGTTGACGAAGACGACGGCAGTGTCACGGTCGAGGCGGATCTTCAGCGTCGCCTTGTAGGGACCGTTCGCGAACGACCACGTGTGGCAGCCGCGCATCTGATGACGAATGGTGACCGTCTTGGGTGCATGTGCCGATGCGCTGCCGACGAAGACCGCAGCGGCCACGCCGAGTGCCAACGCCGCGATCCGTAGGTGCCTCTTCCTCTTCATGGTGCCTCCTTTGTTGCAACGGAATGTCGTCGCAAACGGCGGGGACCTCATCGGCGGCGGCGCGGATTCGCCTGCGGGAATCCCGCAGGGCTACCAGCGCTTCGCGCTTGCAGAGCGGGGTAGAGGCGCCACTCGCATCCGCGTATCGACCGCAATACAGCCGTCAGGTCCGGCGAGGACGGGATTCAGATCGAGCTCGGCCAGCTCAGGTACGTCCTCGGCCAGCCGTGCGAGCCGATGCAGGAGCTCCTCCAGCGCCGTGCGGTCGACCGCCGGTGCGCCGCGGTAACCGGCCACGAGCCGGCCCACGTTGCCGGTCGTGACGAGCTCTGCCGCGTCGACGTCGGTGAGGGGCGCGAGCCGGTAGGCGGCGTCGCCGACGAGCTCCGCCAAGGTTCCCCCGACGCCGAAGCCGACGAGGGGGCCGAACGTGGGGTCCTGCACGACACCGGCGAGCAACTCGACGCGTCCCTGCACGAAGGGCTGCAGGAGGAAGGGCGGGCCGATCCGTTCGGCTGCTGCCCGGACAGCGGGAGCGTCCCGTAGGTCGACGGCGACCCCACCGGTCTCGGTCTTGTGCGCCCCTGGGCTCGCCGTCTTGACGACGACCGGGTAGCCGAGCTCGGCCGCCGCCTCGACGGCTTCGTCGACCGATCCGGCGTGCCGCTCCTCGACGACCGGAATCCCGTAGGCCTGCAACACGGCCCGAGCTTCGGCTGGCGTCAACCATCGCTCGTCCCCCTGGACGACCGCGCGTGCCGTGGCTCGATCGACCTCGAGCTTGGGGACTCGTCCCTGCGGCCGCCGGAGCCACACGGCGCGCTCGGCCGCGCGACCCAGCGCGCGGGCCGCCGATTCGGGATACGGGAACGTCGCTGCGCGGCCGCCCCGGAGCGCTTCCGGTGTTCCCTCCGCGCTGACGATGCACGCCAGCACGGGTTTGCCCTGACCCGCGTCGGCGAGACCGGCGACGATCGCCTCGGCGACCTCCGTTGCGCCCGCCTGCACCGGCGGCACGAACAGGACGATCACCGCGTCCACCGACTCGTCCGCGAGCACGAGCGGCAACACGCGTTCGTACGTTCCGCCCGTCGCCGAGCCGAGCATGTCGACGGGATTCGAGACGCTCGCCTCCGACGGGAGCACGTCGGACAACGCCGCCTGCGTCGCGTCGGTCAGCTGCGGAAGCTCGAGCCCGGCCCCCTCGCAGGCATCCGCGCAGAGGATCCCGAGCCCGCCGGCATTGGTGATCACGCCGACTCGCGGGCCTGCCGGCAGAGGTTGTCCCGACAGGACTGCCGTCACGTCGAGCAGCTCTTCGAGGGTGTCCACGCGAAGAACGCCTGCCTGATGGAAGAGGGCGTCCACGGCGGCCTCGGATCCGGCAAGCGCTGCGGTGTGCGAGCTCGCAGCGCTGGCCCCGGATCGTGTCCGGCCGGCCTTGAGCGCCACGATCGGCTTCTCGCGTGCGATGCGCCGGGCGAGACGGGCGAACTTGCGGGGGTTCCCGAACGACTCGAGGTAGAGGAGCACGACGTCGGTGGCCGGGTCCTCCTCCCAGTACTCCAGGAGGTCGTTCGACGAGACGTCCGCTTTGTTCCCGATCGAGACGAATGCCGACAGCCCCAGATCTCGCTCCGCGGCGCGCTCGAGCAGCGCGAGACCGAGTGCTCCACTTTGGGAGGAGAAGCCGATGTTCCCCGGCGGCAACGCGCGGGGCCCGAACGTGGCGTTCAGATGGGGCGCGGCGACGGCGATGCCGAGGCAGTTCGGCCCGAGCAGCCGCCCACCGTACGAGCGCACGAGCTCGAGCAACTGCTGCTGCCGCTCGGCGCCCCCGGCGCCGATCTCGGCGAAACCGGCTGAGATCACGCAGAGCGCGCGGACACCTGCTTCGAGCGCGTCGCGCGCAGCGTCGAGCACTGCGGGCCCCGGCACGCACACCACGGCCAGGTCGATCGGCTCGCCGATCTCCGCGACCGCTGCCCATCCCCGTACGCCAGCGACGGTGTTCGCCCCTCGGTTCACCGGATAGACCGTGCCGGTGAAGTCCGCCCGGAGAACGTTGCGGAAGAGCTCCCCGCCGATCGTGCCGCGCCGGGGAGAGGCGCCGATCACCGCAACCGTGCGCGGCTCGAAGAAGGGCCGAAGCGAGGCGGCCACGGCGATGTGATCCCGCTCGTCGAGATGCACGCGCAGCTCCGGGGTCGCGGCGAGCGCCAGCCGCACCTCGACGATGCCTCCCTCGAAGCTGCGCGTCTGCGCGAAACCCGCGTCGGCGAAGACGCGCAGCATCGACGCGTTGTCCGGCATCACGACCGCGACGAACTCCTCAATGCCAACGGCGGCGGCCGCTTCGGCGAGCTGCTCGAGCAGGCGGCTGCCGATCCCTCGCCCCTGGAGCTCGTCCGCGACGGCGAAGGCGACCTCTGCCCCCCGGCGATCGCGGAGCCGCACGTAGCTCGCGAGCGCGACGACCCTCCC
>JBASRJ010000356.1:0-5809 GCA_049273785.1 Gaiellaceae bacterium | reverse complement strand
GGGCTGTCTAGCCCGAGCGCTCCCTGCGTCCTTGCATCGCTTGGTGCTCGCGACCCAGGCATCCACCAACAAGGGCGGAAGGACCACTGATGTCCCACCAACTCGCACCAGCGCCCGGCTCGACGACGATCGAGGTTTCGCTCAAGATCTGGCGCTACGACGCGGACACGGGCGAGAAAGAGCTGAAGCGCTACGACGTCGAGGCGCCCGACTGGGTGACGCTCCTCGACGTCCTCGACATCATCAAGGACCGCCAGGACGGGACGCTCGCGTACCGCAAGAGCTGCCGGATGATGATCTGCGGCTCGTGCGGCATGCGCATGGACGGCGCCGCCGTGCTGGCGTGCAAGACGCGGATGTGGGACATCGCGCAGTCCGGCCGCGTGCCGGTGATCTCGCCGATGGGGAACCTGCCGGTGATCAAAGACCTCGTCGTCGACATGGGGCCGTTCTGGCAGAAGATCCGGGCCGTCAAGCCCTGGCTCGAGCCCGGCTACGACGAGGTCGCGGAAAAGGAGCGGATCGTCTCGCAACAGCAGATGAACGTGATCCAGAAAGAGGCGCTCTGCATCATGTGCGGGTGCTGCGTCTCCGAGTGCAACTCGATGGAGTCGGATCCGGAGTTCCTCGGGCCCGCCGCGCTCGCGAAAGGCATGCGGTTCGTCGGCGACGTGCGGGACCAGACCGCCGTCGAGCGGCTGAACGACCTCAACAGCGAGCACGGTATCTGGGATTGCACGCGGTGCTACTTCTGCAACGAGCGCTGCCCGAAAGGCGTCGATCCGCGCGACGCGATCGCGAAGCTCGGCGCCGAGTCCGTCAAGCAGGGCATCGACCACGACATGGGTGCGAAGCACGCGAAGTGGTTCGTTCACTCTGCCAAGACGACGGGCTGGCTGCGCGAGACGGAGCTCGTGCCGAAGACGCAGGGAATCGTGTCCGCGATCAAGCAGACGAAGTTCGCGCTCGACCTCGCCAGGCACGGCAAGGTGCCGCCGCCGTTCCCGCCCCACGTCGCGGACCGCGTGCAGGAGTCACGAGCGCTCTACAACCTCGTCAAGGAGCAGGGACGTGATGGCGCGCTCGGGATCGTCCAGGGCGAGCATGCGCTCGGCCGCATCGAGTTCACGGAGGAGGCGGGGGTGAAGTCGAGCGACCCGGAGATCCAGCCGGGCGTCGAGCCGCCGCACGCCGAAGGATGAAGAAGGTCGCGTACTACAAAGGCTGCCTCGCGTCGCTCTCCGCGAAGGAGCTGGACACCTCGACGCAGGCGCTCGCGCCGAAGGTCGGGCTCGAGCTGGTCGAGCTCGAGGCCGTCACGTGCTGCGGCGCGGGCGACATCCACGAGGCCGAGCCCGACTACTACTTGCACCTCAACGCACGCATCCTCGCCTACGCGGAAGCGACCGGTGCCGACACGCTGCTGACCATCTGCAACGTGTGCACGCTCAACCTCAGGCAGGCAAACTGGCAGCTGAAGAACGACGACGCGCTACGCGAGCGCGTCAGCACGAATCTGCAGCGCGTCGGCGTGCCGCCGTACAGCGGCGGCATCGAGGTGCGGCACCTGCTCTGGGAGATCGCAGAGGGCGACGGCTACGAACTGCTGAAGGCGGCCGCGCACAAAGGCCTGAAAGGGCTCAAGGTGGCGCCGTTCTACGGCTGCCAGATCCTGCGCCCGTCGAAGATCCTCGGCTTCGAGGATCCCGACCGCCCGTGGTCGCTCGAGCGGATCATCGAAGCGTGCGGCGGCGAGCCGATCGACTATCCCGCGAAGATCAAGTGCTGCGGGTTCCCGATCATCCAGGCGCGCGAGGAGACGGCGCTCGGCGAGTTGATCCAGCCGATCGAGCAGGCGACGGAAGCCGGAGCCGACGCGATGGTGACGCCGTGCCCGCTGTGCCACCTCTCGCTGGACGCATGGCAGTCGAAGCTCCGCGCCGCGACCGGCAAGGACTTCCGGATGCCGATCCTGCACCTCTCGCAGCTCGTCGGCGTCGCCGCGGGACTCGAGGAATCGGAGCTGAAGTTCAAGCGCCACGTCGTCTCGGTGAAACCGGTGCTCGAGAAGCTGGAGGTCTGAGCCCCGTCGCAAGATTCCCGGTCGTGCGGTATCTAGGGCTATTGGAGGGGCGGTTTCCGGCGCGATGATCTCCTCGAGGTCACGCGCCGGAGCCTTTCTGGGAAGCCTCGCGGCCGGTGGGCTCGGGTGGGGCTGGTTCGAGGCCGGCTGGGTTCGCTTCACGCGCGTCGAGATCCCGGTCGACGGGCTGCCGCCACGGCTCTCCGGGCTCCGCATCGTGCACCTCTCGGACTTGCACCTGGGCCTTCCGTCCCGCGGCACCTACGCGGTGAAGCGGGCGGTCGAGTGGACTGTCGCGCGGCGGCCCGATCTCGTGGCGGTCACGGGCGACCTCGTCTCGCGTCCGCGCGGAGCGGCGATGCTGCGCACGGTGCTCGAGCAGCTCGGCGACCGCTGCTACGTCGTGCTCGGCAATCACGACGTCGAGTACTCGCGCGACCCGTTCTCCCGCACCGTCGGGCTGACCGATCTCACGCCGGCGACGCTCCTCGTGGACGAGTCGGCAACCGTCGAGATCCACGGCCGGAACGTGCAGCTGGTCGGCGTCGATCCGCGCGCGTACCGGCAGCGGCGCGCACGGCCGTGGGAGCTCGCGGATCCCGAGGCGGAGCTCCGCGTCCTCCTCTGCCACTTCCCATCTGTGCTCGACAGCCTGCCGCCTGCCGCGTTCCAGCTCGTCCTCGCCGGTCACATGCACGACGGCCAGATCTCCGTCCCGCTCCCGCGCGGGAAGCTCCGCCTGGCGAATCCGCGCGCGCGCTACAGCACTGGGCTGTACGAGCGCGGCGGCACGTGGATGCACATCTCGCCGGGGCTCGGGACGACGTTCGTCCCATTCCGCTTCTACGCGCGGCCCGAGGCGACCGAGCTGGTGCTACAACCAGCGTGACCTGTCGGAGCACGCGACCATTTCGGGCGACATCCTCGCCAGCTACGCCGCCGATGCGGCGCGCGAGGTCGACGGCGTGCGCGGTCTCGTCGAGAGTCACCTTCCGCGCCAGCGCGGTGTCCGCGTGACCGACGAGGAAGGCCGCGTCGTGGTCGAGCTCCACCTGGCCGTCGAGTGGGGTGTCTCGATTCCGGCGCTCGGGCGCGAGGTCCAGCAGCGCGTCGCCGGCTACCTCGAACGGATGGCGGACGTCCAGCCGGCTTCGATCGACGTCGTCGTCGACGAGATCGGCCCTGCATGAGCGGCCCGCGCGTCGCCGGGCTCACCGGTGCGACGCTCCAGACCGTGCCGCAGGTCTGCCACGGCTGCGTCTGGTGGCAGTCGCGCTCCGGCAAGCCGGCAGACAAGCGCCGCTGGGTCGAGAAGGCCGAGACGGACTGGGGAGCGTGGGGGACGGTGTACTACGACGCGGACGGACGGCTGCTCGGCTCGATGCAGTACGGGCCCGCGGGGCTGTTCCCGCGCGCGGCCGAGCTGCCCGCGGGGCCGCCGTCGGCCGACGCGGTCCTCGTCACCTGCGCGTACCTCGTCGACTCGTCGAGCCCGTGGGTGATGCAGTCGCTGTTCCTCTCGGCGATCGGCGACGCGCGCGACAAGGGAGCGAAGGCGCTCGAGACGTTCTCGTATCGCTACAGCGAGTACGAGTCGGCCTACGAGCGCTTCCAGGTGCACAAGACGATCTTTCCGGCTGACTTTCTCTCCGACTTCGGCTTCCTCCCGATCCGCAGATCGGGCCGCGTCGAGCTCGCGCGGCTGGACTTCGGCGGGCTTCAGCCGGTCGTGGAGGGGACGCGCGAGAAGGTTCTGCGCGTCGTGAAGGAAGCGTTCGTGCCGGCGCCCGCGCCCGTGCCGCCGACCTAGAACGGTTTCGCGGTCCTTCGATTGGCTCGACCGGTCATTTCAGACGGAGGCGCGGGCGGAGCCCGCACCTCCTGACGGCGGCGCCGCAAGCGGCGCCTAGGTCGCGACGACGAGCACGAGTTGCAGTCCGCGCTCGGTGCCCGGCCAGAGCTCGCGGACGACGTTGTCGCCGCCGAGCCGAACGACGTAGCCGATCACGACGAGGACGAGAAACAGATCGTCGAGCTGCCCCACCACGGGAATGAAGTCGGGCACGACGTCGAACGGCACCGCGAGATAGCCGATCATCAACACCAGCGCGACCTTGGCGCGGCGCGGGACGCGCGTGTCCCGAAGCAGTCGCTTGAGGAGGACGAGGCAGTCGGGCACGAAGCGCACGAGCTCACGCGCGTTGTCGCGAAAGCGTCCTCCCAGGCCGAGCAAGACGGCGATGAAGAGCAACCAGATCGCGCCGGCGATGCCGAGCGAGACCAGGAGCCAGAGCCAGAGGCTCAGGCGGCGACGGCGCGGCGCGTGAGAAGCAGTTCCGCGATCTGGATCGCGTTGAGCGCCGCACCCTTGCGCAGGTTGTCGCAGACGACCAGCAGCGCAAGGCCGTTCGGAGCCGCCGCGTCCTCGCGGATCCGGCCGACGAGCACGTCGTCGCTGCCCGCTGCCATACCCGGCGTCGGAAGGTCCTCCAGCCGGATTCCCGGTGCTTCTGCGAGCAAGGCGCGAGCCTGCTCGGCGGAGAGCCGGTCCTCGGTCTCGACCCAGACGGCTTCCGCGTGGCCAATGAGCACCGGCACCCGCATGGTGGTCGCGCTGATCGGCAGCTCGGGGAGCTCCAGGATCTTCCGCGTCTCCGCGCGCAGCTTCGACTCCTCGTCGAACTCGACGCCGTCGAAGTCCCAGTCCATCGCCAGGTCCGCCTCGTCGGGCGGCGTTGCGCGGAGCTGCTCCATCCGCCCAGCTCCGGCGCCCGAGGCCGACTGGTAGGTGCTCACGCGCACGCGCGCGAGACCGGCGGCGTCGAGCAGGGGCTTCAGCGCCATCGTCAACGGGATCGAGCAGCAGTTGGGGTTGGCGACGATGCCGTCGTGCTCGAGCGCTCTCGCGCCGTTCACCTCGGGCACGACGAGAGGCACACCTTCCTGCAGGCGATACGCGGACGACTTGTCGACGGCGATCGCGCCGCCGCGCACGGCGTGCGGGACGAGCTCGCGCGATGCGGACGTGCCGATCGAGAAGAAACAGACGTCGAGATCGCCGTGCGCGAGCGCCTCGGGCGTCGCCTCCTCGACCGTGAGGTCGCCGAGCCGTTTCCCGGCTGAGCGCGCGGATGCGAACGCGCGCACGTTCGTGTACCCGCGGTCCCGCAGCAGTGCCAGCGTGACCGTCCCGACGGCTCCGGTCGCGCCGATCACGCCGATGCGCGCGTCGTTACCCAAGCTCGAACGCCTCGTGGAGCGCCTGGACGGCGCGGTCGACGTCGGCGCTCGCGACGTGACAGGCGATCTTGATCGGGGACGTGGAGACGATCGGCGCTTCGATGCCTGCGGCCTCCAACGTTGCGAACGTCTTGGCGGCTACTCCGGGATGGCTCTTCATCCCCGCGCCGACGAGCGAGACCTTCCCGAGGTCGTCACGCGCGCTCCACTGCACACCGAGCGAGTCGAGCGCGCCGGCTGCGTCGGGCCGATCCTCCACGGGCGCCGAGAAGACGATCTCGGAGCTCGTCTGGACGATCGTGTCCACGTTCACGCTCGCGTCGGCAAGTGCGGCGAACAGCTTCGCCGCCGACACGCCTTCGACGCGGTAGACCGTTTCCTCCCGCTGGTGCACCACTCCCGAGATGAGCGCCTTCTCGAGCATCTCCTTCTCCTCGCGAATCCAGGTTCCCGGCCCGTCGCTGAACGTCGAGCGGACGTGGAGCT
>JBASRJ010000354.1:0-1577 GCA_049273785.1 Gaiellaceae bacterium | reverse complement strand
CCGACGACGAGCGGGCGGCAGCGCGCGTACGTGCCGGGATCCGCGAGCAGGCGCGCGACGAGCTCCGGGCCGATGCCCCCCGGGTCGCCGAGCGTGAGCGCGACCGTCGGGCGAGCGTCGCCCCGGTCGGCGGGAAGCGGGGCGTTGCGGCGGTCGTGTGCGAGCTGGGTCATCGTCTCCGACACCTATCAAGCAGTTATACAGGCATCCGAGAAATGCCGTCCGCAGCGAACGGACGCATGCGTGGGAAGCCCGTCTGCGGGCTTCCCACGCCACGTCCGGTGCGCGGCGGGCGATCCGCAGGACCGCCCGCCCGCGCCCTTCCTCTACGAGTCGATGAACGCGATGTAGTTCGCGGTCGCGTTGTTGGCGCCGGGAAGCGTCACGTTCCCGGCCGGGAACGATCTCTTGTAGACGTTGAACGTGCGATCGCCGACGAGCGTGTTGACGACCGACGTCCAGCTTCTGAGCCACGCCGGCACCGCGACGCCGCTCGGCCAGCCTACGCGCACCGTCGTCGCCGTCGTCAGCGTGAACGTCAGGTAGTCGGCTCTGTTGTTCGTCTTGTCGGCGTTGCGCAGGCGGATCATCTCGCCGCCGACGTAGCCCGAGAAGATCGACGTGAAGCGCGCCGTCGAGTCGATGTACTCGAGGTTGCCGGGGTTGCTGAGCGAGAGCCGATCCGTCACGACCGGCACGTTGTTGCCGCCCGAGTCGGTGTTCACCACGTTCTTGATGAACGAGCCCGTGGCGAGCCCCAGCGTGCCGTCGATCGTGTTGAGCGAGTCATAGCCGGCGTCCGGCCCGCCCGCGTCGGAGGAGTAGACGCCGGTCACGCCGAGCCCGTCCGAGCTGATCCACTTCTGCGGGATCGTCATGCCGAGCGCGTTGCCGTTGCCGAGGCAGTTGGCGCCGCAGCCGGTGTTGTCGAAGTCCTCCACGTAGGAGACGGTCGTCCACGGGCCCCACGGCGCGGCCGCGTCGAAGACGCCGAGCTGCCGCTCGGCGGGAACGCCGATCGTGCCGCCGGTGCCGTGGTTGGCGACCGCGACGTAGCGGCCGATCTTGCGGTTGAAGACGGCCGAGACGAGCTCGGAGTTGTTGCCGTTTCTGTCGGTGAAGACGGGCACGGCGCTCGTGTTCGTGGAGCTCCAGGTCGGGTCGCCGGCGGCGTTGGTGCCGGAGTAGTACTGCCAGGAGGCGAGTCTGTCGATCGAGCCCGTGGCGACGCGCGCGAGGTAGGTGTCGCGGTTCATGCCCCCGATCTTCGAGAGGTAGATGTAGGCGTTGCCGTCGAGCGCGCCCGCGTAGGCCTGTCCGTACTGCAGGAAGCCGATCGGCCACAGGTCGGCGCCGTCGGGCCACGACTGCAGGACGCGTGGGGTCCATCTGACGCCTTGGTCGGTCGACTTGGCGAGCGCGGTCGGGCTCTGCGGCGTGCCTCTGTTCAGGCACGAGTCGGTGTTCCAGTAGAACATCCACTGGACGCCGCCGGGGAGCGCGAGGTTCGGGCCGGCGGTGTAGCCGCCGACGGTCGAGTAGTCGCCGCAGGGCTGGCCGCTGAACGGCGAGCCGTA
>JBASRJ010000352.1:0-7814 GCA_049273785.1 Gaiellaceae bacterium | reverse complement strand
GTGCGCGGCGGGCTCGGGCCGAGCTCACGTGGGACGGGGCCGCTCGTGCGCACCTCGACCTCTATGAGGAACTTCTGTGATGTTCCGCCGCCGCTTTGCGGATGTGATCCGGCGGCAGCTCGACCTGTTCGAGCGCGAGCAGCGCGGATTGATCGAGGACTGCCTCGCCGCCGAGCGGGCGTACAACCGTTCCGACCGCGACGAGGCCGAGGAGCGCTACGGCGACTACGTCGACCTCGTCGAGACGGGAACGGAGGTCCTCGCCGACCTGCGCGACACGTTCGCGCGCACGCTCGACGAGGAGACGGCCGAGGAATACGAGGCTGCATTCAACCGCGCGGTCGTCAAACGCCTGCCGCGCTTCGCACTCGAGATCGAGAACCGCTAGGGCCGTGTTCCAGCCTCCGGCGCGTCACCTCCTGCGAGCGAAGGACCTCATCGACGCCCGCTTCCGCGAGCCGCTCGACGTACCCGCGCTCGCCCGAGCTGCCCACCTCTCCTCCGCGCACTTCAGCCGTGAGTTCCGCCGGGCCTTTGGCGAGACGCCGCACCAGTACCTGCTGACACGTCGGCTCGAGCGCGCAGCGGCGTTCCTCTGCGCAACACCGACCGGACCGTGATGGACATCTGTCTCGCCGTCGGGCTGAGCAGCGTCGGATCGTTCACCACGACCTTCACCCGAACGTTCGGCCTCTCGCCCAGCGCCTACCGTGCCGCCCACCCGCCGCCATCTAACCGCGTACGAATCCCGACCTGCGTGCTGCAGGCCTACGCGCGCCCGCAGTCCAGCAGGTTTCGAGAAGACAGCCCCGCGCGGCGGGGCTAACGTCGCGACTGACCATTCCACGACAACGGAGGACGACATGCTCAAGCAGTTGACACACGCGCAGATCTGGGTGAACGACCAGGACGAGGCGCTCGCCTTCTACACGGAGAAGCTGGGGATGGAGCTCCGCGAGGACGTGACCGTCCCGGAGATGGGCAACTTCCGGTGGCTCAGCGTCGGCGTACCCGGCCAGGACGTCTCGATCACCCTGATGGCCGTCCCCGGCCCGCCGGTGTTCGAAGAGGAAACGCGGAAGCAGATCCATGCGCTGCTCGCCAAGGGCGCTGCGGGCGGCCTCTTCTTCTCGACCGACGACTGCCGAGCGAGCTACGAGGAGCTCAAGAAGCGCGGCGTCGAGTTCGCGCAGGAGCCGACCGAGCAGCCGTACGGCATCGACGCCGGGATCCGCGACCCGTCGGGGAACCACTTCCGAATGGTGCAGCCGCTCGAGTAAGGACACTAACGGTGCCCGAAGTGATGCGCGCCGGGAAGCGAGCCGTGGACGTCCTCCTCGTCCGCGACCCGGCGCGCAAGCGGGCCGAGCGACTCGAGCTCGCGGACCAGAACGTTCTCGTTCCGGTCGACCTTCTCGAAGCGGCCGCGTGCGAGGATCAGCGGCTCGCCGCGGACGAGCGCTCGGTAGCGGTCGTACACCTGCGGAGGGACGATCAGGTTCACCTGACCGAATTCGTCCTCGATCAGCATGAAGACGACACCGTTCGCGGTCGCAGGGCGCTGGCGCGCGACGGCCATCCCGGCGACGGCGACGGTCGAGCGGTTGCGTGTGGCATGGAGCTCCTCGCTCGAGCTCACGTCGCCCGGCAGATGTCGGCGCAAGAGCTGCATCGGATGGACGCCGACGGACAGGCTGGTCGTGCGGTAGTCGGCGAGCATCCGCTCCCAGACGGTCGGCTCGGGTAGATCGGGCGTCGCTGCGGTCGGGTCGAGCGGCAGCGCGAGCTGGCGCTCCTCGCCGCCCGAGCGCGGCACGCTCTGCGTTCGCGGGACCATGCCGAGCTCCCACAGGAGCGCCCGGCGTGGCTGTGAGAAACAGTCGCACGCGCCGGCGACGATCAGCGTCTCGAGCGCGTGCTCGGAGAGCTGTGTGCGTTGCGCGAGCTCGCGGATCGAGCGATACCGGCCGGCGCGCTCGCGCTCTTCGACCACGGCGTGCGCCTCGTCCTCCCCCACGCCGTTGACGTAGTCGATCCCGATCCGTACCGCGTCCCCCTCGATGACGCAGTTCGCCGCGCTGATGTTCACGTCGGGTGGACGCGTCTCGACCCCGCGCCGCTGCCCGTCGCGCACGAGCGTCGCCGGCGGGTAGAAGCCCATCGGCTGCGCGTTCAGCAACGAGCACAGGAACTCCGCCGCGTAGTGATGCCGCAGCCACGCGGACTGGTACGCAAGCAGGCCGAACGCCGCCGCGTGCGATTTCGGGAAGCCAAAGCCGGAGAAGCCGACCAGCTTGTCGTACACGAGGTTCGCTGTTTCCTCGTCGACGCCCTTGCCCAGCGCGCCCTCGACGAAGCGGGCGCGATACGCCTCCAGCGCGTCGTGGCTCCGCTTCCTGCTCATCGCGCGGCGCAACCCTTCCGCCTCCCCCACGCTGAAGCCTGCGAGCGCGATCGCGACCTCGAGCACCTGGTCCTGGAAGACGACGACGCCGAGTGTCGAGCGCAGGCAGTCCGCGAGCGACGGATGGTCGACGGGCGGGACGAAGCCGGGATCTTCGCGCAGCTTGTGCCGGTGCTCGATGTACGGATGGACCGCCTTGCCCTGGATCGGGCCCGGGCGAACGAGCGCCACCTGGACCGTCAGGTCGTCGAGGTTCTCCGGTCGCGTCCTGAGCAGCGACTGCATCTGTGCGCGGCTCTCGATCTGGAAGTCGCCGATCGTGTCCGCGCGCTGGATGTCGTCGTACACGGCCTGGTCGTCGAGCGGGATGCGCGAGAGGTCGATCGGCTCGCCGTGGAGCCGTGCGATCTGCTCGACGCAGTCTTCGACCGCGGACAGCATCCCGAGCCCGAGCAGGTCGATCTTGAGGAACCCCGCGTCGGCGCACGAGTCCTTGTCCCACTGGCACATCTGCCGCCCCACCATCGCCGCAGGCTGCACCGGGACGAGCTCGACGAGCGGCCGCGACGAGATCACCATCCCGCCCGGATGCTGCGAGATGTGGCGCGGAAGACCGGCGATCTCGTGACACAGCTCGGCGAACGCTCGCCAGCGCGGCGAGAGCAGCTTGCGGTCGGCGTCGGGAAGCAGCAGCAGCTCCTCGCCGACGCGTTTCGCATTCCAGCCCTCGGACACCTTCGCCAGCCGCTCGAGCTCCGCGTACGGTAGGCCGAGCGCCTTGCCGACGTCGCGGATCGCGCCGCGTGAGCGGTACGTCGCGAACGACGCGACGAGCGCTGCGTGCTCACGGCCGTAGCGCTCGGTGACGGCGACGATCAGCTTCTCCCGGATGTCGCGCGGGAAGTCGAGATCGATGTCGGGAACGGCGTCGAGCTCGCGGTTCAGAAAGCGGCCGAGCGAGAGTTCCGCGCCGACGGGATCGACGTGCGACAGGCCGGTCAGGTAGCAGACGAGCGAGCCCACGGACGAGCCGCGCCCGCGTCCCGGTGGCAGCACATGCCGTGGCGAGCCCGGGCCCCGCACCTCGAGTGCGCATTCGCGCGCGAGCTCGAGCACGTCCCAGTGGAGGAGGAAGAAGCCGGCCAGCCCCAGCTCGTCGATCAGCTTCAGCTCGTCGTCGAGGCGCGCGCGGGCCTCGCGCCGGAGCTTGTGGCTACGCGGATACCGGTCCGCGAACGCGCGGTCGCACACGTTCGCGAGCTGCACGATCGCCGGCTCGGGGCTGTCGGAGAAGTCCGGAAAACGATAGCCGAGCTCCTCTGTCAGGTCGAACGTCAGGCGCTCCGCGAGCTCCGTCGTTCGCGCGACGGCATCCGCGTCCTCGGGAAAGCGCTCCACGGCTTCCGCCGGCGAGAGCAGGACGCTCTCGTGATTGCCGCGCCGCTCCGCCTCGCACCCGTCGAGCGACGTGCGGTGGCGGACGGCGACGAGAACGTCCTGCAGCGGCGCACGGCGCGGATCGTGCGCATGCGCGTCGCCGGTTGCGACCGTCTGCACGCCTATGGTCTCCGCGAAATCGCGGAGGAGCTTCTGCCGTCGCCGGTCGCCGCGCTCGTACGGGCGCTGGAGCTCGACGAAGAACCGGTCGCGGCCGAACGCACGCGCCAGGCGTGCGGCCGCGTTCGGATTGCGGACGGCAAGGCCGTGTCCCGCGCAGCCGGACAGGCAGACCAGCCCTTCGTTCCGCTCCTCGAGCAATGCTTGGTCGAGCGCCGGCTCGCCGGGGGGCTGCGACTCGCGGCCGGGCGGACGCGTGTGGGCGTGCGCCGCGGTGATCAGCCGGCAGAGGTTCGCGTACCCCGTCGGCGTCTCGACGAGCAGCGTCACGTGCGAGCGATCGGCGAGCGTCAGCTCCGCGCCGGTGATCGGGCGAACGCCGAAGTGCTTCGCCGCGTGCGCGAACTCCAGGGAGCCGTAGAGCCCGTCGTGATCGGTGAGCGCGAGCGCGTCGTAGCCCAGCTCGGCAGCGCGCACGGCCAGCTCCTCGGGCAGCGACGCGCCGTCGAGGAACGAGTACGACGAGTGCGCGTGCAACTCGACGTACGACGCTCTCTTCCGCGCTGGGGGAACCTCCCGGTTCCCCCAGACCCCCTCCACTGGTCCGCTTCCGCGGACAGGCTGCTGCGCGGCCTCCTTGCGGCGTGTCCGATGAGGGAACTCCGGCTGAAGCTCGATCGTCATACTCGGCGGCGATGGACGGGGTCATGCTCAGACCGGGCGAGGGCGAAGCGTTGTTCGGCGGTCGCATCGTGCTCAAGGCCGACTTCGAACAGCTCTGCATCACCGAGTCGTTCTTTCCGGACGCTCGGCCCGGAGCCGACCCGCACTTCCATCGACTGCACGCGGATTCGTTCTACGTGCTCGAGGGCGAGCTGGCCGTTCTCGTCCGCGACGAGGAGAAGCTGCTTGCACCGACGGCGTGTGCCTGCGCGCCGCCGGAAGTCGTCCACGGGTTCCGCAGCACGGCACCGTCGCGGTTCCTCAACTTCCACACGCCAGGCGGGGGTTTCGCGGACAACCTGCGCGAACGGGACCGCGGCGAGGAGGGCGGCTTCGACAGCTTCGACGCCGCTGCCGGCACCGGGCCGGCAGCAACGGACGCGATCTTCCTCGGCCCCAACGAAGGTGAGCGCCTCGAGGGGAGCACGCGCGTCGCGACGATCAAAATCGCGCGAGACGAGCTCTCGCTCGTGGACTTCGAGCTCGAGGCCGGCTTCGAGGGGCCCGAGCGGCACGCCCACGACGATCACGTCGACTCGTTCTACGTCCTCGAGGGCGCGCCGCAGTTCTTGCTGGGAGACGAGACCGTCCGCCTCGGCCCGGGTTCGTTCGTCGCCGCGCCGATCGGCCTTACACATACCTTCGCGAACCCCGGACCCGATCGGGCACGATTGCTGAACATGCACGCGCCGAGTTGCGGCTTTCACGACTTCCTGCGAAGGGTGAGCTGATGGACGCTGAAGCCCGCTACACCGACATCGCGGACGATCTCGCCGCGCGGAACGACGACGTGCAGCTCGGCCAGATGATGGGTATGCCCGCGATCAAGCGGGGCGGGAAGATGGTCGGCGGCTTCTCGCGCGGTGAGAGCGCAATGGTCTTCAAGCTGACGGACGCGAAGCAGCGCGAAGCGGCGCTCGCACTGAAGGGCGCGCATCTCTTCGACCCGTCCGGTGGACGGCGAAAGCCGATGCAGGAATGGGTCGTCGTGCCGCTCGCGCACGCGCAGCAGTGGGCGAAGCTCGCAAAACAAGCGCTCGGCTAGCGGGCACCCGCTTTCAGGCGCCCCGCTGCGTGAACCAACAGCCTCGTTCCTCGTCGCGAAAGACAACGGCGTTCTCCCCTGACTGCAGCACGACGTCGAAATAGCGCCGTGATACCGGCTCCTCCGTCCACCAGCGGTCGACCACGCGCCACTCTTCGCGCACGAGCGTGACCGGCTGACGGTTCACCTGCCACGGCGTTCCGTCGAAGTTCACGTCGACGACGGCGGGGCGCGGTTGGTACAGCGTTCGTGCTCGGGTCCGAGTGGGTCGACCGGTCGTTTCAGACGGATGCGCGAACAAAGCCCGCCCAGCCTTAGGCGGCACCGCAAGCGGTGCCGTCAGTCGTCCCGCGGTACGAACAGCGCTCGCGCTTCCGGAATCCTCGACCACGGCGCGACTTCGACCACCTGGTTGACCGAGCCCGTGCCGGTGCTCGCGCGCACCTGACGCAGGCCTTCCCTGAGACGGACGTCGAGCTCCGCCCCTGCGGCGGGTAGAAGCTCCAGCTGCTGTCCGTCGTGTTCCGTCAGCTCGATCAGCTCGAGCCGGAGCTCGACCACCGGCGCCGGCAGCTCGGCGAGCTTCGGCGCAAGCGCCGCCTTCAGCCGGGCGGGCTCCGCCGTCGGGTCGCGCAGCGTCGCCGTCCGCCGCCATGAGCCGCCGCCGACCAGCCGGGCGGACAGCGCGAGCTTGCGCGCGAAGCGCCCTGCCCGCTCCGGCCGAGCCAGCAGCGTCTCGAGCAACGCGCCGAATGCGCGCCCCAAAGTGAGCTCGTTCCCGATCGCCTCGGGGAACTCCAGCACCTCGACGATCTCCGCCGGTGGGCGGCGCCCGCGCACGCGCGCTGCCTTCCCGCCTCTCGCCAGGCCCCAGGCGCGCCGGCCGTCCGGCCCCAAACGTTCGGCCACTGCGCCACCTGGTAGCCCGGCAAGCTGTCCGATCTTCTTCACCCCGAGCTCGCGCAATTCGGCGCGGCGGTGCGGCTCCATCGGCACGACCTCCAGCGGCAACGGCGCGAGGAACTCCGGGACGCGATCGTCGGAGACGATCAACGCCTGCCCCGCGCGTGCGACTGTCGCCGCTGCAAGTGCAGCGAACTTCCGCTCTGCCGCTCCCACGCGCACGTCCCATGCCGACCCAACCGCCGCCAGCGCCCGCTTCAACGCCTGCTCGAGCCCGCCGTAGAGCCGCTCGACGCCGCGCGTCTCGAAGTAGACGCATCCCGGCTCGGCCGGATCGACGGCGAAGCCGGAGTCCTCGAGCGCGCGGAGGATCTCCTCCCACGCCTGTTCGGCGGCCGCAGGGTCCTGCTCAACGAGCACGAGCCCCGGACAGGTCGCGAGCGCCTCCCCCAGCCGCATCCCAGGCCGCACTCCCTGCCGCTCTGCCGCGGCCGTGACAGCCCCCAGAAGCGGCTCAGTGCCCGGGAGAGGCGCGAGCGCCGCCGGCTGCAGCGCCAGACCAGGCTGCTTCCGGAGCGCCGCTCGCAACTCGAACCCGGGGATCAGGAGGGACGCGATCATGGAGGGAACGTATGTTCTACACGAACACCTGTTCGATGTCAAGGATTCCGAAACCGCTTGCAGAAAGCGGTGAATCCCACCCCACCTGGAGATGGAGAAGGAAGCGTTGCCCCAACAGGCGCGCGAGGCGCTGCGCAATCGCCGCCGATGCCGGCTTTGCCGGCGTCGGCCGCTGGGGCCTGCCCAAAGAAACCGACAGAAGTCGTCATGCTCCGCGAAGCGAAGCGGACTTCTGTTGGTTCTCCTCGCCGCGCTCTTCCTCCCCGCTTCGGCGAGCGGCCTGAGCAGCGCCGGTGTTGCGGCGCTCCAGGTCGGCCTGCGCGCACACGGTCTGTACAAGGGCGCCATCGACGGCATCCGCGGGCCCTTGACGACGAAGGCAGTCAGGACGCTGCAGCGCAGGGCGCTGATCGCCGTCGACGGAGTGCCCGGTCCTCAGACCCGGCGTGCGCTCGGCCGTTTCGGCCGGCATCCGTTCGGCTCGCGGCCGCTCAAGCACGACCTCAAAGGCTGGGATGTCGCGGCGCTGCAGTTCAAACTGGCCTGGCACGGTTTCCCGTC
>JBASRJ010000345.1:0-7633 GCA_049273785.1 Gaiellaceae bacterium | reverse complement strand
CACGGGCAAAGCCCGTGCGTCCTGGCAACGGCACCGCAAGCGGTGCCTCGTCACCGGAGCCGCTCCGGCACCGTGTCGAACCCGAGCGCGCGCTCCAGGGCGTGTCCGACTCGGAACAACGTGTTCTCCGAGAACTGCGGTCCGATCAACTGCAGGCCGACCGGGAGCCCTTCCGACAGCCCGCACGGAATCGAGAGCCCCGGCAGCCCGGCCATGTTCGGCGGGATCGTGAGCACGTCCGCGAGGTACATCGCGAGCGGGTTCTCCGTCTTCTCGCCGAGCTTGAACGCGACCGTCGGCGACGTCGGGCTCAGCAGCACGTCGAAGCGCTCGAAGGCCGCCGCGAACTCGCGGCTGATCACCGTTCGCACCTTCTGCGCCTGGCCGTAGAACGCCTCGTAGTACCCGGCGGAGAGCGCGTACGTTCCCAGCATGATCCTGCGTTTCGGCTCGTCGCCGAAACCGGCGTCACGCGTGCGCGCAACCATGTCGTAGTAGTCGCCGCCGTCGGCCTCGCGCCGCAGCGCGTAGCGGACGCCGTCGTAGCGCGCGAGATTCGAGGACGCCTCGGCGGGCGCGATCAGGTAGTAGCACGGAAGCCCGTACTCGACGGAGCGCGGCAGCTCACACGTGTCGACCTCCGCGCCGAGCTCCGCTGCGAGATCGATCGCGCGGCGCACAGCCGCGTCGACGCCCGGCTCGATTCCCTCGGCCTCGTTCAGCTCCCTCGCGATGCCGACGCGGACGCCGTTCAGATCGTCGGACTCGGGGATCTCGACAGGCGGAACGTCGACCGTCGTCGAGTCGCACGGGTCGCGGCCGCTGATGATCCGGTAGAGCAGCGCGTTGTCGCGAACGGTCTTCGTGACGGGGCCGATCTGGTCGAGGCTGGACGCGAACGCCACGACCCCGTAGCGCGACACGGTGCCGTAGGTGGGCCGCAGGCCGACGTTCCCGCAGAGCGCCGACGGCTGTTTGATCGAGCCGCCCGTGTCCGAGCCGAGCGCCCAGGGCGCGAGCCCGGCGCTGACCGCAGCCGCACTGCCCCCGCCCGAGCCGCCGGGAACACGCGTCGTGTCCCATGGGTTGCGGCTCGGCCCGTAGGCGGAGTTCTCCGTCGAGGAGCCCATCGCGAACTCGTCGAGGTTCGTCTTGCCGAGCAAGGACAGACCGGCGTCCTTGCAGCGCTGCGCGACGGTGGCGTCGTACACGGGGACGTAGTCGTCGAGGATCTTCGACCCGGCCGTCGTCCGCACTCCCCTCGTGCCGATGATGTCCTTGAGAGCGATCGGAATGCTGGCCGCACCGTCCGCCGCGTCGACGAGCGTCAGGTAGCAGTGCAGCTCGTCATCGCGCTCCGCGATGGCCTCGCGGTAGGCCGCATGGAGCTCCGCCGGCGAGACGTCGCCGCGCTCCACCAGCCCGAGCGCTTCCTCCGCGGTGAGCCGCAACGTGTCGATCATGCGGACGGCGGGACGCGGAAGAGGTCGTCCTCGCGCGCCGGGGCGTTCGCGAACACGTCCTCCAGCGGCAGTGAGGGCCGGGGCTCGTCTGCGCCGAACACATTGACCACGGAGAGTGGGTGCGACGTCGGCGGCACGTCGTCGAGCGCGAGCTCCGAGACCTTCCCGACCGCCTCGAGGATCGCGTTCAGCTGCTGCTGAAGCCGCTCGATCTCTTCCTCGGTCAGGCCGAGCTCCGCCAGCTTGGCCACGTGCAGCACGTCGTCTCTCGTAATCGCCATGTCAGACGCCGTCGCGTGTAGCGAGCCGGTTACGTACTGGGGCAATCACGTTCCTTGTTCCTCGCCGTTAGCTCTGCTCGGATGATGTCGAGATAGCCGAACAGGTGCGGATCTCGCGGCGCGGGGACTGGCGTTCATCGCATCAAGGTCCGTCAACCATGCTTCCAGCTCCGGTAACGAGAGACTGACAAGTCCGACAAGTCCGACAAGTCCGGGAGTCCGTCAGAGATCCGCCAACCGCGCCACATGTCGCCGCAGACTAACGGCGCGAAGATGCGCTCGGGGGCGGCCCAATCGGCGGCAGGCACGAGCTCACGGGCGTCGCTTTATCCGTCTAGGGCGAGTGCGCGTTGCGCGCGGAGGCGGGACCGCGCTCCCGCCGCAGCGCACATGAACAACCGCCGAGCCGAGCGCAGAAGGAGGGGGCACGTGGGGGAACCCTGGGTTCCCCCACGATAAAACGGGCCCCCTTCCGGGGGCCCGTGTTACTCGGTTCCGAAAGGAAAGCCTAGATCGCCTGCACGTTCGCGGCCTGAGCGCCCTTGGGGCCCTGCACGACCTCGAACTCGACCTTCTGACCCTCGGTCAGCGACTTGTAGCCGTCCATCGTGATTGCGGAGAAGTGGACGAAAACGTCCTCGCCACCCTCGCGCTCGATGAAGCCATAGCCCTTCTCGTTCGAGAACCACTTGACGGTGCCCTGAGCCAACTAACTGCCTCCTTCAAAAACATGCGACGGCCCGGGCACCGAGCCGCCACTACGTACACAACGGGCCGGAGTGTAGCTCAGACTCGCGGGAAGGCAAGTGCACCCCGCCGGTACCTCGCCGCGCGGACCGCGTTTCCCAGCAGGCAGGCGATCGTCATCGGCCCGACTCCGCCCGGGACGGGCGTCAGGGACCCCGCGACCTCGGCCACGCCCAGGTCGACATCGCCCACGAGTCCGGCCTCGGTCCGAGTGATGCCGACGTCGACCACCGCGGCTCCCTGCTTGACCATGTCGGCGGTGACGAGGCCCGGGTGACCGACCGCGACGACGAGGACGTCGGCAGCCAATGTCTGCCGCGCCAGGTCGGCGGTGCGCGAGTGGCACATCGTGACAGTCGCGTTCGCCTGGAGGAGCAACATCGCGACGGGCTTCCCGACGAGTGAGCTCCGGCCCACCACGACGGCTCGCTGCCCAGCGAGCGGGATCCGGTACTCGTCGAGCAGCGTCATGGCGCCGAGGGGCGTCGCCGGCACGAGCGTCTGGTGGCCGAGAAAGAGCTGGCCCGCGTTGAACGGATGCAGCCCGTCGACGTCCTTGATGGGGTCGATCGTCCGCATGATGTGGGCCTCGTCGATCTGCGGCGGGAGCGGCGTCTGCACGAGGATCCCGTCGATCGAGTCGTCCTCGTTGAGCTCGCTCACGAGCTCGAGCAGGTCGCCCTCCGAGGTCTCCGCCGGCAGGCGCCGGTCCAGCGCGCGGATACCGACCTCTTCCGCAGCCTTGTGCTTGCGACGGATGTAGATCTCGGAGGCCGGGTCGTCACCGACGAGAACGGTGGCGAGGCCGATCTCGCCGAGTGCCGCGACCTCGGCCTTCACGTCCGAGCGGATGCGCGCCGCGAGGGCGGCGCCGTCCATCATCGTCGCAGGCATCTACGTCAGGGGGAGCTCGACGTCGCTGACGTCCAGGCCGAGCGATTCGGCGAGACGGACACCCTGCTCGAGGTCCTCGCGCAGGCGCTGCACGTCGCGCGAGCGCATGGCGTTGCCGATGAAAGCCCGCTCTCGCGGGCGCCACATCGCATGGGCGGCGAAGATCGGCAGGAGCCGGTTCGCCGCATCCACCAGCTGCCGCTTCGTCTTCTTCGGCGCGCTCTCGAGCAAGACGCGCTCGTAGGCCATGCCCGCACCGTGGTGAATGCCGTCGTCGGTCGCGAGGCGGTTGCAGAGATCCTCCAGCACGGTGCCGCGCGAGGACCTTGCGATCAGCCGGAACCGCGCGATGATCAAGCGTTCGTAGAAAACCTGCATCAGGAAGACTTTTTCTTCCAGCGTGTCAGCCTCGAGCGTCATGTGCGCGAGCCGGTCGAGGTGCGGGTCGCGTTCGGCGGTGTCGCCCACCTCGGCGATCAGCTTCAGCCACGCCTCCGTGTGGCGCGACTCGTCCTGCACCATCGTCGAGTAGTAGAGCCTCGCTTCGGGATCCGGCGTGATGTTCAAGAGCTGCGACGCCATGTCGCAGGCCAACATGTCCGCCTGGAGCTGTTGCGTGAGGACCGAGCGCCACATGTCTTTTCGGCGCGCGCGCCGTTCCGGCGATCCCTTCCCCTCCGGAATCGGCGGCAGCTCGCCCCACGGCAGATCGCGAACCTGCCACTCCTGCCGCTTGGCGAGCTCGTAGAAGCGCAGGACGCCCGCGTACGCGTCCCGGCCGGCGCTCGTCTCCTCGGTGAGCTGCTCCGTTGCCATCGAGGGGAGCCTACTAGCGGGCCACGAGCAGCTGGCCTGCTCGCTCGTTTTCGGCGAAGAGCGCGACGACGTCCTCCGGCAGGCCTGCCTCGCGTGCGAAGGGCTCGAGATCGGGGCGGCTCACGTGTGCCTCGGCGAAGCCGGCCTCCCGCGCAAGCTGCACGAGCTCATCGTCGGTGTAGAAGCGCGACCGGCTCGCCATCGGTTCGGGCGATGCGGGGCTTCCCCGGGCTTCCTCCGACACGGTGAACACGGCGAGGCGGCCGTCGGGGCGAAGAACGCGGCGGCATTCCGCCAGCACTGCTGCAGGGTTCGGGAGGAAGAAGAACACCTGCATCATCGCCGCGCACGTGAACCTGTCGTCCTCGAACGGCAGCTTGGCCGCGTCGCCCTGTTCGATCTCGAGCCGGCCGTCCGCAATCGCGTCGGCGTTCAGCTCACGAGCGACGCGAACCATGTCGGGGCTGTGATCGACGGCCGCCGCCCGGCAGCCGCTGCGCAGCGCCTGCTCGAGAAACGCTCCGCCGCCGCAGCCGATCTCGAGCAACACGTCGTCGGGACCCGGCTGAAGAGTCGCGAGCACGGCGCCGAACGAGGGCCGGTGATGCGTCGGGTCCCGGTAGCTGGTTCGCGCGAAGCCGCCGGACGGGCGGCGCGCCGCGCGATCGGTGAGCCAGTTGCCGAACATCCGAGGCGCAGACCTCGCGAGGAACGGCGCCGCGACCTGGTCGGCGAACCAGCCGAGGATCTCGGGCTCGGCCCAGAACTGGTGCCCAAAGCCCCGATGCTCGAGTGTCATTCGCGTCGCTTCGCCTGCCGACTCGCACCGAAGTTCCAGCTCGGTCACGTCGTGCTCGTCCCACTCGGCGGCGCGCCACCGGAACAGCACGCGACCCGGTGGATCCCAGGCAACGACCCTCCCGACCTCGAAGCCGCTTTCGAGGATCCGTCCGTTCGGGCCCGGGCTGAACTCGATGCCGATGCGGCCGAGCGAGGCTCCGAGCTCGTCGATGAGAGTCTCGAAGGCCGCGGCCGGCTCGGCCTCGACCTCGAGCGCAATGCTGACGGTGGCGCCCTCCATCGGCGCCTGATCGTACGCCGGATCAGGTCTGCCCCGGGCGTAAGCTCCGAGCATGCAGCTGAAGCGGTGGCCACGGAAGAACGACGCTCCGTCGATTCGCGCGCGCCAGGAGGCGCTCGGGCTGGATGGCGATGTGACCGCGATCGATTTGTCGCCGTTCGCCTCCGCGAACGAGATGCTGACCGGCGCCGCGGTCATCCCGGTCTCCGTCGTCGGGCCGCTCGACCTCGAGCTCGGCGTCTACGAGCTCGAGGAGCCCTTCGGCCGCGTCGCAGAGACCGGCCGGGAGCGCGACCAGGTCTACGTCCCGCTCGCGCACACGGAAGGCGGGCTGTCTGCGTCGCTTTACCGCGGCGCGCGCGCGGCTGCCGAGTCGGGCGGGTTTCGGACGTGGGTCGTGCAGGACCGGATCACGCGGGCGTCGTGCTTCGTCTGCCGCTCGACCGAGGAGGCCGTCCAGCTCGCGCGTTTCCTCGACGCGCACGTCGCCGAGATGCGTCGCTGGCTCGCCGAGCGCCAGGAGGACTGGATCTCGAAGCGCGCGAAGCTTCGCGAGGTCGAGACACACGTCGTCGGGCCGATGTGCCACGTGCTCTTTGCGTTCACGACCGGCGATGCGTGCGGGCCGAACATGATGACGCGAAACGCGTACGCGCTGAACATGGGTTACGTGCTGGAGCATGCGCCGGTGAAGGCGGAGCGCGCAATCCTCGAGGCGAACATGGGCGGCGACAAGAAGCCCTCACACCGGTACTTCGAGCGAGGCGGACACGGAAAGACGGTCCTCGCCGAGGCGACGCTCAGCGACGATGCCGTCCGGCGCGTACTGCGGACCACGATCGACGACCTGCTCGAGCTGTCGTTCGCCGGGACACACGGCGCGGTCGCATCGGGAATGCAGTCGGTCGCGTTCACGCCCGCATCCGCGATCGCCGCGATCTTTGCCGCGACCGGTCAGGACCTCGGCATGGTCGGGACGAGCTCAATGGCGCACGGGACCGGTCGGCGCGTCGACGGCGGAATCCATTGCGCGCTCCGCCTCCCGGGGCTCGAGGTCGGAACGGTCGGCGGCGGCACGACGTTTCCGTACGCGCACGCGTGGCTCGAGTCGATCGGCTGCGCAGGCCCGGGGAAGGTGTACCGCTTCGCCCAGATCGTGGCGGCGGCGACGCTCGCGCTCGAGATCTCCGCCAGCGCTGCGATGGCGACCGCCGGGAGTGAGAACTTCTTCCGCGCGCACAGCGAACGTGGTGGGCTTCGCTGAGTTCGAATTGTGTCGACCGGTCGTTTCAGACGGAGCCGCGCCAAAGCCGCGCCTCCTGGAGGCGGCGCCGCAAGCGGCGACTCAGCGAGCGCGGCGGGCTTCCCTGAGTTCGAATTGTGTCGACCGGTCGTCTCAGACGGAGTCGCGGCGGCCTCCGCCGAAGCGGACAGCTGTGGAGAGAAAGTCACACCTTCGGCACACCTGGGGTCAGACCGTGATGTTTTCAGCCCTGCCCGGATGAGCGTCGAACGGATCCCGCCGCACCACGACCCCGCCTGCTGGGGTTGCGGCGACAGCCCGGCCGGCCTGCACCTCCCGCTGCCTGAGAGCGAGGGGATCGAGGAGTACGAGGCGTACACGCACTTCGACGAGCGGCATCAAGCCGGCCCGGGCATCGTGCACGGAGGGTTCGTGGCGGCGGCGCTCGACGAGGCGTGCGGGCTGCTTGCGACGTGGTACCGGTTTCCCGCGGTGACGGCGCGGATCTTCATCCGCTACCGGCACCCAGTGCCGATCAACACGGAGCTGCTGCTTCGCTCCGAGCTGGAGTCGGCGCGCGGACGCCGCATCCACGTGCGCGCACGACTGACCGACGGCGACGAAGCGCTCGCCGAGGCTCGCGCGGCATTCCTGCACGTCCCGCTGGAGCACTTTCTCGCGACGCCCGAGGGACGAGCTGCCGGCGAGGCATGGCGAGAGCGGCTCCGCTCGGAGTGATCGCTCACTCTCCGCCGAGCCGACTGCTTTACGCCTGGGCGAGCCGCATGCGCCGCACGTAGGCGGACGCGGCGACGAACAGCGCTGTCCCGAGCCCCGCTGCGAGGCCGATACCGGCGTCGCTCCAGTCGATGCCCGAGCCGCCGGCGCCCGACTCCACCGACGCGCTCGACGACGTGGACTTCGAGAGCTGCTGCTGGTATCGCGACACGTTCTTCGGCGCGACGAGTGCGCCGCCGATCTGAACGAGCCGCGGCGCCGAGGCCTGCCCTACGTGCGCCTGCCACGACGACAGCTGCGCCGGCAGGACGAGCTCGCCGCCAATCTGCACGTACCGTCCCGGGGCGGCCGCGGTCGCGATGGGTACCGC
>JBASRJ010000339.1:0-6159 GCA_049273785.1 Gaiellaceae bacterium | reverse complement strand
GCGGCGGGCTGCCGCTCGGCGGCGCGCTCGCCTATGCCCTCGGCGTGAAGAACATGGCGACGCTGAACGTCGAGTTCTACACGGGGGTCGACGAGCGGCTGGAGGATCCGTTGCTCCTTCCGCCCGTGCCCGACCTCGCGCTCCTTCGCGCCAACCGTCTGCTCGTCGTCGACGACGTGGCGGACACGGGCCGCACGCTTGCGCTGGCGAGCGAGTTCTGCGCGCAGCACGTCCCCGAAGTGCGAACGGCCGTGCTCTACGAGAAGCCGCAGTCGGTCGTCCGTTGCGACTACGTCTGGCGCCGCACCGACCGCTGGATCGATTTTCCGTGGAGCGCACCCGTGCGCGTCTCGGCAGCGGCGCCCTCTAGCTAACGACGCGCGGCGTGCGAGTGCGTCCGCCTGTGCGACCCCGCTAGACGGCGGTCAGCGCCAAGAGCTCGCGGCGGATCTCCTTGATCTCGTCGCGCAGCTTTGCCGCGTACTCGAAGCGGAGCTCTTCCGCCGCGGCGAACATCTCCTCCTCCAGCTGGATCACGAGCTTCTCCAGCTCGCCGCGGTCGAGGCCTTCCACGTCCTTCCGCCCGCGGCGCCGCTTCGTCGACGGCACCGTCGGCTGCTCGAGCGACAGGAACTCCGCGATGTCGGACACGCCTTTCTGGATCGTCTCCGGCGTGATCCCGTGCTCCTCGTTGTACGCGACCTGGACCGCGCGGCGGCGGTCCGTCTCGCCGAGCGCCCCCTGGATCGCCTCCGTCATCTTGTCCGCGTAGAGCAGCACCTTGCCGTTCACGTTTCGCGCCGCCCGGCCGATCGTCTGGATCAGTGCCGTCTTCCCGCGCAGGAAGCCTTCCTTGTCCGCGTCGAGGATCGCGACCAGCGATACCTCGGGGAGGTCGAGCCCTTCCCGCAGCAGGTTGACGCCCACGAGCACGTCGTAGTCGCCGAGCCGCAGCTCGCGGATGATCTGGATCCGCTCGAGCGTGTCGATCTCCGAGTGCAGGTAGCGCGCCTTGACGCCGGACTCGAGCAGGTAGTCCGTCAGGTCCTCCGCCATCTTCTTCGTCAGCGTCGTCACGAGCACGCGCTCGCCGACCTCCTCGCGGCGGCGGACCTCGTTCAGGAGATCGTCGATCTGGTTCTTCGTCGCGCGCAGCTCGACCTCCGGGTCGACGATGCCTGTCGGGCGGATCAGCTGCTCCGCAACGCGGGTCGAGTTGCGCAGCTCGAACGGCCCGGGGGTCGCGGACACGAACACGATCTGCGGCACCTTCTCGAGGAACTCGTCGAAACGAAGCGGACGGTTGTCGAGCGCCGACGGCAGCCGGAATCCGTACTCGACGAGCGTCTGCTTCCGTGAGCGGTCGCCCTCGTGCATCCCGCCGATCTGCGGAACGGTCTGGTGCGACTCGTCGATGAAGACGACGAAGTCCTTGGCGAAGTAGTCGAGGAGCGTGAACGGGTGCGTCCCGGGCGCGCGCCCTTCAAGGATGCGCGAGTAGTTCTCGATCCCGTTGCAGAACCCGAGCTCCTGCATCATCTCGAGGTCGTACTCCGTCCGCTGTCTGAGCCGGTGCGCCTCGAGTAGCTTGTTCTCCGACTCGAGCTCCTTGACTCGCTCCTCCAGCTCGTGCCGGATCTCGACCACGGCGCGCTCGATGGTCGGCGTCGACGTGACGTACTCCGTCGCCGGCCAGATGGCGATGTTGTCCATCTTGCTCAGGATCTCGCCGGTCAGAGGGTCGAAGTGCGTGATCTGCTCCACCTCGTCCCCGAAGAACGAGATGCGATACGCGGTCTCCTGGTTCGCGGGCTGCACCTCGACGACGTCCCCTTTGACGCGAAATCGCCCGCGGCCCAGAAGCGTGTCATTGCGTACGTACTGCGAGTCGATCAGCTTGCGCAGCATCAGGTCGCGGTCGTGCTCCTCCCCCACCTCGAGGATGACCACCCTGTCGCGCCATTCCTCAGGGGAGCCGAGACCGTAGATGCAGGAGACCGAGGCGACCACCACGACGTCCTGTCGCGTGAACAGCGCCGAGGTCGCAGCGAGCCGAAGCCGCGCAATGTCGTCGTTCTGCGAGGAGTCCTTCTCGATGTACAGGTCGGCCTGCGGGACGTAGGCCTCGGGCTGGTAGTAGTCGTAGTAAGAGACGAAGTACTCGACGGCGTTGTGCGGGAAGAACTCCCGGAACTCGTTGCAGAGCTGCGCCGCGAGCGTCTTGTTGTGGGCGATCACGAGCGCCGGCTTGCCGATCTGCTCGATCGTCCACGCCATCGTGGCAGTCTTGCCGGTGCCGGTCGCGCCGACGAGCGTCTGGAAGCGCTCGCCGGCCGTCAGGCTCTCCTTGAGGGTCGCGATCGCCGTCGGCTGGTCGCCGGTCGGCCGGTACGCGTCGGAGGTCTTGAAGGCGGGCACGCGGTCAAGGGTAGCTTCGGCAGCTTCGCGGGAGGGCGCGGGCACGGCTCCCCTCAGGTGATTCGCACGCGCGGCCGATGAGGGGACTAACCTCCCCCAGGTCGAACTCGTCCCACTACCCGTGCGCCTCCCCCTCTTCCTCGCCGTTCTGGTCGCCGCGCTCGTCGCATCGACTCAGGCCGCCGCGTACCCCTGGCCCGTCAAGCCGTTCAACAAGCAGCACCCGATCCGCGCGAACTTCGGCGATCCGCGCACCGTCTTTCAGCTCGCGCTCTTCCAGAACGGGATCGAAGGGCCGGGAAGCTTCCAGTTCCACAACGGCATCGACATCGCCGCGCCCGACGGCACCAACGTCTACCCGGTCGTCTCGGGAACGGCCGTCTTGCTCGACGCGGAGAGCATCGCGGTGAAGACGAGCGACGGGAGGGTCTTCCAGTACTTCCACCTCGTCCCCGTCGTGGAGAACGGCGCGCACGTCGTCGCGCAGCAGACGCTGCTCGGCTACATCAAGCACGGCGCCGGCCACGTGCACCTGACCGAGATCCGCGGCTTCCGGGTCTGGAACCCGCTCGCCAAGGGTGGCATCGCGCCCTATCGCGACACGACGGCGCCGACGGTCGCCGAGGTGATCTTCCGCCGCGGCAACACGCTTCAGCAGCTCGATCCACTGGGCGTGTGCGGACAGATCTCGCTCGTGGCCGACGCGTTCGATACGCCGCAGATCAAGATCTCGGGCTCGTTCGGGGCGTTTCCGATCGCGCCGGCGCTGGTGCGCTGGACGTTGCGGCGCGTCGGCAGTGGGCAGGTGATCTCGTACCGGACGATCGCGGCCGACTTCCGCGGGACACTTCCGCTCGAGCCGGATTTCTGGCAGATCTACGCACGCGGGACATACCAGAACGCACCCCGCTTCGGCCCACGTCAGTACAACCTGATGCCCGGGCGCTTCCTGTACAACCTGACGCCGCCCGGCGGCCTGGACACGCGGACGCTGCCGAACGGCGTCTACCAGGTCTCCGTCCAGGCGTTCGACATGCGCTGGAACACGCGCACGCTCAACCGTCGCTTCACGATCGTGAATCAGGTCAACAGCGACAAGGTCGGGGCCGAGGCCGGCTGCCCTAACCCCCCGCCGCCGGTTCCCGCGCCGCCGAAAGCGCCCTAGCCGCCGAGCTTGGCGCCGTAGGCGTTGCGGTAGATCTTCTTCAGGTCCTCGACCCGCTTCACGTACGCGCGCGTCTCCGAGAACTGAATCCTGACACCGTCGCGGCGCCAGCGGTCGACGTTGTTCTGGCCCGCGTTGTAGGCGGCGAGCGCCGTCCGCTCGTCCCCGTACTTCTGCATCAGATGGTGCAGGTACCAGGCGCCGTAGCGGACGTTGATCTCCGGGTTGTAGAGATCGGCGACCACGAACTGCGCACCGCCCGTATGCACGGCGATTCCCTTCGCCGTGTCGGGGAGGAGCTGCATCAGGCCGATCGCTCCCGACTTCGAGCGCGCGTTCGCCTTGAACTTCGACTCCTGGTAGATGACAGCCGCGAGCAGTGCCGGGTCGAGCTCGTAGTGCCGCGCATGACCTCGCACGATCTGCTCGTAGTTGAGCGGATACCAGAGCCGTTCCCACCAGCCCGGCTTCGAGGTGTGCAACAGGGCGAACGACCCGGCCAAGACGGCCGCAAGCGCGCCCGCGGTGATGAGCCGCTTCACCGGGTCAACCGCGCCATGACGTCTCCGACGAAGGCGTCGAGCTCTTCCAGCGTCCCGTCGTTGACGTACGCGAAGTCCGCCCGCTGCACCTTTTCCTCGTCTGGAATCAGCCGTGCCTCGCGCGCGTCTGCGCGCACGCGCGATCGCTCGGCGCGGAGCTCCGGCGGAGCCGCGACGACGACGACCGCGTCGAAACGCTCGTCGCCGCCGGTTTCGTAGAGGAGCGGAACCTCGGTGACCGCGACTGCGGCCGTCTGCTGCTCGCGCCATGCAAGGTATTCCCGCACGACCTTCGGATGGAGCAAGGATTCGAGCCAGGCCAGCTGATCGCGGTCGTCGAACACGATCGCCGCAATCGCGGCGCGATCGGCGCCGTTGTCCCCGACGATGCCGTCGCCCCAGCGCTCGCGCAAGGCGGCGTGCACGTCCTCGTCCCCACGCAGCAGCCGGTGGACGATCTCGTCGCTCGAGATCGTTGCCGCGCCGTGCCGGGCGAACGCTTCGAGCGCCTCGGACTTGCCCGCGCCGATGCCGCCCGTGACGGCGACGGTGATCGGGCGTGAGCTCGCCCGGCTAGCGCTCTTCAGAGGCAGACGCGACCTCGTCGGCCGCGGCCGGATCGACGTCCTCGCCTGCGTTCACTGCTTCGGGCTCCACCGCGTCACCGGACGGCGCCTCGGCGGCCGCGTGTTCCTCGAGCGGCGGGGCCTCGGGCGCCAGCTCGGGATCGCTGAACACGTCCTCGGAGAGGTCGAGATGCGGCGTTCCCTGAATCGGCTCGTCCGCCTGTGATGGACGATGGCCGTTCTCGACGCGCTTCAGCGACAGCGACAAGCGACGCCGCTCCGCGTCGACCTCGAGAATCAGCACCGGCACGACGTCCCCCTGCGACACGACCTCACGCGGATTCTCGACGTGATGATGCGCGAGCTCGGAGATGTGCACGAGACCTTCCACGCCGGGGAGGATCTCGACGAACGCGCCGAACGTGACGACCTTCGTCACGCGCCCTTCGACGGTGTCGCCCTCCTTGTACTGCTCGAGCACCTGCTGCCACGGATCGGTCTGCGTCTGCTTGAGGCCTAGCGAGATGCGCTGCCGCTCTCGGTCGATGTCCAGCACTTTCACCTTCACCTGCTGCCCGATGTCGAGCACCTCGGACGGATGGTTCACGTGTGACCAAGAGAGCTCGGAGATGTGGATCAGCCCGTCCATGCCGTCGAGGTCGACAAAGGCGCCGAAGTCGACGATGTTCGAGATCGTTCCGTCGACGACGTCGCCCGGATTCAGCCGGTCGAGGATCGCCTGGCGCATCTCCTTGCGCTCGTCTTCCAAGACTGCTCGGCGCGACAGGACGACGTTGTTGCGCGAGCGGTTCAGCTCGATCACCTTGCAGCGCAGCTCCTGCCCCATGAACTCGTCGAGGTCCTGAACGCGGCGGATGTCGACGAGCGACGCCGGCAGGAAGCCGCGCACGCCGAGGTCGAGGATCAGGCCACCCTTGACGACCTCGATCACCCGGCCGTTGACGGGCTCGCCGGACTCGGCCGCGCGCTCGATCGCCTTCCACGCCAGCTCGAAGCGCGCGCGCTTCTTCGACAGGATCAGGCGACCCTCCGCGTCCTCCTTCGTCAGGACGAGCGCATCGATCTCGTCACCCAGGGACACCTCGTCTGCCGGGTTGACCGAGCGGCGGATCGAGAGCTCGGCGACCGGGATGACCCCTTCGGACTTGTAGCCGATGTCGACGAGCACCTCGTCCTTGTCGACCCGGACGACCTTGCCGTGGACGACCTCGCCCTCGTTGATCGTGGGGAAGGTCGACTCGTAGTCCGGGATCAGCTCGCCGTCCGGACCGGTCGTCCAGACGCCGTCGCCGGCGACTCTCGTCTCTGTTTGCTCCATGGCCATGAGCGGCGGTCAGTATAGCCACGGGCCTCGCGAAGTCCGGCGCCGCCTGCGGCGGCACCATGACGACTTCGCGAGGAACGAACTCACGGCGTGCGTTTGCGGCCGTGACGGGCAAGGCCCGTC
>JBASRJ010000315.1:0-6859 GCA_049273785.1 Gaiellaceae bacterium | reverse complement strand
TGGGTCGAGGCGAACGAGGGCCGGGGATCCGTCTTCTACGTCGAGATCCCGTTCGCCCAGGAGGCAACAGGGGCCAAACTACGTGAACAGGCCGCCGCGAGGGCCTGAAAGGGGGTCGAAAAGAGTGCGGCTAACCGTATTCAGCGATCCCCCCTCCCCTGCGACGATGAGACAGTGAGAGTCCTCATCGTCGACGACCACCCCAGCTTTCGGGCGAGCGCCCGGAAGTTGCTCGAGTCGGAGGGGTACGACGTCGTCGGAGAGGCCGCGGACGGCGCCGGTGCGCTCGCGGCCGCGGAAGAGCTGCATCCGGACGTCGTCCTGCTCGACGTCCAGCTGCCGGACCTCGACGGGTTCGAGGTCGCCAAGCGGCTGGCGGAGAGCGACAGCGCGCCCGAGGTGATCCTGACCTCGAGCAGGGACAGCGTCGACTACGGCAAGTGCGTCGGTGAGTGCGGCGCGCGCGGCTTCGTGCCGAAAGCCGAGCTCTCGGGTGCAGTGCTCACTACGCTCCTGGGGTGACCCAACGCCTCTTGATCGCGGCGTGGTCGGTCGCGCTGGCGGCGGCCGCGGCGTCGCTGGCGCTCGTCCTCTCCAGTAACCACGAGGACGACCCCGCCGCGCGCGCCGCCATGATCGTCGGCCTCGGCCTGATCTTCGTCGGCTGCGGCCTGGTCGCGACCGTCCGCCGGCCCGAAAACAGGATCGGCGTGCTGATGGCGATTGTCGGCTTCTTCTGGTTCCTGAGCTCGCTGGCGGAGGCGAACAGCGCCGCGGTCTACACGATCGGCACCGCCCTCAGCCTCCTCGTGTACGGGGCGTTCGCCCATCTGATCCTCTCGTTCCCGAACGGGCGGCTCGAGACGCCGATGGCGCGCGCGATCGTGGTGCTCGCGTACTTCGACGTGACCGTCCTGCAGTGGGCGTACATGCTCACCCGCGACCACATCGGCAACGCCAACCGGCCGTGCGCGGCGTGCCCCGACAACGTCTTCGTCATCACGCACCAGCACTGGGCCGGGGAGGTGTTGATCAGCCTCCAGCGCGGGATCGGTCTCGCGCTCCTCTGTGCCGCCTTCGCAGTCCTCTACCGGCGCTTCCGCAACGCCACCCCGGCTGCACGCCGCTCGCTCGCCCCGGTCGTGATCACCTCGACGGTCACGCTCGCGCTGATCGCCGCCATGCTGATCGCCGCCTGGATCAGCGCGCAGGCGACCCACACGATCAACTGGTTCGTCCTCGTCTCGTTCGGGACGGTGCCGCTCGCGTTCCTGGTCGGCCTCCTCCGAATCCGGCTCCAGCGGGCCGGAATCCTCCGCCTGATCGTCGAGTCGCCGGACGAGCTGTCGCTGGGCGAAGCGGAGCGCGGGCTCCGGGAAGCGCTCGACGATCCAACGCTTCGGCTCGGGTACTGGCTCGACGAGGTGCACGGCTACGTGAACGTGCGCGGCAAGCCGTTCGTCATCCCCGAGGACACGCCGACGCGTGTCACCACGAAGGTGAACTACAACGACAAGCCGATCGCCGCGCTCCTGCACGATCGAGCATTACTCGAGGACCCGGACATGCTGGAAGAGGTCGTCGGCGTCGTCCGCATGGGCCTGGAGAAGGATCGCGGCGAGCGGGCGCTACGGGCTACGGAGATTCGCAACCGCGCGCTGCTGGACGCGATTCCGGACCTGATCTTCCGGATCTCGACCGACGGCCGGTACCTCGACTACCGGGCGCCGAGCGAATACGACCTCCTGGTGACGGAGGTGATCGGCAAGACCGTCTGGCAGCGACTGCCCGAGGAGCTCGCCGACCGGATCATGGCCTCAGGGCGGCGCGCGGTCGAGGAGCGCAAGGTCGAGACGCTCGAGTACCAGCTCGGCTTCGGCGAGGGCATGCGCGACTACGAAGGGCGAATCGCAGCGAGCGGCGAGGACGAGTTCCTCCTGATCGTCCGCAACATCACCGAGCGGAAGCTGCAAGAACAGGAGCTCCAGGCGTCGCGCGCGCGCATCGTCGCGGCCGGCGACGAGGAGCGGCGGCGCCTCGAGCGGAACCTGCACGACGGCGCCCAGCAGCGGCTCGTCTCGCTGTCGCTGTCGCTTCGCCTCGCGCAGACTCAGCTGCAGAAGAATCCCGCGGTCGCCGAGCAACTGCTCGATTCGGCCCGCGAGGAGCTCTCGCAGGCGCTCGAGGAGCTGCGGGAGCTCGCACGCGGCATTCACCCGGCGATCCTCACGGACCGCGGCCTCGACGCCGCGCTGGAGGCGCTCGCCTCGCGCGTGCCGCTACCCGTCGAGATCGAGCGCGGGGAGACGAGCCTGCCTCCGCCCGTCGAGGCGGCCGCCTACTACGTCGTCTCGGAGTCGCTCGCCAACGTCGCGAAATACGCCCAGGCCTCCTTCGTCCGGGTCAAGGTCGCGCAGCTGAACGGCGCGGCGTACGTCGAGGTCTCGGACGACGGCGTCGGCGGTGCCGATCCCGCGCACGGATCGGGCCTGCGGGGACTGGCCGACCGGGTCGGCGCCCTGAACGGCACGCTCGAGGTCGAGAGCCTCCCCGGGGAGGGAACGACGATTCGGGCCGAAATCCCGTTGGGGGTAGGCTGAGCCGTCTGCCACCGTGTCGGAACTTCCCCATGGAACTGTCACGCTGCTGTTCACGGACGTCGAGGGGTCGACGGGACTCGTCCAGCAGCTCGGAAGCCGGTACGAGCGCGTCCTCGACGACCACCGCAGCCTCATCCGTGGCGCCGTCGCCGAAGCCGCGGGCCACGAGGTCGACTGCCGCGGCGACGAGTTCTTCGTCGTCTTTCCGGACGCGGACGGCGCGATCTCGGCGGCTGTCGCCGCCCAGCAGTCCTTCAACGACCATGCGTGGCCGGACGGCGTGGAGGTGCGCGTCCGCATGGGGATGCACACCGGGGAGCCTTCGGTCCGGCCTGAGGGCTACTTCGGCCTCGACGTCCACCGCGCGGCCCGGATCTGCCAGGCGGGCCACGGCGGCCAGGTGCTCCTGTCGCAGGAGACTCGCGACGCCCTCGACGGCGAGCACGAGCTCGAGGATCTGGGCGTTCACGAGCTGCACGGGCTCCCCGAGCCGGAGCACATCTTCCAGCTCGCGGTTCCGGGCCTCCCGAAGCGCTTCCCGGCGCTCAAGTTCTCGCGAAAGGAGCTGCGCGGGATGCGGATAGTCCTCGCCGACGACTCCGTCCTGCTGCGCGAGGGCGTCGCCCGCTTGCTGGAGGACGCCGGCTTCGACGTCGTCGCCCAGGGCGGCACGGCCGAGGATCTACTGCGGCACGTCGCCATGCACAAGCCGGATGTCGCGCTCGTCGACATCCGCATGCCTCCGACCCAGACGGATGAAGGGCTGCGGGCGGCCCAGGAGATCCGAGAGCGCTTCCCGGACTGCGGCGTGCTCGTCCTCTCCCAGTACGTGGAGCCCGGCTACGCGATGGAGCTGCTGGGCCAGAACGCCGAAGGAGTCGGCTACCTCCTCAAAGACCGCGTCGCCGACGTGGACGAGTTCGCCGCGGCCGTGCGGCGGGTCGGCGAGGGCGGCTCGGCGCTCGATCCCGCGGTCGTCTCCGAGCTCGTCGGTCGCCGGCGCCGCGACGACCCGCTCGAGGCCCTGACCCCGCGGGAGCGCGAGGTGCTGGAGCTGATGGCCGAGGGGAAGTCCAACCAGGCGATCGCCGAGAAGATGGTGATCACGCTGCGCGCCGTCGAGAAGCACGTCACGAGCATCTTCGGGAAGCTGCGGCTGTCCTCGACCGACCAGGATCACCGCCGCGTGCTGGCCGTTCTTACCTTTTTGCGGTCGTAGGGCTAGCCGTACCTCGAAACGCCTGCCGGCCGCATGGTGCCGCAGCGCGCGACGAGCCAAGCTCTCTCCATGAAGGTCGAGCAGCTCACGGAAAGGCTTCGCCGGTTGGTCTTGGAGCGCCAGTCGCTTCGAGACCGCGGCGCGAGCACCGCCGACCTCGAGCGCAATCGCCTCGAGATCGTGCGCCGCCAGTGGGAGCTCTCACACGCGCTGATCGAGAGCCACAACCCCGAGCCACTCCCTCTCCCCCAGGCCGCGTAGGCCATCTCTCCTCCCGCATGACGTGAAGCCCGCTCCCCCCGGCGGGCTTCTCCCTTTTCCAGGATCAGACCCTCCGGGTCCGATCCGCTTTCGGGGTTCGCATAACCGGACTACCGGCAGCGTGTTTGTCACCGGAAAGACACCGGCGCGCCGCATACCGGCGCGCTTCGAACGATGGGACGCTGAGCTCGCAATGCAAAGCACTCAGGAGGCAGACATGGCGAGCACGCAGACACTTGAACTGGACTTCCGCTCGAACGACGGTCTCGAGGTCACGCTGCTCTGGCAGCCGGAGACGAATCGCGTGACGGTCTCGGTCTACGACGCCAAGACCGGCGACGACTTCGACCTCGACGTCGATCCGGCGGCGGCCATGGACGCGTTCCATCACCCCTACGCATACGCAGCGAACCGCGGCGTGCACTTCGTCGCCGGCACGCGCATTCCCACCGAAACCGAAGCACTCCCCGTCTAACCCACCTCTAACGCGAAGGAGAACGAGTTGTCACCCCTCAAGCGTTCCAACAACATCGCGGCCCGCATGGGTCGCTGGAGCGCGAGCCACTGGAAGACTGCCGTCTTCGGCTGGCTCGCGTTCGTCGTCCTCGCGGTCGCCGTCGGCACGCAGGTCGGCACGAAGACGATCGGGAACGACGACGCCAGCGTCGGCCAGTCGCACAAGGCCGACCAGATCCTCAAGAAGGCGTTCCCACAGGTGGATCCGCAGACCGAGATCGTGCTCGTGCAGAGCTCGACCAAGACGGTCGACGATCCGGCGTTCCGCGCGACGGTCAACGACGTCGCCCGCGCGGTGCAGGCCAATCCGGCGATCAAGAACCTGAAGTCGCCGCTCGACCCCGCCAACGTCGATCAGGTGTCCAAGGACCGGCACTCCGTGATGGTCACCTGGGACATGAAGGGCAAGTACGACACGGCGAAGACGAAGATCGACGCGATCGAAGGATCGATCGTGAACGTCGGCGACCGGCACCCCGGCTTTTATGTCGACCAGGCCGGCTCGGTCAGCTCGGGCAAGGCCCTCGACAAGATGTTCAGCGACCAGCTCAAGCTCGCCGGTGAGCGGTCGATCCCGATCACGATCATCGTGCTGCTGCTCGTCTTCGGTGCGCTCGTCGCGGTCAGCATTCCGCTCCTGCTCGCGCTGACCTCGGTGATCGCGACCGTCTTCCTGGTCTCCCTGCCGAGCCAGATCGTGCCGATGGACTCCAACGTCGACGCGGTCGTCCTGCTGATCGGACTCGCAGTGGGAGTCGACTACTCGCTCTTCTACCTCAAGCGTGAGCGTGAGGAACGGGCAGCAGGCCGCGGGCCGCGTGCGGCGCTCGAAGCCGCAGCCGCAACCTCGGGCCGGTCCGTTCTCATCTCCGGCATCACGGTGATGGTCGCGATGGCCGGGATGATGTTCTCCGGCGACAAGGCCTATCTGGGCTTCGGCATCGCGACGATGATGGTCGTCGGTATCGCGATGCTCGGCTCGTTGACCGTGCTGCCGGCATTGCTCTCGCGACTCGGCGACAAGATCGAGAAGGGCAGGATCCCGTTCCTGCAGCGCCTCCGGCGCGAGAACGGCGAGAACAGGTTCTGGAAGGCGATCATCACGCGTGTCCTGCGACGTCCGGTTATTGCCGCGACGATCGCCGGCGCCGTGCTGGTCGCGATGGCGCTGCCCGCCCTGCACCTGCATACCTCGCAGAGCGGTCTCAACGCCCTCCCGAACAGTGCACCGACCGTCGGGACGATCAACAAGATCCAGGACGCGTTCTCGAACGGTGACTTCTCGCCTGCGACCGTTGCCGTCAAGACGAACACCGACTCACCGGCGGCGCAGCAGGCGTTCGCCGACCTGAAGTCGAAGGCGATCGCGACCGGTCAGATGCACGGCCCGATCGACGTCGAGGTGAACAACGCCCACACGGTGGCGCGGATCTCGATCCCGCTGGCCGGCGACGGCACGGACAAGGTGTCGAATGCGGCGCTCACCACGCTCCGCACTGAGGTCCTGCCGGCGACCGTCGGCAAGGTGCCCGGTGCGACGTACGCAGTCACCGGCAAGACGGCCAACTCCGTTGACGAGAACACGTTGCTGAAGGCGAAGGCACCGATCGTGTTCGGGTTCGTCCTCGTCTTCGCGTTCCTGCTGGTGCTCGTCTCGTTCCGGTCGATCGTGATCGCGCTGAAGGCGATCGTGCTCAACCTGCTCTCCGTCGGAGCGGCCTACGGCGTGCTCGTGGCCGTCTTCCAGTGGGGCTGGGGCGAGGGACTGCTCGGGTTCCAGGGCAACGGCGGCATCGCCTCGTGGCTGCCGATCTTCATGTTCGTGATCCTGTTTGGACTGTCGATGGACTACCACGTGTTCATCCTCAGCCGTGTCCGGGAAGCGTTCGACCGCGGCATGAAGACCGAGGACGCCGTGGAACACGGCATCACCACCACTGCCGGCGTCATCTCGAGCGCCGCGCTCGTGATGGTCGGCGCGTTCGCAGTGTTCGCGCTGATGCCGATCCTCGACATGAAGGAGATGGGCATCGGCCTCGCGGCCGCGGTCCTGATCGACGCGACGATCGTCCGCGCGGTGCTGCTGCCGGCGACGATGAAGCTGCTCGGCGATGCCAACTGGTACCTGCCGAAGTGGCTGGAGTGGTTGCCGCGGCTCGAGCACGGGTCCGCAGCCCCCGCGCCGAAGGCGACGACGGAGCCGGTGCTCGTCGACTAGTCCCGCAAGCTCCTTCGCGGAGAAAAGAAGCGCCCCGGTCTCGGC
>JBASRJ010000313.1:0-13973 GCA_049273785.1 Gaiellaceae bacterium | reverse complement strand
GTGCACGACTATCCCGACGTTGTCAGCGACACGCATCCGCCGCCGCTGCTGCTGGAACCGGAGATCCACGAAGACGATCCGGACCAGGCAAGCCTCTTCGACGTCGCCTCGGTGGAGCACGTCAAGGAGTACCGCCTCCCCGACCGGGCGATCCTCCACCGCTCGCCGCCCGCAAACGAGCTCAGTGCCGACGTCGCGCAGCGGACGGCCGCGGCTCTCGTCCAGACCCTTGCGCACTTCGGCGTCGACGCGACGATCGTCGGCCAGATCTCCGGCCCGCGCGTGACGCGTTACGAGCTGCAGCTCGCGCCGGGCACCAAGGTTTCCAAGGTGGCCGCTCTGAAGGACGACCTCTCGTACGCGCTCGCGACGACGGAGATCCGCATCCTGGCGCCGATCCCCGGCAAGCAGGCCGTCGGCGTCGAGCTTCCGAATCTCCAGCCGAACCTCGTCACGCTCGGCGACATCTTCGACGACCTCCCGTCGACGGCGAGCCCGCTCGCGGTGTGGCTCGGGAAGGACATCTCGGGCAGCGCCGTCTGGACGGATCTCGCGCGCATGCCGCACCTCCTGATCGCCGGCACGACCGGCTCGGGAAAATCGGGCTGCATCAACACGCTGCTCACGTCGATCCTGCTCCGTTCGACGCCCGACGAGGTGCGCATGATCCTCATCGACCCCAAGCGGATCGAGCTCGGCTTCTACGAGCCGATCCCGCACCTGCTGACACCGGTCGTCTCGAGCCCGAAGCAGGCGGCGGCCGCGCTTGCGAACGTCGTCGGCGAGATGGAGCGGCGCTACGAGAAGCTCTCGCTGCTCCGCGCGCGCAATCTCGCCGAGGCGAACCGCTCGCTCCGCCAGCGCGGGGAGACGACGATGCCGTACCTGCTCGTCGTGATCGACGAGCTCGCCGACCTGATGATGATCTCGCCCCAGGAGGTGGAGGACGCGGTCATCCGCCTGGCGCAGAAGTCGCGCGCCGTCGGCGTCCACCTGGTGCTCGCGACGCAACGGCCGTCCGTGGACGTGATTACCGGGATGATCAAGGCGAACGTCCCCTCGCGGATCGCCTTCGCCGTGTCCTCCCAGACCGACTCACGCGTCGTCCTCGACCAGGCGGGCGCGGAGAGCCTGCTCGGCCAGGGCGACATGCTGTTCAAGCCGCTCGGAACGTCGCGGCTCCAGCGCGTGCAGGGCGCATACGTGTCCGAGGAGGAGATCGCACTGGTCGTCGAGCAGTGCCGCACCGAGCGCGAGCAGGAGCTGGACGAGACGCTGCTCGAGCTGCCGGAGGCCTTCGAGGAGGACATGGACGGCGACGACGGTGAGTTCGACCCGGACGAGGATCCACTGCTCGAAAAGGCGATCGAGATCGTGCTCCAGACGCAGACCGCGTCCGTCTCGCTGCTCCAGCGTCGGCTACGCGTCGGCTACACGCGGGCGGGGCGCCTGATCGACATGCTCGAGCGGCGCGGGATCATCTCAGGGTACGAGGGCTCGAAGCCGCGGCGCGTGCTCGTCGACGAGACCGAGCTCGAGCGCGTCGTCACCCGCTGACGGTCAGTGCAGGATGTTGACGGCGCGCGCCGCAACCATCACGAGCAGCAGGAGACTCGCGCCCGACTCGGCGAGCATCAGCATCTTGGCCCACCGTGTGAAGGGCATCGTGTCCGTCGGGCTGAATGCCGTCGCATTCGTGAACGAGAGATAGAGATAGTCGAGGAACGTCGGCTGCCAGTTCGGCGGGGCGAACTCGGGGGCTGCCTGCTGCGGAAAGAGAAAGTCCGGGGGCACGCCGGTCTTCCGGCGACGTGCGACGGGCCCGCCGGAGTCGAGCTGCCAGAACCACAGCGCGAACGCGATCACGTTCGTGCACCAGATGTGGATCGCCGCGATGATCAGCTCGTGCCCGTTCACCTTGTGGCCTGTCACGAGCAGATGGACGAGCACGACGATCGAGGCGCCGTTCGCCGCGCTGATCACCGCGATCAGCGCGATCGCCGCCGTGCGCCGCGGGACCGAGTGGACGAGCTTGCGGGTCGGGGCCGTGAGGGCGAGCGGAACGATCAGCGCCACCGTCACGCCGACGACGAACCAGCGGATCGTGTTGACGAGGAGCGTCGAGCCGGCGACGTACCGTCCGGGGAGCGTCGCGTAGAGCAGCGCCGCCGTCACCACGGCCAAAGCAGGCAGCCAACGCGCCTCCCCGAGCTCCTCCTCGGGCACGAGCGGAAGCGTGTGCGGCTCCCTCATCCGTGCAAGCCCCGACCGCAGAAACGCCATCGCCCGAAAATGATGCCTGGCCCGTCTGGGCCGGGAGCGATCCAGGCGAGTCAGGCCTGCTGAGTAGGGTTGGCGCGTGGCGCGAATCGCGGTTGTCGGCAGCTACGGCGTCGGACTGACGTTCGAGACGGCGCGCGTGCCCGAGGCGGGGGAAACGGTGGTCGGCCAGAAGTTCCGCACGGCCCACGGCGGCAAGGGGTCGAACCAGGCAGTCGGCGCCGCCCGGCTCGGGGCAGAGGTCTGCCTCCTGACCGCCGTCGGCACCGACGCGTTCGGCGACGAGGCATTCAAGCTCTGGGAAGCGGAGGGTGTCGATGCGAGCGCCGTGCTCCGAATGCCGACACGGACGATGGCCGCAGCGATCCTCGTCGACGAGGGTGGCGAGAGACACACCGTGACGGTGCCGGGTGCGCTCGCGGCGCTCGAGCCCGCGCACGTCGACGCGTTCGCCCCGTGGATCGCGACCGCGCACGTCCTCCTCGTCCAGCTCGAGCTGCCGGTGGCGGTCGCGCAGCGCGCCCTCGCCGTCGCCCACGAGCACAACGTGCGCTCGATCCTGGACCCCGCGCCGCTCCCGGCGGAGCCCTTGCCCGAAGGGATGCTCGAACTTGCCAAGTACCTGACACCGAATGAGACCGAAGCTGCGGCGATCGGCATCGACATCAGCGTCGTCACACGCGGGCCCGACGGCGCGGACGTGCGCGGAGAGCGCATCCCTGCCTTCCCGGCCAGGACCGTGGACGAGAGCGGCGCCGGCGACGCGTTCAACGCGGCGTTCGCCGTGGCACTGGGGGAGGAGAGGCCGGACGACGAGGCCGTTCGCTGGGGGTGCGCCGCGGGCGCGCACATGGTCGAACACCACGGCGTGATTGCCGGCCTGCCGACGCGAGCGCAGCTCGAGGCCCGGCTCGCGACCGTGCCGGCCTAGGAGCGAGCGAGCCGGAGGCCGTCGAGGCCCCAGATGACGAACGCACCCGTCCGGCGCGGTTCCTCGACCACGTGGAGATCCGGCCACGAGCGTCGAAGCGCCTCGACGCTCGCCTCGAGCTCGATCCGCGCCAGCGGCGCGCCGATGCAGACGTGGATCCCGCCGCCGAAGCCGATGTGTTGCGCGGCGTTCTCGCGGCCCACGTCGAATTCGTCGGGACGCTCGAACACGCGCGGGTCCCGGTTTGCGGCGCCGAAGAGCATCGCGATCTTCGACCCGCGCGGAATCGGCTCGCCGCCGATCGCGAAATCGTCCGTCAGCACCCAGCGCTCGAACAGCTGCAGGGGCGGATCGAATCGGATCATCTCCTCGCCGGCGGCCAGCGGGGGTACGGCCCCGTCGACGACGCGCCGCCATTGTTCGGGATGACGCGTGAACGCGAGCATGCCGTTCCCCAGGGTGTTGACCGTCGCCTCGTGCCCTGCGTTGAGCAGCACGATCACCGTGCTGACGATCTCGTCGTCCGACAACCGGCTGCCGTCCACGCGCGCTTCGACGAGCCCGGTGACCATGTCGGCTAGCGGGTTCGCGCGCCGCTCGCCGATCAGCTCGTGGACGTAGTCCCGGAACCCCGCCGCCGCACGATTCGCTGCCGTCGCGGCCTCGACCGGAACGTCGAACTCGTACATCTTCACCATGCGGTGCGACCAGTCGAGCAGGTCTCGGTGACGGTCGAGCGGAACGCCGAGCATCCGGCAGACGACGGCAATCGAGTACGGCTGCGCGTAGTCGTACAAGAGCTCCATCTCGCCCGCCTCGACGAGCGGGTCGAGCACCTCGCGTGCCAGCTCTTGGGCGGGCCCGCGCAGGGCCTCGACGCTCCGCGGCGTGAAGGCGGCCGCGACGAGCTTCCTGATCCGCGTGTGGTCGGGTGGCTCGAGCCAGAGCAGGCTCCAGCGCTCGCTCTCCCAGAAGGCCTGCCAGCGCGGGTCGAGGGGCGGCACCCCGATCTCCTCCGGCGACATCACGTGCCGGAAGTTGCGTCCGAGCCGCCGGTCGCGGAGGCAGCTGCGGACGTCCTCATGGCGGGTCAGGAACCAGCGATCGCGTCCCGCGTCGTAGAAGGCAGGAGCGGTCTCACGCAGCCGGTTGAGGGTCGGGTACGGATCCGCGAGAAACCCGGGATCGGAGGGGTCGAACGCGAGCGCCTCGCTGAGCTCCATGGACGGAAGCTACCGCTCACAGCGCCCCTAACCCGCCTCCGGAGCGCGCGTCTTAGTTCACATGAGGGTCCGGGGGGTTTAGCATCAGCGTGCCCCTGGTGGGACATTCGATCGTAGGAGGAGGAGGGCTTTCTTGAGTAAGAAGCGATTTGCGGCAGGCATTCTGGCTGCGCTCATGGCGTTCACCGCGCTGGCGGTGGTTCTTGCCGGCAGCGTGAGCGCGAAGCCAAAGGCGGCGAAGGCGACGTTCAGCGCCTCCCTGGTGAGCGACGTCGGCCGCTTCAACGACAAGAGCTTCAACCAGTCACAGCTGGCAGGGCTGAACCGGGCGAAGAGGCTCTTGAAGATTCAGGTATTCCCCATCCAGTCGAACAGCACCGGGGAGTACGTCCCGAATCTGACCACCGCGGTTCGCAAGGGGGCGAACATCGTGATCGCGGCCGGATTCCTGCTGGCGTCGTCCCTCAAGGACGTGGCCGCGCAGTTCCCGAAGACGCACTTTGCGATCACCGACGACTTCGTGTCCTCGGCAGCAGGTGACTTCAAGGGCGCGGATGTCCACAACATCGAGGGCCTCACGTACGCGACGCAGGAGAACAGCTACCTGATCGGGTGCATGGCCGCGATGGTGGCGAAGTCGAAGTACGGCGACGCAACAATCGGCGTCGTCGGCGGCATCAAGATCCCGCCGGTGGACACGTTCCTCGCGGGCTATCGAGCCGGCGCCAAGAAGTGCGTGCCGAGCGCGGTGGTCAAGATCGGCTACTCGCAGGACTTCGTGAAGCAGGATCTCTGCAAGAACGTCGCGGAGGATGAGATCGCGGGCGGGGCGCACATCATCTTCGGCGTCGCGGGCTTGTGCGGTCTCGGTGCGCTCAGCGCGGCGAAGGAGCACGGTCTCTTCGCGATCGGCGTGGACATCGACCAGTCGTTCCTCGGGCAGCACATCCTCACGAGTGCGGTCAAGCGGGTCGACAACGGGGTCTTCGACGCCATCTCGACGGCGAAGAAGGGCAAGTTCAAGGGCGGATCGAACCTCGTGTTCAACCTGAAGAACAACGGGGTCGCCCTCGGGAAGATCAGCCCGCGCTTGAAGGGCAAGCTCAGGACGCAGGTGCTCGCGAAGGTCGCGACGCTGCGGAAGCAGATCATCTCCGGGAAGATCAAGCCGCCGACGAACGTCTAGTCGCCGACTGACGGAGTCAGCGTGGGGCGGGCGCCTAGCGACCCGCCTCACGCGTTTTCCGGCATAGAATCGCCGCCCATGGACGAGACCCCCGTCCTCGAGCTGCGCGGCATCACGAAGCAGTTCCCCGGCGTCCTCGCCAACGACCACATCGATTTCGACCTCCTCGACGGTGAGGTGCACGCCCTGCTGGGGGAGAACGGCGCCGGGAAGTCGACGCTGATGAACATCGTCTACGGGCTGTACTCCGCGGACGAAGGCGAGATCGTGATCAAGGGCGAGCGGGTCCACTTCTCCTCACCGCACGACGCAATCGACCGCGGGATCGGGATGGTCCACCAGCACTTCATGCTGATTCCGGTGATGACGGTCACGGAGAACATCGTGCTCGCCAGCGAGCCGCGCACCGCGGGCGTTCTCCTCGATTATTCCGGGGCGCGGGAACGAGTGCGCGAGATCTCGAAGCGCTTCAACTTCGCGATCGACCCGGATGCGCGCATCCAGAACATCACCGTGGGCCAGCAGCAGCGAGTCGAGATCCTGAAGGCGCTCTACCGCGACGCGGACATCCTCATCCTCGACGAGCCGACCGCCGTGCTCACGCCGCAGGAGGCGACAGAGCTGTTCGCGATCCTCAAGGGGCTCGTCGCGCAGGGACTGTCGATCATCTTCATCAGCCACAAGCTGAACGAGGTGCTCGAGATCGCCGACCGGATCACCGTGCTCCGGCGCGGGAAGCGGGTCGAGACGGTCCCGCGCGCGGGCGCGACCGAGGCCGGGCTCGCACGCTCGATGGTCGGCCGGGAGGTGCTGCTGCGGGTCGACAAGGGCCCCGCGCACCCCGGTGACCGGCTTCTGCAGGTCGAAGACCTGAGAGTGATCGACGACCGCGGGCTCGAGGTGGTGCGAGGCGTTTCGTTCGACGTGCGGGCCGGTGAGATCGTCGGCATCGCGGGCGTCGACGGCAACGGCCAGACAGAGCTGATCGACGCGCTCGCGGGCCTGCACAGGGCCGCGAGCGGTCGGGTCACGATCGGCGGCAAGGAGCTCACCGGCGCCAACGCGCACATCCGGCTCGAGGAAGGGCTCGGGCACATCCCCGAAGACCGGCAGCGGCGCGGGCTCGTGCTGGAGTTCTCGCTGGCGGAAAACATCGCGCTGCACGACTACGACAAGCCGCCGTTCTCCCGCTGGGGCTGGCTCAACCCGCGTCGCGTGATCGAGCGCGCGCGGCAGCTGCTTCGTGAGTTCGACGTGCGCGGCGGCGGGCCCCAGACGCTCGCCGGGGCGCTCTCCGGCGGCAACCAGCAGAAGGTGGTCGTCGCGCGCGAGGTATCGCGGAACCCGCGCGTCCTGATCGCGGCGCAGCCGACGCGCGGGCTCGACGTCGGCGCGATCGAGTTCGTGCACAAGCGGCTCGTCGCGGAGCGTGACGGGGGCCGCGCGGTCCTGCTGGTGTCGCTCGAGCTCGACGAGATCCTGTCGCTGTCGGACAGGATCCTCGTCATCTACGAGGGCCAGATCGTCGGCGAGTTCACGCCGGACGTCAGCGAGGAGCAGCTCGGCATCGCCATGACGGGCGGCCGTCGTAGCGAGGCCGCGGCGTGACGGAGCCCCCGCGCGATCCCGAGCTGAACGGCCAGCCCGAGATCCTCGACACCGAGCCGCACACGCCCGCACCGATGGGCGCCGACCCGACCGCGTACGCGCCGACGGCCGCACACCGGCTCGCGCTCCTCCAGCGTGCCGGCGGACTGATCACGCCGCTGCTGACCGCAGTGCTCGCCTTCTTCATGGGCGGCGTCGTCGTCGCGGCGACGGGCCACAACCCGTGGAAGGTCTACAAGGGAATCGTCTCCGGCACGGGGCTGCCGTGGTTCATTCACTTCGGCCACCACCACATCGACATCCCGTTCACGAACCATCACGTGTTCTTCTGGTGGGACACCTCGGTCGTGAACAACGATGCGTACAACCTCCAGCAGATGCTGATCATCGCGACGACGCTGACCCTCACCGGCCTCGCCGTCGCATTCGCGTTCCGCTGCGGCCTCTTCAACATCGGCGGCCAGGGCCAGTACCTGATCGGCGTCATCACCGGCCTCTGGGTCGGGACGAACTTCCCCGGCATGGCGCACGTTCCGCACGTCTTGTTCGCGGTCGTCGTCGCGTCGCTCGCCGGCGCCTTATGGGCCGCAATCGCCGGGTTCCTGAAGGCGACGACCGGCGCGCACGAGGTGATCACGACGATCATGCTGAACTGGATCGCCTACTGGCTCGGTAGCTGGGCCTTCGGCCAGGGCGGGCCGCTCCAGAATTCGTTCAACTCGTCGCTGCCGGTATCGAACGACGTGGTTCCCTCGGCGAAGCTGTGGCCGTTCTGGGGGAACCCGGCGCTGCAGGCGCTCCACATCGGCTTCTTCGTGGCGATCACCGCGCTCGTCGCGTTCTGGTTCACGCTCAATCGCACGACGCTCGGCTACGAGGTGCGCGCCGTCGGGTTCAACCCCGAGGCTGCCCGCTACGGCGGCATCAGCGTCAGGAAGAACTACATCATCACGATGGCGATCGCCGGCGGATTTGCCGGGCTCGCAGGGGTGATGGACATGCTTGGCTACCAGTATCGGTTCGGCGTCCTCGACGTCCAGACATCGAACATCGGGTTCATCGGGATCGCCGTCGCCCTGCTCGGGCGGAACAAGGCGATCGGCGTCGGCCTGTCCGCGGTCCTGTTCGCGTCGCTCCTGTACGGGACGTCGACGCGCAGCCTCAACTCCGATGTCTTCCCGCCGGCGCTCGCGAGCAACCTGACGTGGATGATCCAGGCGCTCGTCCTGCTCTTCATCGGGGCCGACGTCCTCATCCTCTACGTGTGGCACGCGCGCCAGCGGCTGGTGCGACGGATCCGCGCGCAGTGGCCGGAGAACATCCAACCGACGGGGAGCGGCTGATGGCCGTGCGCGCAGAAGCGCCGCGCATGCGCGCGGTCGGTGTCCGGGAGGTGGCGATCGCCGGCATCGTCCTCGGCTGTTTCGCGTTCGTGCTCTCGCTGCCGCCGATCACCGCGCGCGCGCCGTGGTGGCCGGCACTCGCCGGCATCCCTGCGATCGGAGCCGGGATCTGGGCGACGACGCGAGGAGCGCGCCGGCTGGGATGGTTCGCCGTCTCCGCCGGGATTCTCGGGATCGCGCTCGGCGTGCTGGCGACGAACGCGAGCTCCGGCCATCTGACGTACGTCGTCTCGTGGACGCCGCTGTTCAGTGCGATGTTCGTGTTCGCGACTCCGCTGACCTTCGCGGCGCTCGGCGGCATGTTCTCGGAGCGGAGCGGCGTCGTGAACATCGGCCTCGAGGGGATGATGCTGACCGGTGCGTTCTTCGCCGTCCTCGGGGCGGACAAGCTCGGCAACTGGGCGCTCGGGATCCTCTGCGCCGTCGTGGCGGGCGGCTTGATGGCCCTGATCCACGCGTTCGTGTCCATCCACTTACGCGCAGACCAGATCGTGAGCGGTACGGCGATCAACTTCCTCGCGCTCGGCGTGACCGGCTACTTCTTCATCCAGGTGTACGGCGACCAGGGTGTCCCCGGGTCGATCTCGCAGGTGCCGAACGTGAACATCCCCGGTGCGAATCACCTCGGTGCGGTCGGCCGGATCTTCGGCCACCTGAACCTGATGATCTGGTTCACGTTCGCGATGCTCATCCTGTCCTACATCGTCATGTTCAGAACGCCGATCGGCCTGCGGATCCGTGCCGTGGGCGAGCATCCGCGCGCCGCGGACACGGTCGGGATCTCGGTCTACGGGATCCGCTACGCGTCCGTGATCGTGTCCGGGATGCTCGCCGCGCTCGGCGGTGCGTACCTGTCGATCGGATTCGTCGGCTCGTTCAACGAGAACATGACCGCCGGCCGCGGCTTCATCGGGCTGGCGGCGCTGATCTTCGGCAACTGGCGTCCGTTCGGCGCGTTCGCGGCAGCGCTGCTCTTCGGCTTCTCGACGGCACTCGCGTTCCGGCTCGGGCAGCCGTGGGGGAACGCGGCCGTCCTCTTCCAGGCGCTTCCGTACGTGCTGACCCTGATCGCGGTCGCCGGTGTGATCGGCCGGTCGATCCCGCCCGCGGCGAGTGGCCGGCCCTATCGCAAGCAGTAAGCGGCGGGCCTGGACTGCCGTCCTGCTCGGCGTCCTCGGCGTCCTGACCATGCCCGCGGCCGTGATCGTGTCCCGGCAGTCGAAGCGGATCGGGCTGCTCGACGCTGCGTACGCAATCCCGGTTGCCTTCGTCCTCGGCACGCTCTGCCTGGGGATGGCCCGTCGCGCTAAGCGGAATCTGGCCTGGCTCCGCCTCGACGGACGCACCACGCGTGCTTCCAGCGCGGGCGTGGTCCTCGGCATCCTGGCGCTCTCACTTGCGCTGACGGCCGCGTTGTCCGTCGGCTTCTATGAGGCCGTCATCTACTACCAACGGCATCACTAGGCGCCGTTCGCTGGGCAAGGCCTAAGGGGGTACGATCCGCCAGCCGCCATGTTCGAGATCGGATCCAGTCTGCGGGAGGCGCGCCTGCGCCAGGCTCTCGATTTTCCCGAGATCGAGCAGTCGACGAAAATCCGCGGGAAGTACCTGCGGGCCCTCGAGGACGAGCAGTTCGACCTCCTGCCTGCGCAGACCTACGTCAAGGGCTTCCTCCGCTCGTACGCCGAGTACCTAGGGCTCGACGGCCAGCTCTACGTCGACGAATACAACTCCCGCTACGTCGTCGGCGACGAGGACTCGCCCCTCCGCCCACGGCAGTCGCCACGGCGGCCTCCGGGCCCTCCACGGGTCCAGAGCCGAGTTGTCCTCCTGACCCTGCTCGGGATCGCGCTCGTCACGGCGCTCGTGATCGTCGCGTGGACTCGCGGCGGCGCGGGGAACCAGCGCATCCCGGGGCTCGCGACCGAGCAGACGACGACGAAGAAGCAGACCGTTCTGCCACCCGTGCACACCAGCCGTTCCGCGGTCGCGCGGCTCGAGGTGACGGCCGCGCTCGACTCGAGCTGGCTCCAGGTGCACCGCGGCTCGGCGACCGGGCCGATCGTGTACCAGGGGACGCTCGAGAAGGGGGAGAAGCAGCTGTTCGTCGGCCGGCGGCTGTGGATCGACGTCGGCCGGCCGGAGGTCTTGCGCGCGAAGCTGAACGGCCGCGCCGTTCGGTTCCCGACGGGCGGGCCGAAGATCGTCGTCGTGACGGCGCGCGGATTGCACGCGGCGACCGGCGCCTAGCTTGCAACGGCCACAGCGCTACGCGCCCTAGTTCCTTTCACGTGCCATGAACGCCGGGAGCCGTCCCAGGGCCTTCTTGGTGATCACCGGCAGCGAGCTCGTGCGCGGCGACCGCAGGGACCGGAACGGGCCCTGGCTCGCACAGGAACTGCTTCGTCTCGGCTTCGAGCCGGCGCGCATCCAGATCGTCGGCGACCGCGAGGAGGAGCTGGAGGAGGCGCTCCGGGACGGACTGCGGGCGGACTTCTGCGTCATCTCGGGCGGCCTCGGGCCGACGCACGACGACCGGACGGTCGAGCTCCTCGCCCGCGCCGCGGGTGTGCCCCTGCGGCTCGACGACGATCTGCACCGCGAGATCGGCGACGTGTCCCGTCGCTTCGCCGAGCGCACCGGCCGCCCGTACGCCGACTTCGAGCCCGGCGTCCGGAAGCAGGCGACGGTCCCGGAGGGCTCTTTCATCCTCGGTCTCGCCGGGACGGCGCCCGGGCTCGTCCTGCAAACCACGCGCGCGGTCGTCGTCGTCCTGCCCGGTCCTCCCGGGGAGCTGCAGCGCCTGTGGCCGTTCGCGCTCGAGAGCGAGCCCGTGCGCGCGCTGCTCGCGAGCACGCAACCGCCGGAACGGCGCTTCCTCCGCTTCTTCGGCACGACCGAGTCTGCGGTCGCCAAGGCACTCGCAGCCGCAGGTGGAGACGGCGACGGCGTGGAGGCCACTGTCTGCGCCCGCGACTTCGAGATCCATGTCGACCTTCTGGTCGAGCCGGGGGCCGAGGCTCGCGCTGACGAGCTGACGAAGGGGTTGCTCGAGCCGCTTGGCCGATACCTGTTCGCGGAGACCGACGCGTCCGTCGCCGAGCTTGTCCTCGCCTCCTGCCACGAGCGTGGCCTGACGCTGGCCACGGCGGAGTCCTGCACGGGCGGCATGATCGCGGAGCGGCTGACGGACGTGCCGGGTGCGAGCAACGTCTTCGTCGGCTCGGTCGTCGCGTACGCGGATGGGGTGAAAACGCTCGAGCTCGGCGTGTCCCCGGACGTGCTGGCACAGTATGGCGCCGTTTCGGCCGAGACGGCTGCGGCGATGGCAGCGGGTGTGCGCGAGCGGTTACGTGCGGATGTCGCGGTTTCGGTCACCGGGATTGCGGGCCCCGACGGCGGCACGGACGCGAAGCCCGTCGGCCTCGTCTACCTGCACGCAGAGGCGCCCGGCGGCGGGCGCGGGGCCGAGTTCCAGTTTCCGGGCGACCGGGACAGCATCCGCCGCCGCGCGACGGTGACGGCACTGCATCTCGTCAGGCGTGTCCTAGGGTCGCCATGAAAGTCGTGTCGTCGGCGACACGCGAACGGCTCGAGACGGCCGCGCGGGCAAAGCCCGCACGGACTCTATGCGGCGCCGCCGAGTCGGCGCCTGAGCTGACACAGAGTCGCGACGAATCGCCATGAAACTTCCGGCTAGCGTGGAGGGGCGTGAACGCGTCCGTCTCTTCTGTGCTCTCCGGCTCCCCGACGCCGTCCTCGACGCGATCGAGGCGTGGGGGAGGGACGAGCTCGCCGAGCGGGTCGTCCAACGGGCGAACTTGCACGTCACGCTTGCCTTCCTCGGGCACCGCCCAGTGGGAGAGCTGGATGCGATCGCTGCGGCGACCAGAGAGGCCGCCGCGGCCGCGGAGCCGATCCGGCTCGACCCCGTTCGCTACCGGGAAACCCGGAGCGTCGGCATGCTCGTCCTCGCCGACCAGGATGGCGCCGCCGGGGCCGTGGCCGTGGATCTCCACGGGCGGCTGGAAGAAATCGGCGTCTACGAGCGGGAGGAGCGCCCCTGGCTCCCGCACCTCACCATCGTCCGCTTCCGCCAGCGGCCGCGCCTCGACCCGCCGCTTCCGGCCCTCGGGCCGTTCGCTCCGTCCGACGCTGCTGTTTACCTATCTCGGCTGTCGCCTTCTGGGGCGCAGTATGAAGTCGTCGAATCGTTTGCCTTAGGAGGTTGAGCCCAGTGGATCGCGAGCAAGCTCTGGACGTCGCGCTCGGTCAAATCGAGCGGCAGTTCGGGAAAGGCGCCGTCATGAAGATGAACGATCGCGCGGCAGTGTCGATCGGCTCGATCTCGACCGGCTCGCTCGCGCTCGACCTCGCCCTCGGCATCGGCGGGCTCCCGCGCGGGCGCATCGTCGAGGTCTTCGGCCCCGAGTCGTCGGGAAAGACCACTCTCGTCTACCACGTGATCGCCGAGGCGCAGCGACGCGGAGGCATCGCGGCGTTTATCGACGCCGAGCACGCAATGGACCCGGCGTATGCGAAGCGAATCGGCGTCAACATCGACGACCTGCTCGTGTCGCAGCCCGACACCGGGGAGCAGGGGCTCGAGATCGCGGAGTTGCTGATTCGCTCGGGCGCGCTCGATGTCGTCGCCGTCGACTCGGTCGCGGCGCTGACTCCGAAGGCTGAGATCGAAGGGGAGATGGGCGATTCGCACGTCGGCCTGCAGGCGCGTCTGATGTCGCAGGCGTTGCGCAAGCTCGCCGGCACGCTTAACCGCACCGACACGATCTGCCTGTTCACGAATCAGTTGCGCGAAAAGATCGGTGTCATGTTCGGAAACCCCGAGACGACCCCGGGAGGCCGCGCGCTGAAGTTCTACTCGTCGGTACGCCTCGACATCCGTCGCATCGAGACGCTCAAGGAGGGAGTCGAGGCGATTGGCAACCGCGTGCGCGTGAAGGTGGTCAAGAACAAGTGCGCGCCGCCGTTCAAGCAGGCCGAGTTCGACATCATCTACGGCTCCGGGATCTCCTGGGAAGGCACGGTGCTCGACGCTTCGCTCGAGCGGAAGATCGTCCAGAAGTCCGGCTCGTACTTCTCGTTCGACGACGAACGGCTCGGCCAAGGGCGCCAGAACGCGACCGCGTTCCTGCGCGAGCATCCTGATGTCTGCCAGGCGATGCTCGCGAAGATCCAGCTCGAGCTCGGGCCCGAGCAGGTGGCGTCGGCGAGGCTACTGCCGTCAGCTGAGGCTGCCGACGTAACGGCCGACCAGAACGGCAAACGCGCGGCCAAGGAAGAGGAAGCCGCCGCGAAGGCATAAGGCGGTGGCGACCGTC
>JBASRJ010000311.1:0-3752 GCA_049273785.1 Gaiellaceae bacterium | reverse complement strand
TCGCCGTGCCAGGCACCGCGACGAAAGGTGCGCAGACTGTCCACAGGCGGCTACGGTGGAAGCGATGGCCAGAGCGGTTGGGATCAACCACGTGGCGCTCGAGGTCGGCGACCTCGACGAGGCGATCTCGTTCTGGGAGCGGATTTTCGGCGAGCTCGAGTTCCGCGGCCGCAGTGCAGGAATGGCCTTCATCGACCTCGGCGACCAGTTCGTCGCGCTCGAGCAAGGACGGACGCAAGAGGCGGACAGGGACCGCCACTTCGGCCTCGTCGTCGACGACAAGGAAGCGGTCCGCGAGCGCGCACGCGAAGCCGGGCTCGCGGTGGGACAGCTCGGCGGCAAGCTGCGCATCAGAGACCCGTGGAGCAACATCATCGAGGTCGTCGACTATCGCGACGTGCAGTTCACGAAGGCGCCGGAGATCGCACAGGCGATGGGACTCGAGGCGGAGAAGTCAGAACGCGCCGTGAGCGAGCTGCGCGCGAGGGGACTCGCCTAACCCACGAGCACGAGTCCGCTCCGCGGAGACACCTTCACGGAGACCGAACCCCCGGTGACGGAATAGCTCCCGCCGAGGAGCTTGTCCTGCAGCGTCGTTCCGTTTGCGTACGCACCGCGCACCGGAATCGATGCTTGCTCGTCGGACGAGCCCTTGTTCAGCACGACGATCACCGGCTTCTCCGGGGCGCCCGAACGGAGGAACGCATAGACGTCGTTGTCGCCCGACGCCTTCGACGTGTCGCCCGTCAGCAGCGACGCGAAGCCACCATGTCGCAGCACCGGCAAGTCCGTGCGCAACTGACCGAGCAGCTTGTAGAAGGCCTGCACGCCGAGGTCCGGCGGCCCATAGACCGACAGGCTGCCACTCTGATCGCTCCACGGATAAGGCGCGCGCGGGAACGGATCCGATCCCGGCGCGTCGATCGCGACTTCGTCACCGTAGAGCACCATCGGCGCGCCCACCCACGTGTACTGCAACAGCGCCGCGAGCTTCAGCCGCTGACGCGGCTCGGTGAGCCCGCTGTCACTCGAGGAGCTCAGGGAGTTGAGGGCGCGCGCAGTGTCGTGGGAGTCGATCAGGTCGAACGACGCGGCGGCCGCCCGCTGTGGGTACTCCTCCCAGATCGCGGTCAGCGCGTGACCGAGCTTGCTCGGCGTCAGCGGCGCGCCCGCAGCACCGTTGTTGTCGCTGATCGGGGCGCCGGCAGCGAACCCGAGCGCGTCGGCGCGGAAGCGGTAGTTCATGACGCCGTCGAACTCGTTCCCGAGCAGGTAGTCGGTCGCATCCGTGGCGGTCGCCGTGACCTCGCCGATCAACGGCGCCTCCGCGAACGCCGGCTTCAAAGCGCTCCGGAACTCGCGCCACCACGAATGATCGATCTCCTGCGCCGCATCCAAACGCCAGCCGAACGCACCGAGCCCGAGCCAGTGCTTGGCAACCGCGTCGGGCTTGCGGAAGAAGAAGTCCTTCACTCCCGCGTTGCCGTGTTCGAACACCGGCATCTGCGACAGACCCGCGAACCCCACGTAGCTGGAATCCGAGCAGGGCGTGGCGCCGCTGATCTTGAACCAGCTGCGGTATGGCGAGGATGCCGATTCGCAGGCGCCGTCCGTCGGGTACCGGTGGTAGCGGTCGAAGTAGACCGAGTCGGACGAAGCGTGATTGAAGACGCCGTCGAGGAGCACCTTGATCCCCTTGTCTTTCGCAGCCAAAACGAGCCGTTCGAACTCCGCATCGCTGCCGAGCGCAGGATCGACGTGCATGTAGTCGGCCGTGTCGTAGCGGTGGTTCGACCGTGCCATGAAGATCGGGTTCAGCCAGATCGCGTCGACATGGAGCTCCTGTAGATACCGGAGCTCCTGCTCGATCCCCTTCAGATCTCCGCCGAAGAAGTCGCGGTTCCACGGCGGCGGAGTGTCGACCGCCTCGTTCCAGGTCAGGTGCCCGCGCGCGGGCGTGTCGCCGTAGAACACCGGACAGCCGGTCGTCGACCCGGGACGGCAATAGTCGTTCGTCGGATCGCCGTTGCGGAACCGGTCGGGGAAGATCGAGTACACGACGGCGCCTTGCTCCCAGTCGGGCGTCGTGAACGACGACGCGTACGCCGTGATCGTGAACGGAATCCCTTCCTGGGACGTCGTGATGCCCGTTCCCCCGCGGACGACGTCGGTGCTGCCGTTGTCGCCGTACCACAGCACGCGTCGACGCTCGCTCAGGCGGAAGTCGTAGCTGACAACCGCGGGCGAGCTCGGCATCCTCACCGTCGCGCTCCACACGGTGCCGCGTCGGAACATGTGGACGTTCTTCACCTTGCCGTTGCCGACCACGACACGCAACGTCACCGCCTTGGCCTTCCCCCCGGTCACGCGTAGACGCAGCGTCACGCTGCCGCCGGTGGGAACTGCGCCGAACGGGCTTCGATACGCAGTGCCGAAGCTGTCGTGGAAGAGCTTCAGGCCCGCCGCATCAGCCGGCCCGGCGGCAAGCAGCGCGCCGACGAGAGCGACCAGCACGAGCCCGGCTCTCGACCCCATGCGCGGACACTACAAGTACGCTGGCCGCCTGGTACGCGTCGCCCTCGTCCTCGCAGCAGTGCTCGTGACCGGCGTGAAACCGGCCACCGCGGCGCCGTCGTGCAACCGCGCAGCGGCGAAAACCGCGATCTTCGCGAACTCCCACCTCCGGTCGATCTGGCCGACGCTTCGATCGGGCGGCGGCGTCGACCGCCTGATCTGCCACGACCTCACGCGCGACGGCCAGGCTGACATGACCGCGACGATCTACAGCGGCGGCACGGCGGGAGACACGGCGTGGGTCGTCTTCCGTCGCGTCGGCACGCGCTGGCAGCTCGGCCTCGCCCACCTCAGCGCGTACAAGGTCGGCCTCTTCCTCAAGGGCAGCGATCTGATCGAGTCACAGCCCGTGTACAAGACGAACGACCCGAACTGCTGCCCGACCGGCGGCTTCGACCACCGCCGCTTTCACTGGAACGGCAGCCGCTTCATCCTCGCGCGCAAATGGCACGACGCGCACGCGCGCCGGTAGCGCGCGTCAGGCACTGGAGGGCTCGCCGCGGTCAAAACGCGCGCGCGCAGTACGGCTCGAGCCCCTCCTTCGCGCGCGCGATCGCCCAATTGTGGTTCGCGCGGAAGAGTGGCCGGAGGACGGGCGTCAAGTAGCGCAGCAGCGGCCGGTCGGCGAACACCTGCCAGTCGAACCGTACGTGCGTGCCTCTCTCGCCCGGCGTCAGCGTCCACACACCCCGGCCGCGGAGGTCGCCGACGACATCCGCTTCGATCAAGCGCGGCATCCGACCGACAGCCGCAAGCGGCGCGAGCATCGCACGCTGAACCCCCGGCGACGGCCGCGTCGGCCGGCCGAGCTCGCCGAACTCGTGGAAGATCACGGCGAGGCGGAAAAGGTTTGGCTCGCCACGCTTGCCCACCTTGCCGTCGCGCGCGAGGCCGAAGAATGTCTCGAGCAGCGCTTCTGTCTCGAGCGCCGGCCGGAGCGCGAACCGAGCACGGATGCGCTGTCCCTCGCCCGGGAACAGCCGATGCGGCGTCGCGGGCGGCACGACCTCGACGTCGCCGGGCCCGAGTTGCCGCTCGGCGCCCGCGACGGTCATCCGCAGCGAGCCGTCGACGACCTCGTGTCGCTCCTCTTGCTGCGGGTGGAGATGGTCGCGCGCCGTGAACCCGCCCGGGACGAACTCCAGCTCGTACTCGAGCACCTCGCCGCCCGTCTCGGC
>JBASRJ010000309.1:0-7981 GCA_049273785.1 Gaiellaceae bacterium | reverse complement strand
GGCAACGACCGCGACAGCCGCTTTGAGCAGAAGGCCGGAACCAATAACCGCACCTCCGCCGGCGACGACACCGCCGGCGTCGAAGAACTGCGCGAGCGAGGACGGCAGCGGCACCGCCGCGAGCGTGCGAACCGCGGACGCCTTCAGCCGCAGCGACCGCCGCGCGCGGAAAATCAGGGTCTCGACCGCCGCAACGGAGACTTCGAGCAGCTCGGCGATCTCCGCGTACGTTCGCCCCTCGAGCTCGCGCATCACCAGCGCGGCACGCTGGTTCAGCGGCAGGCGTCCAAGCGCCTTCAGCACCTCGTGGACATCCGGCTTGTCTTCCTCCGGCATCGCGAGCTGTGCGACGTGGTCGTCCAGGGGAACCTCTTTCACCCTGCGGCTCGCGCGCGCGTAACGCGTCCGGGCCGCGTTGTGGGCGATCTTGATCAGCCAGTTCTGCGGCTTGATCGGATCCTCGCCGCGCATGTACGCGCGATACGCGTTCAGGAACGTCGTCTGCGTCACGTCCTCGGCGTCGGTCGGGTTCCGCAGCAGCGCAAGCGCGTAGCGATAGACATCCTGAACGTACCGTCGGTAGAGGAGCTCGAAATCTCGTCTGCGTTCGACGGCGGGGATTGCAGGCGCTACCGATGCCATGGCTCAGTCAGAACGAGCCGTACCCGTTTTCGGATACGGCGACACTTGTGACTTCAAACACGTACGCGTCTGGATCGTAAACGGCGCGAAACGCGCGGCGGAAGAGGCTGTCAGGCGGTGGCTTTGGCGCGCTTCCGATTCGGAACGTGAATCGCGCGTCCGAGCGCGACCAGGCCGGCTTCTTTGATCGCCTCAGAGAGGGTCGGGTGGGGCGCCATCCCGTCCGCGACCGTCTCGACGGTCGCCTCGGCATCGATTGCGACCACGCCGGCTTCGACCATGTCCGTCACGTGCGGACCGACCATGACGAGACCGAGGAGCTCCCCGTACCTCGTCTCGTGAATCGACTTGACCCAGCCGACCGTCTCGTTCTGCATCACCGCGCGCGCGTTCGCAATCCACGGGAACATCCCCGTCGCCACGTCGTCGCCGTACTGCTCGCGCGCTTCGGCCTCCGTCAGGCCGACACCTGCGATCTCGGGATCCGTGTAGATCGGGCGCGGAACTGCTCGGTTGTCGACGACCGCCTCGTGGCCGCATGCGTTCTCGGCTGCGACCTCGCCTTCGCGGAATGCCGTGTGCGCGAGCTGCCAGTAGCCGGCACAATCGCCGACGGCGTAGATGTGCTGGACGGTGGTCCGCCGGTGCTCGTCGGCGGCGATTCCGGTCCGCCGGTCGAACTCGACGCCGATTCCCTCCAGACCGATGCCTTCGACGAGGGGGCCGCGCCCGACAGAGACGAGCATCAGGTCGGCGTCGACGGTTTCCCCGTCGCCAAAGTGCACGGTCAGCTGCGACCCGGACTCCTCGACCTTCGTGCACTGCTTCTCGAGGTGGAGCGTGATGCCCCGCTTCCCGAACTGCTTCGCGAGCTCCTTCGACGCGTCTGCGTCCTCCTGCGGGATCAGCGCCGGCAACATCTCGATGATGGTCACGTCGCTGCCGAACCGGCGGAAGATCGACGCGAACTCGCAGCCGATGATCCCGCCGCCGAGCACGACGAGGCGCTTCGGAACCTGGGTCTGGGCGAGCAGTCCTTCCGAGTCGACGCAGCGGTCGGAGTCGATCCCGTCGATCGGCGGGCGTAGAGGGAACGAGCCGGTGGCGATGATCGCCGACTTGAACGTCACTGCTTCACCGCCCTCGACCGCGATCGTGTTCGCGTCCGTGAACGAGCCGCTGCCCTTCACCCATTCGACGCCGTTCGCCTTGAACAGCGACGCGACGCCCTGCGTCATCTGCTTGACGACGTTCGCCTTCCACTCGTTCGCCTTCCCGAACTCGAGGTGCGAGCCGCCGATCGCGACGCCGAGCTTGTCGAAGGTCTCCTCCGCCTCCTTGAGCGCGAATGCGGTCTGCACCCACGCCTTTGTGGGGATACAGCCGATGCGCAGGCACGTGCCGCCGAGCTCGGACTCACGTTCGATGCACGCAACGCTCGCTCCGAGCTGTGCCGCGCGAATCGCGGCGGTGTAACCGCCCGGGCCGCCTCCCAGAACCGCGACGTCGACTTCCATCAGCGCCGATCGTACAGGCCGACGAGCTGCCTCCAGAGCATCGGCTCCGTCAGGAAGTCGGTGCCGTCCGAGATCGCGTCGATCGCATCCGCTCCCGGCCGGAGCGCGTGCAGCTCCTGATCCTTCACCGTCGCACGGAGCGCGTCCGCAAAGCGGTCGGCGAACAGCACCCGGAACGGACGGCCCCAGAACTGGCGGACGGTCGGGTCCACAGGCTCTGTGACCGCGAGTGCATTGTGCGCACGCGCAACGTGCTCGTACGCCTCGACGAGCGCATCCTCGCGCGCGTGCCAGTCCGCAGCGGACAGAGCCGTCTCGAGCGTGAGTGCCTCCGGCCGGCCGAGCGACGCGTACGCCGTGCCGAGCCACTTCCAGTACGGCGCATAGCGGCGCTCCTGCACGAAGGCGAGCCGCATCAGGTCGCGCACGAGCGACGCGGCCACGATGCGCGATCCGAGCTCGTCGCCGCGCGAGCCGGTTCGTCCCAGGACGTGTTCGAGCTCTCCGATCCGGGCCCAGTGCCCCGCCATCACGAACAACCAGACATCGTGCGGATACCACGAGAGGAGCTCGCGCACACGTGTGAGATCGCCGACCGGATCGGCGAAGACGTCACCCGCGGTGAGCTCGAGCAGTCGCTGCGCAGGCGTGACGAGCCAGTCGGCGACCGTGAAACCCGTCAGCGGATCGACGCCGATTCGATCGCGGAGATAGTCGCCGAGGACGAACGTCTGGACGCGGTGCGCAACGGGGCCCGCGTCGAGCGCCGTGATGCGGGCTGTCCCCTCCTCCTCGGTCGGCCCGAAGTGGGTCGGGAAGCCGGCGAAAGTCCTCGGCAGCTCGCGTGCGAGCAGGACCTCGATATCGACGGCAGGGCCGAGGTCGCGCAGGAACAGCTGCACGCGCGGTCCCCACTCGTGGTCCTGCGACCGCTCATCGTCGTGGCCGAGAACCTCCGACCCGTACCCGATCAGGGCGGCCGCATGCTCGACGTTCGGGAAGTGCTGCTCCAGAATCGGCCGCACCGCCTCGAGGTAGAAGCGGCGCGAGAGCTCGAGACCTTGCACCTACAAGTCGGCCTTCATCGTCACCGTGCCGTCCTTCTCCTCGACGGCGCGGAAGCCGTACCGCTCGTAGAGGCCCGTCTGACCCCGCTCGGCGCTGAGGCTGATCGCGGCATGCCCCTCCTTGCGCGCGCGATCGAGCAGCGCGTCCATGAGCTGCGCGCCGAGACCGCCGCCGCGGCGGCTCGGGACGACCGCAATCGTCAGCTCGGGTGTCTGTTCGTCCACGAAGCCGAACCCCGGCGCGCTCCCGGGGAACACGCGGTACCACGCCGCGCCGATCGGCCCGTTCTCCCAGGCGATCAGCCCTGCGTCACCGGGCCGCCCCCAGTTGTTCACGTAGCGCGCGACCGGCAGATCGGGGTCTTCGTTCAGGCGCCAGTGGTACGCGTGCTTGAGCATGTCGCGGAGGAACCGAACATCCTGCGGTCCAGCCTGGCGGATCACAGCTTTGAGTCTAAGAGGTCGCCGCGGATGCCGGCTTCGCCGGCGTCCGCTCACATACGCCCTGCCGCAGCCCTCGCATCGTGATCGTCATGGCGCGCCGAAGGCGCGCCGGATCACGATGCGTTAATCACCTTTTGGAGTTTCCCAAAAATCACCCTTCCGGTTGCAAGAGGGAGCAAGATTCGGCGCGGTGCGGCATCGAAATGGGTGATGAAGCCGCATCGCCCCCTCACCCTCCCCGAGTTCGGGACCGGTCTCCGCGAATGGCTCGAGCGCCGGCGAATCACCCGGATGTCCTCCGCAGCACCGTCCAGGATCGATCTTCGCCCCGCGACGATGCCGCGCAGGCCGTCCGCGATCTAGCGCACCAGACGCTTCGGGCCCACGCCGCACCAGCTCGCCGGTGCCGGCAAAGCGTGCGCGTAACCGTGCGTTACAGCTCTTGCGCGAGCTGCACCCGGTTACCGTCCGGGTCGAACACGTCGAGCAGGCGAATCGCGCCGTGCAGCTCAAAGACGACGCCGACGTCGACGCCGTCGTTCCGCAGTTGCTCCGCCGCAGCCTTCACGTCCGGCACGTCGACATGGGCGACTCCTCCGTCCGCCTGGGGCTCGCCCTCCGCGAGGCCGATCTCCATCGCTCCGCGCTCGAGCTTCACCCAGTCTCCGTCGTCGTCGACGAATGTCTCGGTGAAGCCGAGCTTGTTCGTGTAGAACGCGCGCCCCGCGTCGAGGTTGCGCACGTGGTACCAGATGATCACAGAGCGAGGCCCGGCTCTTCGAGGAACTGCTTCACGGTCGTCAGGAACTCCGCGCCCGTTGCACCGTCCACCGCGCGGTGGTCGCACGTCAGCGTGATCTCCATACGCGGCCGCACGACTGGCTGACCGTCGACCGCGACGACCCTGTCCTCGATGGAGCCGACGGCGAGGATCGCCGCCTGCGGAGGATTGAGCACGGCGATGAAGCGCTCGATGCCATACATGCCGAGGTTCGAGATCGTGAACGTGCCGCCGTCGAGGTCTTCCTGCTGCAGCTTCCCGGACCGCGCACGTTCGACGAGCTCGGCCCGGGCATTCGCGATCTCAGCGACGCTCAGCCGTTCGGACGAGCGGATGACCGGCACGACGAGGCCGTTCGGAACCGCGACGGCGATCCCGACGTTCGCCGTCGGATACAGCTCGATCTCGTCCCCCTTGTAGAGCGCGTTCACCGCGCGGTGCCGCATCAGCGCTGCCGCGCACACCTTCGTCAACAGGTCGGAGAGCGTCGGCTTCGCCCCGTCGGCGTGCAGCTCGACGAGCTTTGCGCGCACAGCCTGCGCGCGCTCCATGTCGACGGTGACGCCGAGCTGGAAGACCGGCGCCTGCCACGCTTCCGTCAGCCGGCGCGCGATCGTCTTGCGCATCGAGGACAACTGCTGGACCTCCACCTCCTGAGGTCGCGTTTTCGGGCCACTCGGGAGTGCGGTGACGCTCGTCGCAACAGGTGGGCCGGACGCGACGGCGCGCTCGACGTCCTCCGCGACCACACGGCCCTCCGGGCCCGTGCCGGCGACCGTGCCCAGGTCGATTCCCCGTTCGCGCGCGATGCGCCGTGCGAGCGGCGAGGCCTTCACGCGGCCGTCCGTGCGCTCGATCGGCGTCGGGGGAACCTCCCGGTTCCCCCGAACCCCCTCCACTGGTCCGCTAGCGCGGACGGGCCGCTTCGCGGCCTGCTGGTCGTCGTCGACCTTAGCTTCCGCAGGCTCCTCGACCTTCTCGCCCGCCTCGCCGATCACCGCGATCGTCTTGCCGACCGCGACCTCGCCGTCCTGGACGGAGATCTTCAGCAACACGCCCGACGCGTCCGCCTCGACCTCCTGCGTGACCTTGTCGGTGTCGAGCTCGTACAGTGGCTCGCCCTTCTCGACCTTGTCCCCTTCGGACTTGAGCCACTTGACGATCGTCCCGGACTCCATGCCCTGCCCGAGGCGCGGCAGTTTGATCTCAGTTGCCATGTGACGCTTCCGGTCGCATTGCCGCGCTGATGCCGCGCGAGAACCAAGCCAGGCAAGGACGCAGGGAGTGCGCGTATCCTTCGATACGCGCACGACTGAGGACGCCGCATGGCGCCGCGTTATCGCGCGGCAGCAGCCCGGAGGATGCGGCCGGGAGCGTCACTTGCCCCGGGCGAGTGTCTTGTTGATCGCCTCGAGCACGTCGTTGGCGTGCGGGACGCACCACTCCTCCATGACGGGTGCGAACGGAAGCGGCGTGAACTTCGCCCCCACGCGCTCGATCGGAGCGTCGAGCCAGTCGAAGGCACCGTGCTGGACGACTGCCGCGACCTCGGCGCCGAAACCCATCCGCGTGACGGCCTCGTGCGCGACCACGCAGCGGTTCGTCTTCTTCACGGACGCGATCAGCGCCTCCTCGTCGAGCGGCTGCAGTGTGCGCGGGTCGACGACCTCGACGGAGACCCCGCTCTGCTCCGCGTCCCTCGCCGCCGCCAGCGCCTCGTGCACGAGACGGCCGGTCGCGATCACCGTCACGTCGTCGCCCTGCCGGTGCACGCGCGCCTTGCCGAGCGGGATCGGCTCGAGCTCTTCCGGCACCTCTTCCTTGATCCCGTAGAGCGTGCGGTGCTCGAAGAAGACAACCGGGTTGTCGTCGTAGATCGACGACCAGAGGAGACCCCGGACGTCGGTCGGCGTCGACGGGAAGACGACCTTCAGTCCCGGGATGTGCACGAACCACGCCTCGAGCTGCTGCGCGTGCTGCGCGCCGGGCGACCAGCCGCTCCCGCCCTGAGTTCTGAACGTGACCGGCACGGTCACCTGGCCGCCGGACATGTACCTGTGCTTCGCCCCCTGGTTGACGATCTGCTCGGTGGCCAGTGTGAGGAAGTCCTCGTACATGATCTCCGCCACGGGTCGCATGCCCTGGACCGCAGCGCCGATCGCGGCGCCGGCAAGTGCCATCTCGGAGATCGGCGCGTTGCGCACGCGCTTCGGGCCGAACTCGTCGAGCATGCCCTGCGTCACGCCCATCGAGCCACCCATCTCGGCGATGTCCTCGCCCATGATGAAGACGTCCTCGTCCTTCCGCATCGCGCGCGAGAGCGCGTCCCGGACCGCCTCGCGGTAGCTCAGCTCAGGCATAGACGTTCTTCAAGGCGTCTTCCGGCCTGGGATCGGTCCCGTTCTTCGCGAACTCGACGGACGCCTCGACGACTTCCCGGACGTCCGCGTCCATCTCCTCGAACTCTTCGTCCGTGATCTCGATCTTCTGCCGCAGAAACGTCAATGGGTCGTGGTGCTGCCGGACGTCCTGCTGCTCCTCCTTCGACCGGTACACCTGCGGGTCGCCGATGTAGTGGCCGACGAGCCGGTACGTGTCGGCGTGGAGGAAAACGGGCCCTTTGCCCGTGCGCGCGTGGTCGAGCGCCTTCTTCGCCGCTTTGTAGACCTCCTCGACGTCCTGTCCGTCGACCTTGATCGCCGTCATGCCGAACGCTTCCGCCCGCTTCGACAGATCCCGGATCGGCGAGTGCTGACTTTCCGGCGTCGACTCGGCCCACTTGTTGTCCTCGAGCACGAAGACCGCGGGAACCTTCCAGAGCTGTGCGAGGTTGAGCGCCTCGTGGAACGTGCCGATGTTCGTCGCGCCGTCGCCGAAGAACGCGACGGCGACGCGGGGCTCGCCGCGGAGCTGGAACGCGAGGGCCATCCCGGTGATCTGCGGGAGCCCGCCTCCGACGACGGCGTTCGCGCCCATGTTCCCGCGCTCGACGTCGTACAGGTGCATCGAGCCGCCGTAGCCGTGGGAGCAGCCCTCGAGCTTCCCGTAGAGCTCGGCCATCAGCTCGTTCGGCGTCGTCCCCTTCGCCAGCGTGTGTCCGTGCGCCCGGTGCGTCGACGCGATCACGTCGCCGTCCTCCAGCGCCCGGCAGACGCCGACGGCGACCGCCTCCTGGCCGATCGCGACGTGGAGGAAGCCCGGCAGCTCGCCCGCCCGGAAGCGTTCCTCCACTTTTTCCTCGAACCGCCGGATCAGCAGCATCTCCCGGAAGAAGTCGCGCAGCTCTTCCTTCGAAAGCGCCCCTTTCTGCTCCACCTTCGCCACGAGGCTGAGTTTATGCTCCGGCCCTTGGGACTCGTCGACGATTTCAACCGGATCGAGCGCGCGCTGCCGGACGATTGGGCCGAGGCGCGGCTGCAGCTCACGGTCGGCGACGAGGGTCGTTGCGAACGCGCGGCGGCGCTGCTCGGACCTGCGAATCCCGGGCGACGCGGCAAGACGATCCGCCTCACCGTCGCGCGGCGCGGCGG
>JBASRJ010000305.1:0-16558 GCA_049273785.1 Gaiellaceae bacterium | reverse complement strand
CGCGTGCATCGCGCCCTCCAGCAGCTTCGTGCGCTCGGCCAGATAGTCCGGTGCATCGACGACGCGCGGGAGATGCCGGCCGATCAGCCTCGCGCCCGCAAGCGCATGCCCGTCCGCCTCCGGATTGTGTCCCTGCACGTACAGCGCCTCTGCGCAGTGCGCGAGCGCGTTCAGCGCCGTCCCGACGGTCTCCGCCCGAGGCAGGGACAGTGTCAGCACGGGCTCGTACCCGACGCCGGCGAGCTGCGCGCCCGAGCCGCCGCCTCTCATGCGCCGGTCGGCGTCGCGGATGCCGAAGAACGGTGTCCACTCCGCCCCCGCATACGTGGTGGGAATCGACACGACCGGGACGCCCGTCTCGGCGGAGACCGCCTTCCCGAGGTCGATGGCGCTACCGCCGCCGAGCGCTACGACGCCGTCGCCTGCTCGCGCCGCCGCATCGGCGACACGGTCGGACGGCACCTCCGTCCAGCGCGCCGCAGGCTCGAACGGCAGTTCCTGCGCCTCCCAGCGGTTGCTCGCGACGAGCAGCAGCCGTTCGATGCCGAGCTCCGCGAGCAGGCCGCCGAGCTCCCCGAGGCCCCAGCGGACGATCACTTCGGCAGTCGCGAGCGGGCGAACTCGATGAACGCGTGCGCCGCGCGTGTCTCCACACGGCCGCTCGAGCGCACGAGGAAGATCTCACGCACTGGATCGAGCCCGCGCACGCCTGCCGTTGCGATCGTCCCTGCGGCAATGTCGGACTCGATCGCCGTCCGCGAGATGAACGCCACTCCGTATCCGGCAGCGACGGCGCTTCGCACGGACTCCTGGAGCCCGAGCTCGACACGCACGTCGAGATCGCGCAGGCGCGTGCCGACCTTTCGCAGCTCGTCCTCGATCACCTGCCTGACTCCAGCGCCCTCCTGCATCACGAGCAAGGGTTCTGCGCGCAGCTCCTCGAGCGTCACCGTCTTGCCCGCGAAGCGGTGACCGCTCGGGCACGCGAGCACGACCTCGTCGCGGAAGAACGGCTCGTAGGCAACACCGCGATGACGGGGCGCCGCGCCGACGACGCCGAGCTCGAGCTCACGCTCCGCGACCTGCGCGACAACGGTTTGAGTGTCGGAGACCGAGAGCCGGACGCGCACGTCCGGGTGCAGCTCCTGGAACTCGCACAGCAGGAGCGGCACGACGGTCCCGCCCGGCCCGGTGGATGCGCCCAGCTCGACCACGCCGCTCACCGGTCCTTCAGCGTCGCCGGTCACGTCCTGGAACAGCTGCTGCTCGAGCGCCAGCAGCTTCTGCGCCGATGCATAGAGCCGGAGGCCTGCCTCCGTCGGCTCGACCCGACGCCCTGAGCGGTCGAGCAGCTGCGTACCGAGCCGTTGCTCGAGCGACCGGATCTGGAGGCTGACCGCAGGCTGGGTCACGCCGAGCCGCTCGGCGGCCTGGGAGAAGCTCTTTCGCTCGACGACCGCGCAGAACGCGGCCAGCTGACGCGTGTCCATAAGCGTCCATTATGCAAACGGCGAAGGCTTAGCATCAGGGCGTGGCCGTGGGGACGCCCGACGAATCGTTCAGCCAGCGCTTCTCGGCGCTGACCGAGGCGAGCCCCAAACGCGGCCGCGACGTCGTCCTGCGAGGGCTCGACGTCACGCTCGCCGCGTGCTTCCTGCTCGTCGCTCTGCTGCTGGCGGTGCCGATCGCACTCCTCCTGCTCGCGACCAGCGGCACGCCGCTGTTCTATCGCGGGGAGCGCGTCGGGCGCGGCGGGCGGATCTTCAACATGCTCAAGTTCCGGACGCTGGGACGCGGGGCAGAGGAGCGCCTCGGCCCCTTCCTCGGCGAGGAGCTCGTGCGGCGTACCAGGGCCGAGACGACCCGGCTCGGAGGCTGGCTGCGGGCCACGCAGCTCGACGAGATCCCCCAGCTGTGGAACGTGATCGCCGGCGACATGAGCCTCGTCGGCCCGCGGCCGATCCGCCCGCGCTTCTTCGAAGAGCTCGCGTCCGAGCTGCCCGCGTACTGGCAACGTCTCGTCGTCCGGCCCGGGCTCACCGGCTTCGCACAGGTGCGGCACGGCTACGAGACGTCGATGGCGGACAAGCTCGCGCACGACCTCGAATGGATCGCCGACCGGTCAGTGCGCCTCTATCTACGGACGCTGGCGACGACGGGGTGGCGTGTTCTCCGCCAGTTCGCGCGGGGCCTTGTCGGTCGCTAGGAGAGGAGGTGGGAGAGGATCACTGCGAGGACGTTCATCACCGAGACGGCGAACGCGATCGACGTGATGGCCGCGGTGGCCAGCACGAGCGCATGCGTGTTCGGATCCAGTCCCATCCCCCAACAATCCCCGCTGCCAGTGTCTCCCCCGGAAGGGGTACAGGGCAACCCCTCGTTCGAGTGATTCGACCCGTCAGACGTCCAGCCTCGCGTCCTCGAGATCGAGGTCGCGCTCGAGGCTGCGCATGACGTCGTCATTGATGGTGCCCTCGCGCCGCAGGCCGACGATCGCCGCGCGCTCCGCCTCGAGCAGCTCTCTGCGCAACCGCTGGTAGTTCTGGGAGCGTTCCTCCACCGACCCGTCGGCGCCGTCGTCGAAGCGGGATGCGAAGCGGTCACGGCGGAACCCGTAGAGCCCGCGCAGGCGCTCGGCCGTGTCGTCGCGGACGCCGCCCTCGTCGACGAGCTCCTCCAGACGGGCCAGTGCCGCCTCCGCGGCGCGAATTCGGGCCTTTGAGGCCTCGCGCTCGGCCGAGCCGTCGTCCTCCAGGCGCAGGAGCCGGATCAGCCCCGGCAGCGTCAGGCCCTGGACGACGAGCGTCCCGAGGATGACGCAGAACGTCAGGAAGATGATCAGGTCCCGCTGGCTGAAGGGCGTGCCCGCCTTCGTCGACAAGGGGACTGCCAGTGCAGCCGCGAGCGACACGGCCCCGCGCATTCCGGCCCACGAGATCACCAACGGATACGAAGGCGGCGGATACGGGTCACGTTCGCGAATGCGACGCGATGCCCAGCGCGGTAGGTAGGCGTTGACCGGGATCCAGAGGATCCGCGTGACGATGACCGTGCCGGTCACGAGGAGCGCATACGTGATCAGCTTCGCCGACGACGTCCCTGTCAGCGTGTCGAGGATGTGAGACAACTGCAGCCCGACGAGCGCGAACAGCAGCGCGTTGATGATGAACGTGATGATCTGCCAGACACCGTCGCCCTGAAGCCGCGTCTGGACCGACGTCAGCTCCGGCGTGTGCCAGCCCATGTACACGCCGGCGGTGACGACCGCCAGCACACCCGACCCACCCGCCGCATTCGCGGGGATGAACGCGAAGTAGCCGGTCATGATCGCAATCGTGATCTCCAGCGGCGGGTTGTCGAGGCGACGACGCACCTCCGCGATCAAGTACCCGATCACCAGGCCGATCCCGATGCCGCCGACGACGCTCCAGACGAAGTGGAGCCCCGCGTTCCACACTGAAAACGTTCCCGCGACGACAGCCGCGACGGCGACCTTGTAGAGCACGAGTGCCGTCCCGTCGTTGACGAGGCTCTCGCCCTCGATGATCGCGACGATGCGCCGCGGGACTCCGAGTCGGTGAGCGATCTTCGTCGCCGCAAGTGGATCCGTCGGCGACACGACAGCGCCGAGGACGAACGCCGCGCTCCACGAGAACCCGTCGATCGCCGAGTGCGCAACGGCCGCGACCGCACAGGTGGTCGCGATCACGAGGCCGATCGCCAAGAGGCCAATCGGGCGCGCGTTCTGGCGTAAGTCGCGTAACGACGTGTTGTACGCCGAGATGTAGAGAAGGGGCGGCAGGACGGCGACGAGCACGACGTCCGGCGGCAGCTGGATCGTCGGCATTCCCGGCACGAAGCCGATCGCGAGCCCGCCGAGCACGAGGAAGACCGGGAACGGGATCCGGGCCGCCGGGGCGGCGATCAGCAGCGCCGCCATGATTGCCAGCAACGCCAGGAGGACGAGCTGATCGTGGGTGCCGAAGTGCATCCCCGGAGGTTACGCCGCTCCTACACTCTTCCGCATGTGCGGGATCTGCGGGATCGCGTCGTCGCACGGCCGCGCCGACCTCGACCGCGTCGCGGCGATGAGCGCGACGCTCGTGCACCGAGGTCCGGACAGTTTCGGAGAGTACGTCGACGGCGCCGTCGCGATTGCCGCCCGCCGGCTCTCGATCATCGACCTCGAGACCGGCGACCAGCCGATCGGGAACGAGGATGGGACAGTTCAGGTCGTCCAGAACGGCGAGATCTACAACTACCGCGAGCTGCGGCGCGAGCTCCAGCGAGCCGGCCATCGATTCCGCACGAGCGGCGACACCGAGGTGCTGCTCCGCCTGTACGAGGAGCACGGCGATACGTTCGCGGCCCGCCTGCGCGGGATGTTCGCCGTTGCGATCTGGGACGCGCGGCGACGGCGGCTCGTGCTCGCGCGCGACCGCTTCGGCATCAAGCCGCTGTACTACCGCCACGCCGACGGCGAGCTCGCCTTCGCGTCGGAGCTGCGCGCGCTTCCACGCGGCGAGATCGATCTCGACGCCCTGGAGTCGTTCCTCGCGTTCAACTCGATCCCCGGGCCGCTGACGATCTTCCGCGACGCGAAGAAGCTTCCGGCGGGCCACCTGCTCGTCTGGGAAGACGGCAACCTCCGACTGGAGCGCTTCGCGCGACCGGCGCCCGCGGTCGAGGCGCGCGGCGACGAGGAGGCGGAGCTGGTGGAGGAATTGCGCGCGCGCTTGCGCGACTCCGTTCGCGCGCATCTCGTCAGCGACGTTCCCGTAGGCGTCCTGCTCTCGGGCGGTGTCGACTCGTCGCTCCTCGCCGCACTTGCGGCCGAGGAGAGCTCGGAGACCCTGCGCACGTTCTCGATCGGCTTCGAGGAGCGTTCGTTCAACGAGCTCGGGGACGCGCGCCGTGTCGCGGAACGGTACGGCACCCTGCACCGAGAGCTCCTGTTGCGACCCGACGCCGCGCTGCTCCTGCCGGCGCTGGCCGATGCGTTCGACGAGCCGTTCGCCGATTCGTCTGCGTTGCCGACCTACCTCGTCTCGCAGCTCGCGGCCTCGGATGTGAAGGTCGCGCTCTCCGGCGAGGGCGGCGACGAGCTGTTCGGCGGCTACTACACCTATGCGGCGGACCTGCTCGCCGCCAGGATGGGCGGGCTCGCACGCGTCGCGCGGCCGTTTGTCGAGCGCCTTCCGAGCTCGAACGCGAGGGCGAGCTTCGACTACCGCGCGAAGCGATTCGTCCGCGCAGCGCACCTGCCGCCACTCGAGCGGCACCACGGGTGGAAGGAGATCTTCTCGTCCGACATGCGCGCCGAGCTGACGGGACGTCGCAACGGCTTCGACCCGGTCGACGTCCTGCGCCGGCGATACGCCGAGACCGCGGGCGCCGAGGAGCTCGCGCGCCTCCAGGACGTCGACCTCGGCGTCTACCTCGTCGACGACCTGCTCGTGAAGACCGACCGTGCGTCGATGGCGCATTCGCTCGAGGCCCGTGTTCCGTACCTCGACACGGCGGTCACGAACCTTGCGCTTGCGCTGCCGACCCGCTTCAAGGTGCGCGCTCTCACGAAGAAGGTGCTGTTGCGCAAGGCGGCGGAACCGCTCCTGCCGAGAGAGATCGTCCACGGCAAGAAACGCGGCTTCTCGATTCCGGCAGCGGCATGGCTCCGTGGCGAGCTGGAGCCGTTCGCACGCGAGACGCTGTCGCCGGAGCGCCTGCGCCGCCAGGGCTTCTTCCGCCCGGAAGCGGTCGGGCGCGTTCTGGACGACCACGTCTCGGGCCGCGAGGACCTGAGCCGCCAGCTCTGGGGCCTGCTCGCGTTCACGCTCTGGCACGAGCGCCACGTCGAGCGGACACCGACGACTCCAAGGAACGCTGCGTTACAAGGCGTCGCTCTGTAGTGCGCGTCTGGATCGACATGACCGCGTCGGCCCACGTGCTCGTGTTCCGGCCGCTGATCGGGCTGCTGCGGACGCGCGGAGACGAGGTCGAGATAACGGCGCGCGAGTATGCGCAGACGTTGCAGCTGCTCGAGCTCCACGGGATCGAGGCAGACGTGATCGGGAAGCACGGGGGCCGCTCCAGGGTCGGAAAGCTCCGCGCGATGAGGACCCGCCTGCACGCGCTCCGGCGCTGGGCGCGGGGCCGGGCCTTCGACGTCGCGCTCGCGCACGGCTCACACGAGCTGACCATGACCGCGCGCCGGCTCGGGATTCCGAGCTCGACGACGTTCGACTACGAGTTCGCCTGGCTGCAGCACCAGCTCGGCTGCCGCGCCGCGACGAAGGTCGTCATCCCGGACGCGATCCCGGCGGAGCGGCTGGAGCGGTACAACGCTCGCCCCCCGAAGCTCCTGCAGTACCCCGGCCTGAAGGAGGAGTACTACCTCGCCGACTTCGAGCCCGACCACGGCGTGCTCGACCGGCTCGGCGTCGATCCGGCGCGCGTGCTCGTCGTGCTCCGACCGCCGCCCGACGTTTCGCTCTACCACCGCCACTCGAACCCGCTGTTTCCGCAGACGGTCGACTTTCTCGGCCGCCACGACGACGTGCAGGCGGTGGTGTTGCCGCGGACCGAGGAACAGCGCGCATTCGTTCGCGACCTCGCGTTGCCGTCGATCGTCCTCCCCGAGCGCGCGGTCGACGCCCAGAGCCTGATCGCGCTCGCGGATCTCGTCGTCTCCGCCGGCGGGACGATGAACCGCGAGGCAGCCGCCCTCGGCGTGCCCGTCTACACGACGTACGGTGGCCGCCTGGGGGGCGTCGACGAGGAACTGATTCGGCAGGGACGGTTGAAGCCGCTGACCGATCCGCGGGCGCTCGACCTGGGCAAGCGCGACGGAACGCACGGGGAGCGCACGCGCCGCGATCCCGAGCAGATGCTCGGGCTGCTCCTCTCGGCGCTACCGGATCATGCGGCCGCGAGCACCGCGAGCACCTCGGAGCCGTAGCGCTCGAGCTTCGTGGGCCCGACGCCGGGGACCGTGCCCAGTTCACCGAGGTCACGGGGTTTGCGCGCGGCGATCTCCGCCAGCGTCGTGTTGTGGAAGACGACGTAAGCCGGCTGCGCATCCGCTGTTGCCCGCTCGAGCCGCCAGCGCTTCAGCGCCGCGTAGAGCGGATCGTCCGGTTCTGCCTCGCGCCGTTGCACGAAGCGCGTCTCGATGCCCAGCTCGCCGAGGAAGCGGCTCGGCCGTCCGCTCCACGTCAGTGCGAGGTGCCGCTTCGCGCGCGTGATGCCGACGTAGAGCAGACGCCGCTCGTCCGCGATCTCGGCATCCGTCTTCGCGAGCTTGATCGGCAGCTCACGCTCCTCGACGCGCGGGAGAAACACCGCCTCGAACTCGAGACCCTTCGCCCCGTGCAGCGTCAGCAGGTGGACGCCGCGTCGCTCCTCTCCGGTCGACCCAAACCGCCGCTCGAGCTCGTCGATGAAGTCGCGTGTCGTCCGGACGCCGTCGTCGAACGCGACCGCGAGCCGCACGAGGCGCGTGAGATCGGCCTGGCGGACGAGTTCCCGCTCACCGAGCTTGTCGGGCGGCCGCTCGAGCCAGCCCGCGTCCTCCGCGAGCCCGCGGACCCTGGCGGCGAGCGCCGTGGACTCGAACTCGCGCAACCGCTTGAGCAGCCTGCGTGCGGCCTCCCGCCCCAGCAGCGACGCACCCTGGAACGGGATCTCCGCCTCGTGAAACGCCTCTTCGAAGTCGACCAGCCGCGCATTCGTCCGGCAGAGGACGGCGGCTTCCTCGAGCGGCAGACCCTCGTCGCGCAGCACGCGAATCCGGTCGACCACGAACTCGATCTCGGCGTCGCGAGCCGCGAACGGGCGTAACGCCGGCTCGGGCCCGGGGCCGTGCGTCGCGCGCAGGACCTTCTCGGCGCCGCCGAGGTGCGGAACGATGCGGTTGGCCAGCGCCAGGACCTCTGGCGTCGAGCGGTAGTTCGATTCCAGCCGCACGACCGCCGCACCCGAGAAGCGGGCCGGCATCGTCAACAGATAGTGCGGCGTCGCCCCGGTGAACGCGTAGATGGACTGGTAGTCGTCGCCGACGGCGCACAACTCGTCGCTGGAGCCGAGCCAGCGGTCGAGCAGGGTCTGCTGGAGCAGGTTGACGTCCTGGTACTCGTCGACGGTGAACGCGCGGAAGCGCTCGCGCAGAGCGCCGAGCGCGTGCGGGTCCTCGTCGAACAACCGAATCGCGAGCTCGAGCAGGTCCTCGAAGTCGACGTAGCCCGCATCCCCTTTGCGCTGCTCGTACTGGCGAAAGACGCGCGCCATCAGGTCAGGCGGAACCGGCGGCGAATGGTCGCCGAGCTCCCGCAGGTACGTGTCCGGCGTCAACCGACGGTTCTTCGCCCACTCGATCTCCGTCGCCAGGTCGCCCGCGGGGCGGAAGCGGTACGGCCGCGGCAGCGAGTTGGCGATGTGGCGCAGCGTCAGCGCCTTCGACGCGATGATCTTGCCCGGCGCATCGCCGAGCCAGTGCAGCTGCGCGAGCGCCGCCGAATGGAACGTCCTGGCCGTCACGCTGTCGACACCGAGCCCCCGGAGTCGCGCGCGCATCTCGCCGGCCGCCTTGTCCGTGAACGTGACTGCGAGAATCTCACCCGCGTCGAACGCGCCGCACGCCACCTGGTTCGCGACGCGTCGCGTGATCGTCGTCGTCTTCCCCGACCCCGCGCCCGCGAGGATGCACACGGCCCCGCGCACCGCCTCGACCGCGCGCCGCTGCCCGGGATTCAGGCCGGCAAAGATCCGTTCGACGTCCACGCGTCCACCCTAGAGGCGGCGCGGGACGGAGACGGCGCGAAACGCGCGCCTATCCGTGACACAACACTGTCGAAACTGTGACTACGGCCGCCGCGCGCTAGTGCAGCGTGTCTTCCAAAACGGCGCTGCCGACACGCCGCGGCTCACGCATCAGCGTCGCGAGCTTGGAGACCACGTCCAACGTCTCTCCGCGCGAGACCATCTGGTCGAGCTCGGCCAGCTCGTCCTCCAGCCAACCGGGATCGATCGGCGCACGCGCGGCGCGCAGGATCTTCGCGTGCGACGTCGGCCCCACCGTCTCTCCCTCGTTCCACAGCACCTCGTGCAGCTTCTCGCCCGGCTTGGCGCCGACGAACTCGATCGCGATGTCCTGCTCCGGCTCCTTGCCGGACAGGCGAATCATGTTGCGCGCGAGGTCGATGATCTTCACGGGCTCGCCCATGTCGAGGACGTAGACCTGGCCGCGGCCGCCGATCGCGCCCGCCTGGACGACCAGTGACGCCGCCTCTGGAATCGTCATGAAGTACCGCGTCATCTCCGGATGCGTGACCGTCACCGGCCCGCCCTTTTCGATCTGCCGGCGGAAGATCGGAATCACGCTGCCGGACGAGTTGAGCACGTTGCCGAAGCGAACCGCGACGAAGCGCGTCGAGACGTCGTCCCTGTTTCCGTACGCCTCGACGATCCATTCGCAGACCGCCTTCGACTGCCCGAGCAGGTTCTTCGGCGTCGCCGCCTTGTCCGTCGAGACGAGCACGAACCGGGCGGCCCCGTACTCGGCCGCGACGTCGGCCATCACCTTCGTCGCGAGCGTGTTGTTGCGGACGGCCTCGAGCGGATTCGCCTCCAGCAGAGCAACATGCTTGTACGCCGCCGCGTGGAAGATCACGGTCGGCTGGTAGCGCTCGAAGACCTGGCTCATCTTCGCCCGGTCGCCGCAATCGCCGAGCACCGGCGCCACTGCGGAGAAGTCGCGCTCGTCGAGCAGCTCGCGCTCGATGTCGAAGAGCGCCGCCTCCGAGTTCTCGACCAGGACGAGCCGGGCGGGCGCCACACGCGCGATCTGGCGGCAGAGCTCCGCGCCGATCGAGCCGCCCGCGCCCGTGACGAGCACCGTCTCCCCGGCGAGGTACGAGGCGATCGAGGCGAGATCGACCTCCACCGGCTCGCGGCCGAGCACGTCCTGCACCTCGACGGGACGGATCTGGCCGGCGAGGTTGAGATCGCCGGCGATCAGCTCGTAGAGTCCCGGGAGCGTCTTCACGGGGATGCCCGCGTCCCGGGCCATCTCGACGATGCGCCGGCGCTCCTCACCGGAGGCGGACGGGATCGCGATCAGCACCTCGTCGGGCCGGTTCTCGCGGAGCAGCTGAGGCAGCTGGTCGGTCGTCCCGAGCACGCGCACGCCGTGCAGGCGGAGATTCTTCTTGCGCGGGTCGTCGTCGATCAGGCCGATCGGCGTGTAGCCGAGGCTCGGCGCGCGCTGCATCTCGCGGATCACGAGCTGCGCCGCGTCGCCGGCGCCGGCGATGATCACTTCCCTCCCGCGCGCCACGAGCGACGCGGCGCCCGGACGCTCGATCAGGCTGCGCGCAAAGAGTCGCGTGCCCGCGACGAACGCCAGCAGCAACAACCAGTCGAGCACGGCTACCGAGCGCGGCAGCTGGAATCCCTTCACCGGATGCGCGAGCAGCACCACGAGGTCGGCGACGATGCACGCGGCCGTTACGCCGCGCGCGGCGCCCCACATGTCCCGCGTCGACACGTAGCGCCACCACCGGTTGTAGAAGCCGAAGACGACGAAGAGCGAGAGCTTCACAACCACGGCGATCGCGAGCGTGTCCACCATGAGGCGGTGGTACGGCGCGGGGACGCCGTGATCGAAGCGCAGCCAGAACGCAAGCCACCACGCGAGCGCGATCAGAGCCGCGTCGGCGAGAACGTTCCAGATGCGATGCCGGTTGACCGGGATCATCGCGCGGCCACCGCGGCCGCCTCCCGGACGACTGCGACGACGCGCTCCTGCGTCGCCGTGTCGATTCCGGCCCACAGCGGCACGGAGAAGTTCTCTCGGGCGACGCACTCCGTCTCGGGGAGCGAACCGGGGCCGTAGCCGAGGAAGCGCAAGGCAGGCTGCAGGTGTGACGGCGTCGCGTAATACACCGCCGTCCCGATCTCGCTGTCGCGGAGCGCCGCCAGGATGCGATCGCGCTCGGGAGAGCGGCACACGAACAGGTGGTACACGTGTCCCTGCTCGTCGGGCGGCAGCTCGCACATCTCGCCCAGCCCGAGCTCCGCGTAGCGCGCCGCCGCCTCGCGCCGCAACCGCGTCCACTCCTCCAGCTGACGGAGGAAGACACGCAGCACTGCGGCCTGGAGCTCGTCGAGGCGCGAGTTGTAGCCGACGAGCTGGAAATCCACCTTGTCGCGGGAGCCGTGGAAGCGCAGCAGGCGCACCTGCTCGCCGAGATCCTCGTCCGTGACCGCGACGAGCCCGCCGTCGCCGAACGCGAACAGATTCTTCGTCGGATAGAAGCTGAACGTCGAGGCGACACCGGTCGTCGCGATGTCGGGCGAGCCGAATGCCTGCGCGGCGTCCTCGATCAGCGGCACGCCGAGCGCGGCAAGCTCACGCAGCGGCGCGGGACGGCCGAACAGGTGCACGGGCATGATCGCCTTCGTACGCGGCGTGATCCGGTCGGCGACGTCCGCGGGATCGAGGTTCATCGTCGCAGCGTCGATGTCGGCGAACACGGGCGTCGCCCCTCGGCGCGCGATCGACTCGGCGGTCGCATAGAACGTGAACGCCGGGCAGATCACCTCGTCGCCCGGCCCGATTCCCATCGCGTCCAGCACGAGGACGAGCGCATCCGTCCCGTTCGCGACGCCGATCGTCTGCGGAACCCCGAGATACGCGGCGGCCTCGCGCTCGAAGGCGTCGACGTTCGGCCCGAGGATGAACTCGGCCGAGTCGAGCACCTCGTGGATGCGTTCGAGCAGCTCGGGAATCAGCGGCGCGTACTGCGCCCTGACGTCAACCAGCGGGATCGGGGCCACGGCGACGCAGTCTAGAGGACCGTGTGAAACGGACGATCAGCGCGACCGCGAGGAGAACGACGGCCCCCACCACCACGTAGTCCACGTACCGGAAGTCCCTGTGGACGTGCTCGTAGCTCGTCCCGACGCCCCAGCCGGCGCCCGCGAACGCGAACGCCCACGCCGCCGATCCGATCAGCGTGAGGACGAGGTACCGCACAAAAGGCATCTCGAAGACACCGGCCGGAATCGAGATGAAGGAGCGCACGACGGGCGTGATCCGCCCGATCAGCACGGCGAGGTCGTCCCAGCGGTCGAACCAGCGCTCCGCGCGCGCGAGCCGCTCGTCGTCGAGATGGAGGAGGCGCCCCCGGCGCTCGAGCAGCGGTCGCCCGCCGTAGAGGCCGATCGCCCAGCCGCCGACGGCGCCGAGCGCGTACCCGAGCGTCCCGGCGAGCGCCATCACCACGTACGCCGCGGCATGCGACGAGATTCGGCTTCCGAAGAGAACGACGTGCTGGCCGGCGAAGGCCGCCGCAGCGAGCGCGCCCGCGTAGAGCATTACGAGCTCGCTCGCCGCCGGAAAGACGGCGTCGATCGCCATCAAGAGGAAGACGGCGTAAACACCGTGGTTCCCGATCAGCGAGGTGATCGAGCTCGTGATGCTCGCGAGCACCGCGCGAGCTTATCCGCGCTTGGAAGATGCGCCGACGGTGAACGTGCGGTCCGTGCCCGATGCGCGCCCGAGGTCGTCGACCGCGTCGACACTGAACGTCCAGCGTCCTTCTGCAGTCGCAGTCCAGTCGAACTTGTACGTCCCCGGGTCCCGCGCGCCCGCATCGAGCGTCGTCGTGCCACTCGGCCCGCTAAGCCTCGCGGTCACGGTCGAGCGGCGAACGACCTTGTAGGCGAGCGCCTGCGTCTTCCCCAGCGCGACCGTGGGCGCGGGCACGGGCGAAAACACGCCCTCGTACAGGAATAACAATGCGTCCGCGACGGGAGACTCGCCGCGCAAGTCGGACGGACGGCTGAGTAGCTTTCCGTCGAAGGCGAGCGCTGCGGGCGCGCCGGTGCCGAGACCGCAGGCGCTGACTGCGCCGAAGCGCATCATCGCGAGCGCGAGCTCGAAGCTCGTCATGCCGCTGCTGTAGCCCGGGCGGCCGCCGTCGGCCGTCAGGAACAACAGCCTCCCGTCCGCCGTCTGGCCGACGGCGCTCCGTGCGGTGCGCGTGAAGAGCTGCGACGTCGTGAACGATTCGTTCGCGCGAAAGACGGGTCGCCCGTTGCGGACGAGAACCGGGCCGCCTCCGACCGCCTCGCGCACGTCGTTCCAGCGCGGCGTCAGGATCAGGCGGACGGCGACGGTTCCGCCCGCGGGCGCTTCGGTCGTGAGCGTCTGAACCTGCGGGCCGCGCGCGACGAGCACGACCCCGTTCGCCGGAATCGCCTGGTTGCCACCCTGAACGAGCTGGGTCACCGGCGCCGTGAGCGTCACGTTCGGCCTCGTCGCGGGGAACGGCGCGAGGATCGCCTCGACGGTCCCGCTCTCGGCGGGCGTCGCCGTCCCCCACGCGGGCGTGTAGAGCGTCACGTTGGAGCGGCCAGGCGGCTCGTTGAGGCCGAGCGGCCGGAACTGTCCAGTTCCCTTCCACGACCCGTCGAACGACATCCGGTCGACGTGCAGGCCGCCGCCGGCGTCGAAGCCTGCCGCCGACCGGCCGCCCTTCGTCCCCGCGCCGAGCACGCCGCCGCGCATGAGGACACTCGACGGCGTCCCCCAGCGCGTGTCGAAGAAGTCGCCGTTGACGCCGAGGACCGTGGCGGTCGCGGAGATCCCGTTCTCCATGTCGGTCAGGCGCTCGCGCCCCTGGACGGCACCGTTGGAAAGCCAGGCCCGGATCGAATAGAGGCCGGAGGGCCGAGGGGCGGACACGACGTTGAGGGCGACCGGGCCGTGCGCCGTGAACTCGATCTGCTTGGCGTACACCACCCCGGACATCAAGGTCTGGCCGCGAATCGGCGCGCCGGTGGCAGGCGCGGCGATCGTGCCGGCGACGACGAGGGTGATGACGGCGCGGCGAAGCAACCCCGCCTCAAGGTAGCGGAGGGTCCTGCTAGCCGCGCCGCACGGCGACCTGCTTCAGCGTCGTCCAGCCGTCTCAGCGACCCCTCGTCACCGGCACGCTGACATGGTATGACCCCCCCATCAGCGCGGGTCAGGGGTCCGCGCGCGAACGAAGGGAAGCGGATGAAGCGTCTCCTCGTGCTCGTCGCGACGGCGGGCCTCGCGGTCGCCCTCTACGCAGCGACCGCCGGCGGCGGCCAGCAGGCCGTCACGCCGGGGCAGTTCGCAGCGCTCAAGAAGTCGGTCACCAAGCTCCAGAAGGACGTCAAAAGCTTGAACTCCGTCATCGGCGACTGCCTGTTCGTCCAGGCCGTTCCGGTCGCCTCGTTCGGCACCACCACGGAGGGCTACGTCTACGCCCGCGCGGACGGCTCCGTGATCATCACGAGCGCCCTCGACATCGTCAGCGCGAACGAAACGCCACAGGCCTGGCTCGTCGGCACGAACACGCAGTGCGCCGGTGAGATGAACGCCGGCGGCAGCATCAAGGCCTTCAAGGCCACGTCCAAGCCCGATCGACGAGCGATCGACCGGCTCCGCATCCTGCTCCGGGCCGCGGGCCGGCACCACAACTAGCGAACACAGGCAGGGCTCCCGCTCCGGGGGCCCTGCTCAGTTCCAGACCCTGACGTCCCGGTACAGCGTGTCGCGCTGGACCGGCGTCTTCCCGATCGCCTTGATCAGGTGGACAAGCTCCTCCGTCGACGTCCGGTGCGTCGTACCCGCGGCCGAGACAACGTTCTCCTCGATCATCACGGAACCCATGTCGTCGGCGCCGAAGCCGAGGGCGACCTGGCCGATCTTCAGCCCCTGCGTCACCCACGACGACTGGATGTGATCGACGTTGTCGAGATAGATGCGAGACACCGCCTGGGTCAGCAGGTAGTCGAACGACGTCGGCATGCGCTCGCGGGGCACCTTGTCCGCCAGCCTGTTGCCGTCGTTCTGGAACGTCCACGAGATGAACGCCCGGAAGCCGCGCGTCTCGTCCTGCAGCTCGCGGATGCGCCGCATGTGCTCGACGCGATCCTCGATCTCCTCCACGTGCCCGTACATCATCGTCGCCGTCGTCGACATGCCGAGCCTGTGCGCGTGGCGCATCACGTTCAGCCACTCGTCGGACTTCGTCTTCTTCGGCGAGATGATCTCTCGTACACGGTCGACGAGGATCTCGCCGCCGCCACCGGGGAGTGAGTCGAGGCCCGCGTCCCGTAGTCGCGACAGCGTTTGCGGAATCGTGAGCTTCGACCGGCGCGCGATGTGCTGCACTTCGGGCGGAGAGAGCGCGTGCAGGTGGATCGGGTAGCGCGCCTTGATCGAACGGAAGAGATCCTCGTAGTAGTCGATCCCGAGGTCGGGGTGGTGCCCGCCCTGCATCAGGAGACCGGTGCCGCCGAGCGCGAGCGTCTCCTCGATCTTCTTGAAGATGATCGGCTTCGGCAGCAGGTAGCCCTCGCGCGTGTCGCCCGGGCTGCGGTAGAACGCGCAAAAGTCGCAGTCCGTGTAGCAGATGTTCGTGTAGTTCAGGTTGCGATCGACGATGAACGTGATCCGCGTGGGATCGGCCTTTCGGTTGCGAAGCTCGTGCGCGGCGCGACCGATCGCCACGAGATCGCGCGACTGAAGCAGGTCGACCGCTTCGTCGTCCGTGACGCGTTCGCCGTCGCGGGCCTTCTCGAGGATTTGCCTGACGATCACGTCACACCCTCGGCCCGGTGCCTGGCACCGTGCCGACTTCGAAACGGCGGCCGGATGCGGCGCGCCGTCGCCCCGCGCTGCGGCAACCGTGCAACCACGCCGCGCGGGCCGCCCGGTTGCGGGGAAAGATGGCGCGATGTTGGAACATTCGTGGTTCCGTGCCTGGCACCGGGACGGCTCATGCGGGCACGGCCTCTCGGACGAAGCGGAGCTCGGGCACCTCGTCGAGCTCGCCGACGTCGCGCGCCAGCTCGAGGAACGTCATCAGCCCCGCGCGCTCGCGGGGGCCGAAGCGGTAGCGGAGCTTCTCGAAGTACCGCGCCAGGAACCCGGCCGGATACCCGTAGCGATCGCTCGCCTCCCGCGCGAGGGTCTCGGGCTGAGCGCGCGCCTGCCGCACGGAGTCGACGAGCGCGTCCTCGAGCTCGGACAGACCGGCGCAGACGGGCTCTGGGCACGCCCAGACGGCAAACACCATCGGCAAGCCCGTCCGCTCGAGCCACAGACGGCCAAGGTCGTAGTGCGGCGTCGGATCCTCGAACGCCGACTTGAGCGCCGCGTCGCCGATCAGCAGCGTCGCGTCGGCGTCCACCCCGAGGGGCACGTGCTCGGCCTCCGGCAAGAGCACCTTTGTCAGGACCACCGACGTGGCGGACTCGGGCGTCACGGCAACGGCGCGAACCTGCTCGAGCGGCTTCCTGGACACGAGCTGAATCGAGTCCACCGCCCCCTCCGAGGCCACGCAGAGACGGGGTAGCAGTCGCAGCCGGTCCGCGTGCCGCGCGTACTCGATCGACGAGATCGGCGCCGTGTCGAGCTCACCGGCAATCAGACGGCGGTTGAGCTCGGTCGGCACGCCCTGGATCTCCTCGACGTCGGCGTCGACGCGGAAGAAGACAGGCGCCATATTGACGTAGGCGA
>JBASRJ010000304.1:0-11358 GCA_049273785.1 Gaiellaceae bacterium | reverse complement strand
CCTGAACGGCGTGCGCTTCGGCGACTACACGCTTGCGCGCGGCGGCAATGCCGTCATCCCGTTCTATCGCGCCTTCATCTCGGATCGCATCGTGTCGCCGAGCAACGGCCCGGCGTCGCGCAGGCTGGCCGACGCGATCCAGAAGCATCTGCTCACACGCGACCCGTACAAGTCGTACGGCGTCACGCTCGACAAGGTGTTCTCGAGCGGCAGCTTCCGCATCCACGAGGATCTGTATCTCCTGTCCGACCAGGTCTTCGGCTGGGACAGCAACTACTCCATCTTGCGCAAGGCCGGGATCGAGGCGGTTCGCGCGCACCCGGGCCAGTACGCCTCGGGCGTCCTCTCGACGGTCTGGCATCAACTCAGCAAGTCGTACTTCCGGCCGCCCCCGCCGTCCCCGGCGACGAGCCCGGCCGGCACGCGCGCGCCGCCGCCCACGATCGTCCGCAAGGGCCGGCGTCTTCCGGCGCCAACCGAGGGAGAGCCGGTTCCCGCGGGCCAGAACGTCTGGATCTCGCGTCCGGACAACAGCATCCAGGACGTCTGGACGTCTGCCACGGAGCATCACTTCGTCTTCCGCAAACCGTCGCAACGGACGAGGTTCGAGCAGATCGTGCGGGAGCGCGACGCGCTGTTCGCTGCGCTGCCGGATCGCCGCGGGAACGCCGCGCTCTCCCACCGCCTCGACCAGCTCTCGCGCTGGTTCCCGCGTCCGATCCTCTGGATCGCGCTCGGCGTGATCGCGCTCATGCTCCGCCGGCCTCGAGGGACGCGCACACTCGTCGCGCTTGCGCTCACAGCGTTGTTCGTCATCGTCTTCAACGCGCTCGGCCTGTTCGCCGATCCGCACTTCGCGCTCCCTGTCGCCCCCGCGTTCGTTCTCCTCGGCGCCGGCGCGCTGCTCGGGCCGCGGGCTACTCGATAGCGGACAGCGCAGCGTCGACCACGCGCTCGGCGGCCCGGCCGTCCACCTCGCCCAAGACCGTGCGAACGACGCGGGCCCGCTCGGCAGCGAGCTCGCCCGGCTGCGCAAGCGCTCTGTCGATACCGGTGGTGAGCTCCTCGAACCGTGTCGCGCGGTAGAAGGCGTTGGAGTCGAACAGCGGCCTGTAATGCTCGCCGCTCACGTTCTTCATCGCCCAGCTCTCGCCTGGAGGTGCCCCCTCGTCGTAGAGGGTGCACACCGCAGGGCGGTCGTTTGCCAGCGCGTCGAGGAGAATCGTTCCGGCGTTCGACACGACGACATCACCGTGCTGCAGCAGAACGGCGAGCGTTTCGAGATCTGTGAAGCTCGGCTCCTGCACGGCGACACCCTCCCGTGCCACCGCGGCGGCGAAGCGCTCGCGCCACTCGCGATCGCGCGGATGCGGACGGAAGAGGAGCGAGAAGCGCTCGTGGGCTCCGCTCTCAGCCCACCAGCCGACGAGCCGTTCGATGAACCGGCCCTCGTACGGGGCGTTCGTCGGCGTATTGCCCATGACGAAGACGACCGGACGTGACGGGTCGAGAACGAGCCCGCGCAGGACGGCGTCGTACTCCTCGCGGGAACGACGCCGGTGGAAGACGTCGGTCTGGGGCCAGCCGGTGACGACGACCCGATCCGGCTCGATGCCGTGGTAGCGGGCGAGGTCGCCGCGCATCACCTCGTTCTGCACGATGTATCGCCGTAGGTGCGGAGCAACGATCCCCTTGCCGACCGTGTGATCCCAGCTCGCGATCTGACCCACAAGCGGCAGCCCGAACCGACGACCGCCGACCACGAAGGGGACGACAGAGTGCATCTGGATGTTGGCGAGGACGATCGCGGGCCGCTCTCGCCGCAACCGGTCTCGCAGTGTCCCTGGCAGATAGCGCAACCGCCCGTAGTGCCAGCGCATCATCGCCGAGTCGAGCGGCGCGCGGCGGGGAACGGGCCCGGCGAGGGCCGGGTCCAGGAACCAGTTCTCGTGCCCCGGCTGCATCCGCTGCCGGTGGAACCCGTTGCGCAGGCTGTGTCGAAGCGACAGCGGATAGAAGCCGATCCTGCGGTCGAGCCACGCGTCCGCTTGGCGGAAAATCTTCCCGCGGAGCGGCGTCCGCGGATCCCGAAGGTCGTCGCGGCGTGTAACGCGCGCACCGGCCGCGCGGTCGCTCCACGCCGCCGATTGCTCGGACGTGTCGAGCAGGAAGAGCTCGAGCCGGTCGCCGAGGCGGCCCCGAAGGTCGTCGACGATGCCGGTGTCGAAGAAAAGCCGCGACGAGAACGGATCCGGCAGGACGACCCAGACGGGAGTCACGGTGCCGTGCGTGCAAGGAGTGCGAGCGCGATGCGATCAGCGAGCGAAGAGCCGTCGAGGCCGTGGAAACGAAGTGCCTCCACAGGCGTCCCGCACGCCGGCCAGCCCTCGACGCCGAACACTGTCACGGCGCGACCTGCGAGCGCCCGCCTCAGCGAGTCTCCGAGGGCGCCAACCGCCGCGTGGTCTTCCACGACGAAGATGTCGGCGAACGGCTCGACGAGGTCGGTCAGCCAGGCGCCGTCGGCGCGGTTGAGCCAGGGCATGTTGACGACCTCCACGTGCGTCTCCCGCTCCGCAAGCGCCTCGGCCGCCGTCAGCGCCTCGTGCAGCATCACGGGGCCGTAGGCAAACAGCAGCGCATCCGAGCCCTCGCGAAGAACCGTCCCTTGACCGAGCAAGACGTCCGCGACCGGGAGCTCGATCGCGCGCGGCGACGGCCCGATCGCGAGCCTGATCGCGACACTCCCGTCTGCAGCCTCGACTGACCAGCGCAGCAACGCGCGTGTCTCCGCCGCATTGGCCGGTTGCGCCACGACCATGTTCGGCAGGGCGCCGAGCAAGGACACGTCGCGGACGCTCTGATGCGACTTGCCGGGGCCGGCTGGAATCAGTCCGGCGTAGTGCAATGCGTATACGACCTTCGTCCCCTCGCTCGCCTGGTTGTAGATCTGCTCGTTCGCCCGCGCCGCGAGAAAGCTCGCGAACGAGTTCACGACCGGAAGCAGGCCCTGCCGTGCCAGTCCCGCGGCCATCGAGACCATGTCCTGCTCCGCAATCCCGACTTCGACGAATCGTTCTGGATGCTCGAGCTCGAACGGCCGGATGCGACAGTCCGACGCGAGATCGGCGTCGAGCACGATCAGGTCCGGCCGTGTGTCGGCGAGCGTGAGAAGCTCTTCGCCGTAGGCAGCCGCGACGTACTCGTCGGTCGTGCGCCTCTGACGGACGGCGACACCCGACTCCGGCTCGGCCTCGAGCGATCCCGTCCGTTCCTCCTCGACCGGCGGCACGCGCTCGAGCTGGAGGTCGGGAAGCGATTTGCGAATGCGGTCGGCCAGCTCCTCGTGTGCGCGCGCGAATGCGTCGTCGTCGGGCGCTCCGGCATGCCACTTGTACGTCCCGCCGCCTGCGCGAAGTGCGACCGGATGCTCCATGAACGACACACCACGCCCCTTGATCGTGCGCGCAACCAGAGCCTTTGGCACGTCGTCAGGGGCGCCTGCCATGTCGCCGAACGCCCGCGCGAGGGCCTCGTGATCGTGCCCGTCACATGCCTCGACGTGCCAGCCGAAGGCGCGGAGCTTCGACTCGAGCTCGCCGAGCGCCAGGATCTCCTCCGTCGGCTTGTCCGACTGGAGCTCGTTGCGGTCGACGATCGCCCAGAGGCTGCCGATCCCCTGATGCGCCGCCGCCGCGAGTGCCTCCCAGTTCTGCCCTTCCTGGAGCTCGCCGTCGCCGGTCATGACGACAACGCGCCCGCCACGGCCGAGGAATCGCTTCGCCCAGGCCATACCGCGCCCCTTCGAGAGGCCCATGCCGAGCGAGCCCGAGTTCGCCTCGATCCCGGGGACGCCGATGTCCGGGTGGCCGTCGAGCCCGCCGAGCCGGCGCAGCCGCAGCAGCCGCTCCGCCGGAATGACACCGAGCGCGTGGAGCGCCGCGTAGAGGCCGGGGACATCGTGGCCCTTTGACGAGAAGAAGACGTCGCGGTCGGGATCGTCCCAGCCGAGCGTCGCGACGTTGAGCTCGCGCCAGAGCAGGTGCACGACGACGTCGAGCGCGCTGAAGCTGGAGCCGAGGTGGCCCGAGCCCGCTCGTTTGACGGCGACGAGCGCATTTGCGCGACACATGTCGGCAAGCAACGCGAGCGTCTCCGGCCGGTCGGCGCCGCTCGCATGCACGCGCTCGAACTCCTCGCGCGGGATCAGTGTCAGCTCTGCCACCGGCGAGACGGTAGCGGCTGGAATCTCGGAGCGGCCTAGGATGGCGCCGATGCTGATCCTGCTCGTCAGCACCGCCGCCGTGGCTGCAACGGCGCTGCTCGTGTCCTCCCAGCTCGCCGACGGCAGCATCACCCAGTGGCTCGCCGGAGCCTACGTGCTGGCCTTCGCCGAGATCGTCCTTGTGTCGCTGCTCCTCAGCGTCGCTCCGCACCTCACACGCTGGACGCTGTTCGCCGCGGTCTGCGGCGTCTTCGTCGTCGCGCTCGCGGCTGTGCGACGCCCAACGCTTCCGCCCATTCGCTCCGCTGTGCGACTCGTACTCAACGCGTTGCGCGACCCGGCGATCGCTACAGTCGCCATCGTCGTCGTGGGCGTGATCGGATATTCGATCGCGCTCGGACTTTTCAGTCCGCCCAACGACGGCGATGCGATCGAGTACCACCTCGCGCGCGGCGCATTCTGGCGGCAACAGCACGCGATCGGCTACGTCCACGGTGCCGGAGACGCGCGCCTGGACGCGTTCCCGCCGAACGGCGAGATCGCGATGGCGTTCACGATGATCACGTCCGGCACCGGCCGCTTCGCTCCGCTCGTCCAACTGCTCGCCGCGCTGGCAGGCGCAGTCGCCGTCTACGGGATCTCGCGCCGCGTGGGCATCGAGGTGCGCGAGAGTGTCTTCGCCGCGCTGCTCTTCGTCACGTTACCGATCGTCGCTTTGCAGTCGAGCACAGGTCTCAACGACGTCATCGTCGCGTCGCTCGTGGCGGCCGCCGCGTTCTTTCTGCTGAGGCGGAGCATCTCGAATCTCGCCCTGGGCGGCACGAGCGTCGCACTGCTGACCGGCACGAAGCTGACTGGACTCGTCGCGTTACCCCTGCTCGCACTCGTCGCGTTCGTCGCGCGCCGCGAGCGACGGCTGATCACACTGAGCGTGGTTGGAGTGTCGAGCGCGGTGGGCGCGTACTGGTATGTGCTGAACCTCGTCAAGACCGGGCACATCTTCGGCGCCGTTGCCGGCGAACGCGGTCAAGCGGGCGGCCTGGAGGTCGTCTCAAGGACGGCTCGTCTTGGGACGGACGCGTTCGAGCTGACGGGGGCGATTGGGCTCGACCGACTCTTCTACGTCGGCGCTGCGGTGTGCCTCGCGGCGATGGCGCTGATCGTGCGGCGATCCAGCCGAGAACGCGCCACCTGGGCAGCGCTCGCGGCGGGCGCCACGCTCGCACCGCTCGTCCTCGTGTCCGCCGACCACCTGCTGATCCGCGGGATCAGCAAGTTCTTCTTCGAAATCGGGAGGTCCGACCTCACCTTCGCGAGCCGGAGTGCGACAAAGGCAAGCCCGATCTTCTCCTGGTGGGGTCCCCTGGGCGTGCTCCTGACGCTGCTTGCAGCCGGCTTCGTCGTCCGCGCCGCGCGCCGTCGCGAGATGCCCGCGGTTGCGGTCGTCCTCGTAGCCGCACCCGCGATCGCCGTCGTGCTGCTCGGAATCGCAATTCCATACTGGGAATGGAACGGCAGGTACATCGCCGGCAGCTTCGCACTCGCGGTCGCGACCTGGGGCGCCGCGCTCGCCGTTCGACCCGTGGCCTGGGCCGCCGCCTCGCTGGCGGCGATCACGGTCTTGCTCGCGTTCGTGCATCTTCACGATCGGCCATCCGGCATCCGGCTGCTCGAGAGCACGAGCGAACGTTCCGTCTGGTCGCTGCCAAGCTGGAGCGTAGAGGCCACCGACCACGCTCCCCTGCGGGCGCTGTTTCGGTACGTCGACCTCAACGTACCCCCGCGCAGCCGGCTCGCTCTCGAGCCGAATCTCTACCCCGGGGGAGTCCATGTCGGCGGCAACCTGCCACCGTTTCCCTTCTTCGGTGCGCACCTCACGCGCAAGATCCTCTTCGCCGAGTCGCCCCGGCGGGCGGCAGAGGAGCACGCCGATTGGGCGATTTTGCGTGACGACGGCTTTGGTCGCTGCGTTCGTGGCTGGGAAGAGGCCTACCGCTACGACGTCTGGGTCGTGCTGCGCCGAGCTCCGGCCTCTCGCTGCGGCTGATCGTCGCGGATGTACAGAACGTCCGCTCCGTAGCGCAGCTTCCGGAAGCGTATGCCCGATTGCACGATCGCGCGCTCCACAGTTTCCTCACACCCGGAGCGGAAGCGATCGTGCAGCTCGACCACGAGCGCACCTACCCGCTGCAGCCATCCGGTTTCGGCGGAGAACAGCTCGAGCTCGCTTCCCTCGATGTCCACCTTGACGAGGTCGACGAATTCAGCCTCCGAGCAGACGAGCAGTTCCGAGATCGTCACTCCGAGCACGGAGCCTTTCACACCCCCTGCGCTCACGCGCATTCCCCAGTGCCCCTTGCCGGGGTCTTCGAGGACGAGCGTCTCCGAGCGCGGCCAGACCGCGCCTTCGACGACATCTACTCGATCGAACGATGCGACGTTGCGCCGAAGGATGGTGACGTTCGACGGCTCAGGCTCGACTGCGACGATCCGCGCTCTCCGGTAACGAAGCGCGAAACCGACCGAGGCATACCCGACGTTCGCACCGAGATCGAAGATCAGCCGCGGCTCGACCGGGAGATCGAGTGCATACGCACCGCCGAACACTTGGTCGAACGCGGCCCGGTCGGACGTTCCCGGCCTCGCGACGACGGAGTGGTCCGATCCGGGGACGGCGAGGACGATCAAATCCGGCTTGCGCCGGACAAGGCGACGCACGACCCGCCCTAAGGCCACGGATGCGCCCGCAGCACGTCCTCGTTCACGTCGGCGCCCCAGCCGGGACCCGCGGGAATCGCGAGCGCGCCGCCGCGGATCTCCGGCACCGCGGTCGTGAGCTCCTCGCGCCACGGCACGTCGTCGACGTCCACCTCGAGGATGCGGACGTTCGGGATCGCCGCGCACCACTGCGCGGAGATGAAGGTCGCGAGATGGCTGTAGTAGTTGTGCGGCGCGCAGTTCACCTCGAACGTCTCCGCGAGGTCGGCGATCTTCTTCGCCTGGTGGAAGCCGTTCCAGATCACGTCGACGGACGCGACGTCCATCGACGCCGCCTCGAGGAACGGACGGAACTCGCGGTTCGTGTAGAGGTTCTCGCCCGAGCAGATCGGAATCGCCGTTGCGCTGCGCACGGCGGCGAGCGAGCCGGGATCGAACGCGTCGACCTCGAGCCACATCAAGCCGTACTCCTCGACAGTGCGCGCGATCCGGCGTACGCCCTCGGCGGTGAGGTTGAAGTTCAGGTCGACGATCGGCTGCGCCGAGCCGTCCGTTCCCGCTCGAAACGCGTCGAGGAGACGGCGCAGCGCTTCCTCGAGGTCGGGCGACGGGTTCCGGTCGAGCCCGGGGCCGTGAAATCCGGGCATCAGCACCTGCGGCTCGTCCCCGGGCACGACGATGTTGGTCTTGAAGGCGCTGAATCCACGCTCGACGACCTCGCGGCCGAGCGCCGTCACGTCGTCGTACGACGCGAGCTTCTTCGTGCCGGTCACCTCCCAGGCACGCGCACGTGTCGTACCGCAGTGCGACCAGTAGACCTCCACCGAATCTCGGGTCGGGCCTCCGAACAGCTCGTACACGGGCACGCCGAGCGCCTTCGCTTTCACGTCGAGCAGCGCGTTCTCGATCCCGCCGATCGCCTTCTGGATCACGGAGCCGGGGCTCTGGCGCGTGGCTCGAAAGAGATCCCAGACGATGCGCTCGACCGCACGCGGGTCGCGGTCGACCACGAGCGGCTCCAGATCCTCGACGATCCCGGCGAGACCGTGCGGCGAACCGTGGGAGTCCGTGATCTCAGCCCAGCCGACGGCCCCGTCGTCCGTCGTCGCCTTGAGGAAGATCCAGGGGCGCCAGCCGGCGTCGCAGAAGAGCGTCTCGAGCCGCGCGACTTTCATTCGGGCGGAGGATACGGGGGCCACGGTGGGTCGACCTTCGGCAGCGACACGGCGCCGGAGTCGACGAGGCCCTGAGCGCGTTCCCAGTCATCCTCGTCGTCGACGTTGAACCCCTCGAAGCCGGTGGTGAAGAACGGCGCCACGGTCCGGCCCTCCCGCGTCCCGGTCGCGAACACCACGCGCGTCCACGCAATCTCGAGCGCGCTGTTCTGGACGTACACCTTGGGCAACGCCGGGTACTGGCCTGCGTGCCACGCAGCATCGAGGTGGGATTGGTCGAGCAGCGGCCGCATCACCTGCCCGTCGACGACCCACATCTTCCCGGGATGCTGCTTGACGAGCTCGACGGCTCGAATCGAGTCCGCCTCCGGCGTTGTGAGCAGCTGCTCGAGGCCGCGCCGGAACAGATCAGGGCCGCGGAAGGGATTCGTCGCGCGCACGAGCGCGAACAGGTCGTAGCGCTCGCGGAGCTCTTCGAGGGTGTACTTCAGCCACTCGATGTCCGGAGACGTGGCCGTCGCGTACTCCGCCGGCCGCAGGAACGGCACCTCCGCGCCGTACCAGCGCGCGATCCTGGCGATCTCCTCGCTGTCGGTCGAGCACACGACGCGGTCGAAGATCCCCGCCTCGCGCGCGGTCGCGATCGCGTACGCGAGCAACGGGTGTCCCGCGAGCGGGCGGATGTTCTTCTGGGGAACGCGCTCGGAGCCGGAGCGCGCAGGGATCAGCGCGATCGCGGTCGGCATCGTTCCTCCGCTTCGTCGAGCAGGCGCTCGAGCGTCGTGACCGCCACGCCGAGACGGTTCGCAGCACGGACGACGCCGCCGACGATTGCGTCAAGCTCCGTCGGCATAGCCGCGGCGGCGTCGCGGGCCGCTGAGGTCGTCACGCTCGCCGGCATGGTGTCAAGGATCTCCCACTGCGCCCGCGAATTCAGGACGACTCCGTCCGCGGCGGCGACCGCGCAGGCTTCGTCCACGGCATCCTCGAGGATGGACCGCCACTCCGGGTCGGTTCGCAGCTCTCCCAACGAGCGCTGCGTGATCGCCGTCGCCGCGGCCAGCGGAGCAAGGCGGACGACCTTTTCCCACAGCACGCTGCGCTCGTCCGGTTCGACGCGGAGGTCGAACCCGGCGTCGCGCAGAAGCTCGACGGGTGACGTGACCGTCACGAGCGGTGCCGGCGTCGTCTGCACGATGTGTGTCGGCCCGTCGCGGTAGGCCTCGAGCCGCCCGATGCTTCCGGCGACGATACGGCCGCCGAGGCGCCTTCGGATCGTCTCGACGTGCTCCAGTCCGTTCAGAAGCGGGAGCACGGTCCCGGGCCGGGCGGCGATTCGGTCGAGCGCGTCGTCCAGCGCGGGCGACTTGACCGTCACGAGCAGCAGGTCGACGCGATCGAGGAGCACGTCGGTCGCCTCCGGGCGGGCGTGCAGCACTTCTCCGAGCCGATCCAGCGTCAGACCTTCGAGGCGGATCGCCTGCGCCGTCTCCGGCCGTGCGACACAGACGACCCGAGCGCCGGCGAGCGCGAGCGGAACCGCGAGTGCTCCTCCCACGGCCCCGGGCCCGAGAACGCCCACCGTAGTACCCGGCTCGATTCTGGCCATTACTCCTGAGACACCGTGCCAGGCACCGTCCCGAGTCTGTGACGGTGGCGCGACGAAACTCTGCCGAGCCCACGATCTCGCCTACGACCAGACGTCTGCGCAAGCCGCCGTCCGGTGCCAGGCACCGCGCCGGAAAGGTGACGTGAACGTGACGGCATCGTTCCCGGCGTGATCACGCTTGGTGACGATGCACGGTTTCGCGCTCGACCGCCGCCACTAACGGTGCCCTCCCGGTGCCAGGCGTCGTCAGGGGTTCGTGGCCGAAGTGTGACGAAACTCTCCGGAAACGGGCGGTTCAGTCGACGACCAGACGCCTGCGCGAGACCCGTTCCGGTGCCAGGCACCGCGACGGAAGGGTGACCTGAGCGTGACGGAATTGTGTCCGGCGCGATCATGCCTTTGCGGGGTCCGCGATTAGGTTGACGTACTTCCAGTCGGTGTAGACGTCGAGCGCTTCGACGCCCGCCTCTCGCCAACCTGTGCCGGATTGCTTGACGCCGCCGAAGCCCATGTGCGGCTCGCTCCCGTGCGTGCCGCCGTTGACGACGACGACCCCGGCCTGGACGGTCTCCGCGAAATGCATCGCGCGATGGAGGCTGGCCGTGTGGATCGCCGACGTGAGACCGTACGGCGAGTCGTTGACGAGCGCGATCGCCCGCTCGAGGTCTCGCACGCGGTACAGGATCGTCACAGGACCGAACAACTCGGTGCTCGAAAGGTCGGCATCGGCCGGAACGTCTTCAACGACGGTCGGCGCGAGCCACCACCCCGGGCGATCGAGCCGCTCGCCGCCGGTCGCCACCCGCGCACCGTCGAGCAGCGCCAGGATGCGGTCGAGGCTCTCCTCGCTGATCACGGGACCGGTCTCGTACACGCGCGCGCCGTCGACCAGGCGGTCGCGGAACTCCGCGTACACCGAGTCGAACACGACGAGCCGGCTGGCAGCAGCGCAGCGCTGGCCGGCGTTCGAGAACGCGGACGCGAGCGACCACTCGACCGCACGGTCGAGGTCCGCGTCGTCGCAGACGACGAGCGCGTTCTTGCCGCCGAGCTCCAGGCAGACCTTCGCGAGGCGACCGCCTGCGCGCTCGTTGATCCAGCGTCCAGTCGTTGCGGAGCCGGTAAAGCTGACGAGGTCGACGTCCGGGGATTCGACGAGCGGCGGGCCGGCCTCCGAGCCGAGCCCGTGCACGACGTTCAGGACTCCCGCCGGCAGCCCGGCCTTCTGACACAGCTCGCCGAAGAACGATGCGGACGCAGGTGTGTGCTCGGACGGCTTGAGCACCGCGGTGTTGCCGCACAAGACAGCTGGGAACGCTTTCCAGGCGTAGTTCGGCAGCGGCGTGTTGAACGAGACGATCAGCGCCGCCACTCCGACCGGCCGGCGCGTCGCGGTCACCGTACGGTTCGGCATCGCCGAGGTGGTCGTGCGTCCATACAGCCGCCGTCCTTCTCCCGCCACGAAGAAGCCCATCTCGACCGCCGCATCGGTCTCGCCGAGCGCGAGCTCCATCGACTTGCCCGTCTCCTCGGCGACGATCGCCGCCGCCTCCTCGCGCCGCGCCCGCAACGCGAACGCGATCTCGCGGACGACCTCGCCTCGTTCCACGGGCGTCCGCGCGGCCCAGGCG
>JBASRJ010000300.1:0-2419 GCA_049273785.1 Gaiellaceae bacterium | reverse complement strand
GGCCTACAAGGTGCTCTACATTGACCCTCCGTCGGTGTTCTTCGTCCAGATCACGATCGCGATGGCGCTCATGTCGATGCTGGGCGGCAAGGGGACGGTCATCGGTCCCGTCCTGGGGGCGGTGCTGCTCTACACGGCCCAGGAGCTGACCTGGGTTAATTTTCCGACCGCGCATCTCATCGCCTACGGTCTCTTCATCGTGCTGGTCGCGCGCTTCATGCCCCGCGGGCTCGTGGGTTTCGCCATCGACCGCGGCTGGGTCCGGAAGGGCATGGTGCATTGATGGCCGGGAACCCCGACGAGATAGTTCTCGAAGCCCGGGACCTCCGGAAGGCGTTCGGAGGGATCAGGGCCGTCGACGGCTGCAGCTTCAGGGTCCCCGGCGGCAAGATCTCCGGGCTCATCGGCCCCAACGGGTCGGGCAAGACGACGACCTTCAACCTGCTAACCGGGCTCGCAACGCCCGACGCCGGCCAGGTGATCTACAGGGGGTCGAATCTGGCCGGCCTCAAGCCGTACCAGATCTTTCGCAAAGGCATCACGCGCACGTTCCAGATCACGCGGATCTTCCGGGAGATGACGGTCCTCGAAAACATGTTATCGGTGACCGGTCTCGCCGTGCCCGACCGGGCCGCCCGCGACCGGGCCGCCGAGCTCATCGAGCTCGTGAACCTCGGGCACCTCCGGGCCGAGTACGGCGGCCGCCTGTCCTACGGACAGCAGAAGCTCCTGGAGTTCGCCCGCGCGCTCATGACTGACCCCGATCTCATCCTCCTCGACGAGCCGGCCGCCGGGGTGAACCGGACGCTGCTCCAGCACCTGCTCGACCACATCCATCGGCTGCGGGAGCGGGGCAAGACCATCGTGATCGTCGAGCATGACATGAACGTGATCATGAGCCTCTGCGACCGCATCTTCGTCATGGACTACGGCGTGAAGATCGCCGAAGGCCCCCCCGCCGAGATCCAGCGTGATGACCGTGTTCTCGAGGCCTACTTCGGCCGCCGCCGTCGCCCGGACGGCGCGGCGCCGGACGCGGGCGGGCCGGGGAGGGGCTAGCGTGGCGCTCCTCGAGCTCCGCGACGTCGAGGCCGGCTACGGCTCGATCCAGATCCTCCACGGGGTGTCGCTCCACGTGAACGCCGGAGAGATCGTCTCGGTGATCGGCCCCAACGGGGCCGGCAAGTCGACCACCTTCAAGATCGTCATGGGATTGGTCGGATACCGCGGCGGCCAGATCGTGTTCGACGGGCACAACCTGGTCGGCCGGCGGCCCGACCGCATTCTCGGTCTCGGGTTAGGCTACGTGCCCCAAGGGCGCGTCGTCTTCGGTCCGATGACGGTGCGAGAGAACCTCGAGATGGGCGCCTACCTCGAGCGCGACAAGGCGACGATCAAGGCGTCGATGGAGTATGTCTTCTCCCTGTTCCCCCGGCTCCGCGAGCGCCGGCGTCAGCTGGCCGGGACCATGAGCGGCGGCGAGCAGCAGATGCTCGCCATGGGCCGGGCGCTCATGATGCGGCCGAAGATGATGATGCTCGACGAGCCATCGCTCGGACTGAGCCCCCGGTTCGTCGACGAGGTCTTCGACAGGATCGTCGATCTGGCCCAAGACGGTCTCACCGTGATGCTCGTGGAGCAGAACGCCGCCCGGGCCCTCGAAATCTCCGATCGAGGCTATGTGCTCGAGCTGGGACGGAACCGGTTCGAGGGCGCGGGTCAGGTGCTGCTCCAGACCCCGGAGGTCAGGCGACTCTACCTCGGAGGCGACACGCGGCCGCTGCGCGGCCAGGCCTCACCCGGCTAGAGCTCCAACGACATGAAGACACTGTTCGGGTCGGCTTTGTAGCCGGCGAACGGCCCACAAGTTGTGAATCCGAAGCTCTCATAGAGTTTCTGGGCTGGCTCGAAGGCCTCATTCGAGCCTGTTTCCAGGCTGAGGCGCCGATAGCCCCGCGACTTGGCTTCCGCGACGATGTGCGCCAGGACGGCGCGGCCGGCACCTCTCCGGCGTAGTGACCTCGGCGTGCGCATGGACTTCACTTCGCCATGGTCTGGGGCAAGTTCCTTGAGCGCTCCGCAGCCAAGCAAAAGAGAATCGTCCCAGACGGTCCAGAACGTGATGTCTGGGCTGCGCAGCTTCGTGAGGTCGAGGGCATGGACACTCTCTGGTGGTGAGAGCTCGTACATGTTGGACAGGTGTTCTCGCAGCAGAGCGTGGACCTCTGGCCGGGAGAGATCGTCGAGGTCGATGCGCATGGCGATCAATCAGGTGCGGCAATGGCTGTACGACCGAACGCCGGCATCAGCCGCGCAAGGAGCGCGTCGGCTGATGCTGAAGTTGGGCGCCGCTGGCGCCTGACGCCAGGTTCAGCGGCGGCGCGAAGGCGCCGGCTCGCGGGGAAGCGCACCTAGGCGC
>JBASRJ010000296.1:0-15748 GCA_049273785.1 Gaiellaceae bacterium | reverse complement strand
GGGTTGAAGCAGGCCACCCAGTGCCCCGGCTCGACCTCGCGCAGCTGCGGCACCTCGACGCGGGATTGCTCGACTTCGTAGCGGCAGCGCGGCTGGAACTGGCAGGCCCGTGGCGCGCTGAGCATGTCGCGCGGCTGGCCCTCGATCGGCTGGAGCTGAGCCTTGCGGGCGGCGTCCAGCCTGGGCACGCTCTGCAGCAGCCCGAGCGTGTACGGGTGGCGCGGCGAGGCGAACAGCTGATCGGCGGAGCCGGTCTCCACGAACATCCCCGCGTACATCACGTTGACGCGCTCGCACATCCCGGCGACGACGCCGAGGTCGTGCGTGATCAGGATCAGCGCCGCATTCTCCTCCGCGACGAGCTCGCGCAGGAGCGCGAGGATCTGCGCCTGGATCGTCACGTCGAGCGCGGTCGTCGGCTCGTCCGCGATCAGGAGCTTCGGCTCGCACGCGAGTGCCATCGCGATCATCGCCCTCTGACGCATCCCGCCGGAGAACTGGTGCGGGTAGTCGCGGAGCCGCGAGCTAGCGCTCGGGATCCCGACGCGGTCGATCAGCTCGGTGGCGCGCGCATCAGCGTCCTTTCGATCCATCCCGAAGTGCGTCTTGAGCGCCTCCCGGATCTGCTTGCCGATCGTCAGCACCGGGTTCAGGCTCGTCATCGGGTCCTGGAAGATCATCGCGATCTCGCGCCCCCGGATCTGCCGGAGCGCTCGATCGTTCATCTGGAGCAGATCTCGGCCCTCGAACAACGCTCGGCCCGAGCGAACCCGGCCGTTGCGCGCCAGGAGCCCGAGCACCGCGAGCGACGTGACGCTCTTGCCACAACCGGACTCCCCGACGATCCCGAGCGTCTCGCCGCGCGCGATGTCGAACGAGATCCCGTTGACGGCGTAGACAGTGCCGCGCCGCGTCGAGAACTCGACGCGCAGGTCCTCCACGCTCAGGAGCGCGTTACGCTCTGCCACGCATCTTCGGGTCGAGAGCTTCGCGTAGGCCGTCGCCGATCAGGTTGAACCCGAGCACGGAGATGATGATCGCGACGCCCGGGAAGATCGCCAGGAACGGCGCGAGCTCCAGGTAGTCGTTCGCTCCGGTGAGCATCGTCCCCCACTCCGGAATCGCAGGATCCGGCGGGCCGAGGCCGAGGAATGTCAGGCCCGCGACGTCGATGATCGCCGTTCCCATCGCGAGCGTGCCCGCGACGATCACCGGCGAGATCGCGTTCGGCATGATGTGCGAGAAGAGGATCGCGCGCCGTTTGACTCCGACAGCGCGCGCAGCGAGCACGAAGTCGTTCTCGCGCTGCGAGAGGATCGCGCCGCGCAGGAGGCGCGCGAAGATCGGAATGTTCACGACGCCGATCGCGATCATGATCTGGTAGAGGCCGGGCTGGAGCATCGCAACGATCCCGATCGCGAACAGGAGGCCGGGAATCGCGAGCATGATGTCCATCAGCCGCATGATCACCGAGTCGATCCAGCCGCCGATGTAGCCGGCGATCGATCCGAGCACGAGTCCGATCGACAGGCCGATCGACACCGAGACGATCCCGACCAGCAACGAGTCGCGCGCCCCGTAGAGGATGCGCGAGAAGACGTCGCGGCCGAGGAGATCGACGCCGAAGAGATGGTGCCAGGACGGCCCCGGCGGCTTGCCCGTCGCGACGAGCAGGAGGTTGCCTTCCTTGGGTCCGTACGGCGCGATCACCGGCGCGAAGATCGCGGCGATGAGGAACGTGAGCACGAAGAACGCGCCCAGGATGGCGCCGGGATTCCGGATCACCTGGTACCACGCGTCGCTCCAGAGCCCGCCCGTCGACGCCTCGAGCTGGATCTCAGCCGCTTCCAGCTCGGCGACGCTCACGAGTAGCGAATCCTCGGATTGATGAGCGCGTACGAGATGTCGACGATCAGGTTGACGAGGACGAAGACGACCGCGAGGAACAGCACGCCCCCCTGCAGCACCGGGTAGTCGCGGTTGAAGATCGCGTCGCGTAACCACGAGCCCATCCCCGGGTACGCGAACACGGTCTCCGTCAGGACCGCCCCCGAGAGCAGGAGCCCCGTCTGCAGGCCGATGATCGTCGAGACGGGCAGCAACGCGTTTCGCAGGACGTGGCGCGCGTCGACCGCCAGCGGCGGGAGTCCCTTCGCGCGGGCGGTGCGCACGTAGTCCTCGTTCTGCACGTCGAGCACCGCCGCACGGGTGATCCGCATGATCACGGCGAGCGGGATCGATCCGAGCGCGATCGACGGCAGGACGAGGTGCTTGAGCACGTCCCACAGCGTGTGCCAGTCGTGCGCGAGCAGCGCGTCGAGGATGTAGAAGTTCGTCGGGTGGTGAACGTCGCTCCTGATGTCGATCCGCCCGACGCTTGGTAAGAGATGCCAGTGGATCGCGAACGCGTACTTGAGCAGGATCGCGAGCACGAAGATCGGGACCGAGATGCCGAACAGCGAGACGATGAGGCTCGACTGGTCGAACAGGCCGCCGTGCCGCTTCGCGGCGAAGAAACCGAGCGGGATCCCGAGGACGATCGAGAAGAGCATGGCCGCCGTCGCGAGCTCCATGGTGGCCGGAAACCGGTCGCCGATCTCCCTCGCGACGTGGCGGTGGTCGGCGATCGACACGCCGAGGTCGCCGTGCGCGAGTGTCCCCAGATACTTCCAGTACTGCACGTAAATGGGGCGGTCGAAGCCGTACAGGTGGCGGTACTGCTTTACGAGCTGCGGCGTCGCACGCTCGCCGAGCAGCGCGTCGGCCGGACTCCCCGGCAGCGCCCGGACCCAGAAGAAGATCAGGATCGAGACGCCGAGGAGGATCGGAACGAGGAGCAGGAGCCGGCGGACGAGATACCTGAGCATCTACGTCCGCCGGATCCTAACGGTGAGCTACTGGCCCCCGAAGTAGACCGGGAAGAAGTAGTCCGTCCCAGTCGGGTTCGGGACGTAGCCCTTCACGGTCTTCTGGAAGGCCAGCGCCGGCTTGGAGTGCGCATACGGCACGGCCGGCAGGAACTTCATGATGAGGATGTTCGCCTGCTTGTACAGAGCGACGCGTTTCTTGTAGTTCACTTCCTGCTGCGCCCTCTTCAGGATGTTGAAGATGGCGTCGTTGTGGAAGCCGAATTGCGGGCTGTAATTGCCGAAGAACACGCCGACGAAGTTGTCGGGGTCTCCGTAATCGCCCGTCCATCCGATCAGGTTCAGGTCGCCGGCGGTCCCGTCGTTGACGTGCTTGACGTAATCAGGACGCCATGGCGCCGTGTGCGGCGTGACCTTGAAGCCCGACTTCTCCAGGCTGTCCGAGAACGCCTGGAAGTTCAGCGCCGGGTTCGGCATGTACGGCCGCGAGACGCCGGTCGGGTACCAGAAGTCGACCTTGACCGGTAGCGACAGCCCTGCGGACTGCAGGAGCTGCTTCGACTTGTTCGGGTTGAACGGGTACTTCGGCACCTTGTTCGTCCAGCCGAAGATCTGCGGCGGGAGGAACTCCTGCGCCACGACCGCGCGGCCGAAGTAGAAGGACCGCACGACCGATGCACGGTCGAGCCCGTACGCAACCGCCTGACGCACGGCCAGCTTGTCGAACGGCGCGTGCGCCTGGTTGATCGTGACGTACGCGACGTTGAACGGCGGCCGGTTGAGCGTCTTCAGCTTCGAGTCGCCGTTGATCGAGCCGATGTCCTGTGGCGCGACGAGGTCATATCCGTTGATCTCGCCGGTCTTCAGCGCCTGCAGACGCGCCTCGTTGTTTGCGATCGGCCGGATGATCACGCGGCTGAGCTTCGCCTTCCTGCCCCAGTAGCCGCCGAAGCGGTCAAGGACGATTCGCTGGCCGACCGTCCACGAGCCGAACTTGAACGGCCCGGTGCCGGTCGGATGGCTGAACGCGTACGAGCCGGTCGGATAGAACGTGCCGCTCCGGAGCTCGCCCTGGTTGGCGCCGTACTTCGCCATCGCGGTCGGGCTCTGAATCGCGAACGCCGACAGGGACAGCGCGGGCAGGAACGGACCGTTCCGCCGGTTGGTCCTGATCGTGACCTTGTAGGTGCTGTTCGCAGTGCAGCTCTTGTAGAGCGGCGGCGACAGCGTGTTGCTCTCATTGTGGTGGAACCCGCCGAAGATGGCCTGGTAGTAGTACGTCGCCGAGGCATCCTGGAACGGGCCCGAGAAGTTGTACCAGCGGTTGAAGTTCGCGCAGACGGCCTTCGCGTTGAATCGCGTGCCGTCGTGGAACTTCACGTTGTGACGGAGATTGAAGACATAGCTCATTCCGTCACTAGCGACCTTCCAGCTCGTCGCGAGCGCAGGACGGATGCTGGTCGTCCCGGGCTTGATCCCGACGAGCCCTTCAAAGATCTGCTCGGTCACGCGAAACGACTCCCCGTCCGACACGAGCGCCGGATCCAGATAAGTCGGATCCGCCGCGCCCGCAAAGACGAGGGTCGTGTTCGCCGCTGGGTGACTCGTTCTGGCTCCGACCGAGCCGCTCAACGCCAGCGCCAGTGCGCAGACGCCGAAGAGCAGGCCGAGCCTCACTCCCTTACCCCTCACATTCGCTCCTTTCAGCGCACCCTCCGGTGGGAAAGCGCAGTCCTACATTCTTCAGAACGTTAAGAACGGCGGCAAGTTAGAAGGATGTAAGGAAACTACATCGACGGGCACCCAAAAACGCGGGTCAGACCCCGAGGGGTCTGACCCTTGATCTGGTTCCCTTCGGAGCTGGGTTACGCGGCCAGAGAGATCAGGTCCCGGAGCGCCGACAGCCGCGCCAGGGCCTGGCCTTCGAGCTGCCGGACGCGCTCCCGCGTCAGGTCGAGCTCGTGGCCGATCGCCTCGAGGGTCCACGGCTCGCCCTCGAAGCCGAAGCGAAGCTCGAGGATCCGCCGCTCCCGCTCGGGCAGGGCGTCGAGTGCGCGCCGGACACCCTGGCGTCGCAGCGACTCCTCCGCCTCGTCGAACGGATCGGCGGCCTCGCGGTCGGCGAACAGGTCGCCGAGCTCACCCTCGTCGTCCGCGCCGACCGTCTGGTTCAGCGAGACGGACGCCTGCGCGGCGCCGAGCGCCTCGTCGACGTGCTGGATGGGCAGGCCAGTGGCCTCTGCGAGCTCGTCCTTCGTGGCCTCGCGGCCCAGCTCGACCTCGAGCCGGCGCGCCGCCCGCGACAGCTTCTGCTGACGCTCGACGACGTGAACCGGCACGCGGATCGTGCGGGCGTGGTTCGCCACGGCGCGCTGCACCGACTGGCGGATCCACCACGTGGCGTAGGTCGAGAACTTGTATCCACGGCGCCAGTCGAACTTCTCGACCGCGCGGTTGAGGCCGAGCGTGCCCTCCTGGATCAGGTCCAGGAACGGAACGCCGAGCCCTCGGTAGCCCTTGGCGATGGACACGACCAGGCGCAGGTTCGACTCGATCATCCGCCGCTTCGCGGTCGGATCACCGCGCTCGATCGCCTTCGCGAGCGTGACCTCCTCGGCGGCGGTCAGCAGCTTGTGGCGGCCGACGTCGGCGAGGAACAGCTGGAGGCTGTCGGCGGCACCCGAGATGACATGGGCCTCAGCGGCGGCCGCTGCAGCGGCCTCCTTCTCGGCCTCCCGCTCCACGGCCTCGGCCGTGCGGATCTCGAGCCCGATGCGCTCGAGCTCCCGGGTCAGCTCCTCGACGTCCTCGTCGTTGAGCTCGTGCTCGAGCGAAAAGGCCTCGAGCTCAGCGGCCTCGAGGTACCCACGCTCCTCAGCTCCTTCAACGAGCTGGCGGGCCTGGTCGGAATCAAGCAGTTCGTGAAGCTGGTTCTGGGTCAAAAACGTCCTCTCCAGTCCTACTTTGTGATCCTTGGTCAACCTTCGCACTGTAGGCCGGTTTCCCTTTTGTTTCCAGGGTTAATCGTGCCGACATTGCCAGACGGGTGCAACGAGACCGGGGTCTTTGTTATTCCGCCGCGGCCGGCTCTTTGGTTTGCGCGCGCACGGGGAACTCGAACTCGATCTTGTCCTCGTCATTCAAGACGAGCCGCGCCCGAAAAGGTTTGCCTCCTCGGGAGCGGAAGCCCGACAATACCTCGCGGGTCCGACGTTCCTCGATCAGCTGTCTCGCAATTTCCGGGGTCAACGTGCGGCTGGCGACCTTTTTCCACACCACGAAGCCGCAGCCGGGCTCCTCCCGGCTCTTCCAGCTGGTGCAGCCGTAGGCCTTCGAGTTCTCCCGGATGATCTCCCCGGTCACGGCCCCGCAGCGGGGGCACGGCCCGAGCTCGGCCCGTTCCGGGCGGAGCTTTTCCTTGTCCAAAGCCGCAATCTGGTCGACGGTCTCCTTCGCGAACGTGGCGATCCCGTCCATGAAGGCCTTTCGGTCGCCCCGGCCGTGCTCGATGTCCGAGAGCTTGTGCTCCCAGTCACCTGTGAGCTCGGGGGACGTGAGCTTGTGCTCCTCCAGCATCGTGATCACCTGGATGCCCTTTGGAGTTGCCTGGAGGTCCTTGCCGACGCGTTCGATGTACTCGCGGCGGATCAGCGTCTCGATCGTCTCGGCGCGTGTCGCCGGAGTGCCGAGGCCGGAGTCCTTCATCGCCTCGCGGAGCTCCTCGTCGTCGATCAGCTTGCCGGCGGTCTCCATCGCGGACAGGAGCGTCGCCTCGCTGTAGCGCGGCGGGGGTCTCGTCATCTTGTCCTCGTACGTGGCCTCGACGCAGCGGACCGTCTGGCCCTGCTCGAGCGCCGGGATCTCACCGCCTTCGGACTCCTCGTCCTCCGACTGCTTCTCGGCGTCGGCCTCGAGTCCGTAGACGCTGCGCCAGCCGGGCTCGAGCGTGATCTTGCCGCGCGTGCGGAAACGCTCTTCCTCGACGAGCGTGATCACGGTCGTGCGCGCGTAGCGCGCCGGCGGATGGAAGACGGCGAGGAAGCGGCGCGCGACGAGGTCGAAGATGCGGCGCTCGTCGGGCGTGAAGTCGTCGACGTCGTGGTCGATGTCCGTCGGGACGATCGCGTGGTGGTCGTCGACCTTCGCGTCGTTGACGACGCGGGCGAGCGGAAGCTGGTCGAGCGCGAGCACGTACTCGGCGCCGGCGCGGTACTCCCTGATCGGACGCAGCGTCTCGGCGGTCGGCTTCAGCTGGGGGACCATGTCGCCGGACAGGAAGCGAGACGAAGTTCGCGGATACGTGATCGCCTTCTTTCCCTCGTACAACGACTGCGCAGCCTGCAACGTGCGGCGCGCAGAGAATCCATAACGACGGTTTGCGTCGCGCTGCAGGGACGTGAGGTCGTACAGGAGCGGCGCGCGCTCGGATTGTTCCTTGCGCTCGACCGACTCGACGATCCCGTCCTTGCCTGTGACCTTCTCGACGATCTTCTCGGCACGCGAGAGGTCACCGAAGATCCGCGTCTCGTCGCCCTCGAACCACATGCCCGCGTAGCGCGGGTCGAACGTCCCGTGGACGAGGCGGTACGGCTCCGCAACGAACGCCTGGATCTCGCGCTCGCGCTTGACGATCATCGCGAGCGTCGGGGTCTGCACCCGACCGAGCGACACGACGCCGCCGACCCACGCGCGACCTCGGATCGTCGCGGCCCGCGTCGCGTTCATCCCGACGAGCCAGTCAGCCTCGCTCCGCGAGCGGGCTGCCATCTCCAGGTTCTGCAGCTGCTCGCCGGGGCGAAGCTTCTCGAAGCCCTCCCGGATCGCCTGCTTCGTCATCGACGAGATCCAGAGCCGGTCGACGGGCTTCGGCCCGCCGTTGCTCGGCGAGACGCCGAAGACCGACTCGTAGAGGTACGCGAAGATCAGCTCGCCTTCGCGTCCGGCGTCGCAGGCGTTGATGATCCGGTCGACGTCCTCGCGCTTGAGCAGCGCCTCGATCAGCTTCAGCTGCTTCTTCGACTTCGCGTCGCGCGGGACGAGCCTGAAGCCGTCAGGCGGGACGATCGGGAGATCGGCCATCCGCCAGCGCTTCCACTTCTCGTCGTACTCTTCCGGGTCCGCGAGCTGGACGAGATGGCCGACGGCCCAGGTGATCACGTAGTCGTCGGATTCGAGGAAGTGCACGTCCTCACGCGTGCGCGAACGCGAGGGCTTGGTCGTCGCTTCGTCGACGGCCTCCGCCGCTGTCTTCTTGCGCGTGCGCTTCGGCACGACGTCCTCGAACTTGCGGCGCTGGAACACGCCCTCGAGCGCGGTGCTCAAATCGCGCCCGACGGACGGCTTCTCTGCGATGACGAGGGTCTTTCCCATCTGAAACACCATAGCGACCGTTTGCGAGTTGGCCAGGCCGTGGATACTTGGCCGCGTGCGGCCCAGCCCCTTCTACCTGTTCGCAGGCGCCCTCACCTGGCCTCTGCTGCACGGGCTGTACCGATTGCGCGCCGAGGGTGTGGAAAACCTCCCCGAGAGCGGGGGTTTCGTGCTGGCCGCCAATCACACGTCCAACTTCGACCCGTTCCCGTTGGCGATGCCACTCTGGCCGCGTCGCTTCCTGCGGTTCATGGCCAAATCGGAGCTGTACTGGTGGCCGCTGGGCGCCATCATCAGTGCCGGCGGGGGCTTTCCGGTACGCCGCGGCGAGCGTGACGTCGAGGCAATTCGCACGGCCATCGAGCTCGCCCACGAAGGGCACATCATTGCGATGTTTCCGCACGGGACCCGGCAGCGCAAAGGCCTCGTCAAGAAGTACCAGCCGCGCCCGCACACTGGGGCGGCGCGGATTGCGCTCGACGCCGGGGTACCGCTCGTCCCCGCTGCGATCGCCGGGACCGACCGGCTCTCCCGGCTAGAACGGCTGCGCGTTCGCTACGGGAAGCCGCTGCCGCTCGACGACCTGCGCGACCTCGAGCCCGCGATTGCGGCGCGCGAGGCAACCGACCGGTTGATGGCGGAAATCGAGCGGCTCGAGGAGGGGTTGTGACCCGGCCGCTGCTCGTGATCGACGGCGACTCCCTTGCGCACCGGGCGTACCACGCGCTCCCGAAGACGTTCCGCCGCGCGGAGGGACGGCCGGGGAACGCGCTGCTCGGCTTCTCGAACTTCCTCGTACGACTGTGGGAGGGCGAACAGCCGAGGGCGGTCCTCGTCGGGTGGGATTCGCTTGACTCGCCGACCTACCGGCACGAGCTGTTCGCCGGCTACCAGGGCGGACGCGAGTTCGACGACGACCTGCTGGAGCAACTCGACCTGTTGCCGGAGCTCGTGCGCGGGTTCGGATTCGCCGCCGCGAAAGCTGCGGGATACGAGGCCGACGATTTCCTCGCGGCGGCCGTGAGACAGGAGGAGGAACGGGGCGGCACCGCAGTGGTGGCGACGTCGGACCGCGACTCGTTCCAGCTGGCAAGCTCGACCACGACAATCCTCCAACCTGTGCGCGGCGTGAGCGAGCTCGCGCGCGTCGGGCCCGAGGAGGTGCGCGAGCGCTACGGCGTCGAGCCCGCCCAGGTGCCGGACTTCATCGCGCTGCGCGGGGATCCATCGGATCGCCTGCCGGGCGCAAAGGGCGTCGGGCCGAAGACCGCCGCCGACCTTCTGCGCCAGTACGGCTCGCTGGAGGCCGCGCTGGAGGCGGGTCGATTCGCGGCTCAAGCGGACGAACTGCGTGTGTACAAGCGAATGGCGACCCTCGACGCTGCGGCTCCGCTACCGACGCTCGACGACCAGACTCCCGCATGGAGCGAGGCGTCGGTCTTCGTCCGCGAGCTCGGCCTGAACGCGCTCGCAGACCGCCTGGCTGTACTCGCGTCTACCTAATACACCCCGGTATGCATACCGGTGGTTGGCTACGACCCTCCTCCCCTACGTCGAGCATATCCCTGAGATGCGCGCGCGTGGGATACGCGACGGTGCCGAAAGTGTGACGACCGCGACGCCGTAGAATCGGCTCGTGGACTCGAACGCGGTGCTCCTCTGCTACCTCGTCGGACGCGCGCAGTCACACCGCGATCTCGACCGGCTCGCCGACACCGTTCGCCGATCGACGTTCTGAGCCATCCGGCGCTGGCGCGCCTGCACCCCACGTTCGGCCATCCCGAGGCGCCCGAGCGAATCGCCGTCCTCCTCGACGCGTTTCCCGACGCACTCGAGGGTCGCCCGGCCGACCGAGCAGCCGTTGAACGCGTCCACGCGCGCGACTACCTGGACGTGCTCGCGCGCCTGACGGAAACTGGCTGGTTCGACTACCCGAACACGATCGCTTCCGAGACGAGCTGGGAAGCTGCGCTCCTCGCAGCGGGAACGGCCATCGACGCTGCCGAGATGGACGGCTTCGCGCTCGTCCGTCCTCCGGGTCACCATGCGCCGCCGCAGACCGCGATGGGCTTCTGCCTGATCAACAACGTCGCCGTCGCGGCGCGGCACATGCAGGCCGAGCACGGGATTGGGCGCATCGCGATCGTCGACTTCGACGTCCACCACGGCAACGGGACCGAGGCGATCTTCCGGAACGACGACTCCGTGCTGTACGCCTCGCTGCACCAGTGGGGCATCTATCCGGGTACGGGAAGCGCGGAGGACAACGACGCGACCACGATCAACGTCCCGCTCGACGGGGGCGCCGGAGACGAGGAGTGGATCGATGCGTTCGACCGGCTCGTCGAGCCCGCGGTCCGACGGTTCGAACCGGAACTCGTCCTCGTGTCGGCGGGCTTCGACGCACACGAAGACGAGGACCTCTACCTCGTCGACATGCACGTCACGGACACGGGGTTCCGAGAGCTGGCCAGGCGCTGCGCCGGCCTCGGGCCGCGCGTCGCGGCCGTGCTCGAAGGCGGCTACAACCTCGAGACCCTGCCCCGAGTCGTCCAGGCCGCAGTCGACGGATTCTCGTCCTGACAAACGAGACGGCCGGCGAAGGGCCGGCCGTCCTTGTTCGTCCGAGGAGTAAAGAGCGTTGCTGTCCGTCCTATCGGCCGAGGAGTGATGCGGCTCGTCACCCAGGCTTGGTGAAGCGGATCACCCATAATGGGTAACTCAGCGCCGGGCGATGGAGAGTGCCTCGAGCGCTTCCCTCCGCGAGGAGACTCCCAGCTTTCGGAGCATGCTCTTCACGTGGGAGCGGACCGTGTGCTCCGAGATGAAGAGGCGCTGGGCGATCTCGTCCGTCCCGTGGTGCTCGTCCAGCAGCAGGAGCACCTCGAGCTCGCGCGCCGACAGGGCGGCGGCGATCTCGTCGGGCACACCGGTGGTGCGCCCGCCGTTCTCGCGCACCTGCTCGAGTAGCCGCCGCGCGACCGCACCGGAGAGTGCGGCCTCGCCCTGTGCCGCTCCTCGGAGGAATTCGACGATCCGTGCAGGCGGCTCGCTCTTCAGGAGATAGCCCGCCGCGCCGGCGCGGATCGCGCCGAGGAGGTTCTCCTCCTCCCCTGAGGCCGTCAGGACCACGACCTCGCAGGACGGCGCAGCCTCGCGGAGGCGCGGCAGCGCCGAGAGCCCGTCGAGGCCCGGCATCGAGAGGTCCAGCAGGACGAGATCGGGCTGGAGCTCTCCGGCGCGCGCGATTGCCTCTTCGCCGTCGGACGCCTCGCCGGCGATCTCGAATCCGTGCTGCTGGAGGAGCCCGGCGAGCGCCGAGCGGGTCAGGGGGTGGTCGTCGACGAGAAGGATGCGCTCTGACATCGGGCTTCCAGTCTTATCGGCCGGAGACGGCCCTCGACTGAGGGACGGAATCTGCCGACAAGACTGAACGTGAAGCAAGACAGCAGAGAGGTGTTCCAGGCGTACCTCTGGGGCCAGATCCTCCTCTTCAGCCTGCTCGGGGCCTCGCTCGCCTTCTTCCTCGCCCACCGGAACCTTCAGACCCACTGGAGCCTGCCGGAGCTGCGCCTCGTCATCCAGACCGCCGTCGCGCTCGCAGGGATCATCGTCGCCCTCCTGGCAGGGATCCGCTTCACGGTCGAAGGGCGACGCCTCGACCTGCTCCTCTGCACGGGGTTCCTCGTCGCATCGCTCTCCACGTTCGCTTTTTCGATCGGGCCGGTCCTCGGTGGACAGGCCCTGCACCGACCCGAGGCCTGGGCGGGCATCGGGGGACGGTTCTTCTCGTGGATCCTCATTGCCGCGGCGCCCTTTGCGCGCGGTCGGAGCAAATGGGGGCAGCGCATCCTCGGCAACGCCTGTCTGGCCGCCTGCGTCGCCCTACTCCTTATCTGGGTCACACTTCACTCGATCGGCGGCAACTTGCCGTCGCTCGCGCCGAACGGGGGAAACGAACCGCCGCTGTTCCTGGCGGGCGTGCTCTCCGCACAAGCGCTGCTCAACCTGCTCGCTGTCGTCGGCTTCGGGCTCCGCTTCCGCGAGAAAGGCGAGGACCTCGACCGCTGGCTCGGCCTGGGCGCGACGCTGATGCTGTTCGCCTCGCTGCACTACCTGTTCACGCCGCTGCTCAGCAGCGACTACGTGTCGCAGGGAGACTTCCTGCGGGTGGTCGCCTACGGCGTGCTGATGGTCGGCGCCTGGCGGGCGATCCGCTTTGCGGAGTTCGGCCGTGCGGTCGCGGAGGAGCGCGCGCGTGTTGCGCGCGAGATCCACGACGGTCTGGCGCAGTACCTCTTCGCAGTCGCAACGCACGCGACGATGCTCGAGACGGCCGAGGGCGCGGCGCGCGACGAGACGATCGCGAACCTCAAGGAGGCGACGACGGCTGCGCAGCAGGAGGCGCGGTTCGCGGTGCTGGCGTTGTCCTCCGCCTCCGGGAACGCGCCGTTCGACGCCGCGCTTCGCCGCTACATCGACTTCCTTACGGCCGATGGCGAGCTGGAGGTCGAGCTCGAGATCGATCCAACCGTGTGGCTGGCGCCGGACGAGCAGATCGAAGTGTTCCGCATCGTGCAGGAGGGCCTCGGAAACGTGCGCAAGCATGCGCACGCGACGTGTGCGGAGGTCATGATCGGCGAGCGCATCGATGGCGAGCGGTTCGTCTCGATCCGCGACGACGGCGAGGGCTTCGACGGTCAGAACACCGAGGCGGGCCAGGGATTGAAGAACATCCGCTCGCGGGCGAAGAGCATCGAGGGCGGGTTCACGCTGACCTCGAAGCCGGGTCTGGGAACCGCGCTCGAAGTCGTCCTGCGCGCGTAGCTAGAGCTCCGTGCTCAGAACCCAGTCGTCGTCGTTGACGAGGACGCTCCGGCCCTGCTCGTCGGTGTACGTCCACTCCTCTTGCCGCTTCCCGACAATTCGGTAGCCGAGCCGCTCGTACAGCGCTCGCGCGCGGGGATCGTCCTTCCCCGCGTCGATCTCGACGGCGTCCAGGCCGCGTTGGCGCACGATCGACTCAGCCTCGCCGATCAGCGCCGTGCCGATGCCCAGTCCCTGGAGGTTCGGGATCACGGCGAACGACCACAGAAGCCCCTTGCCGTACCGCCGCGTGAAATCGATCCCGAGCCGAGCGACGGCAAAGTCGTTCGCGACAGCCACGAGGAGCTCGGTCTCGTTGCGCACACGCCGTTCGAGGACTTCGGCGATGTGCGGGCGTAGAGCGCGCTGGTGACCGAACCACTCGAGCTGGTCGAGATCCTCGTCCGTAGCCGGTCGGATCGTCACGTCGAGCTCGAGCGCAAGGTTGCGATTCATTGCGCGGAAGAGTAGAAGCCCCTTGCGTGACGCGAGGCGGAGAACATGTACAAGCGGCTCGGCTTTCGCAGCGTCGCGAGCTCCAGAAGTGGGGACCGAGCTAGGGAAGACCCGGGCCCGTCACGCGACGCACGCCTGACGTCGTTCGTACGAACACCTGCCAGCTGTAGAACGAGTAGTAAGCGTGGATGTCGGCGCCGATGCGGCGCGCGTAGCGAAGGACGGCGTCGACGTAGAGCTGCGAGGGGTTGTAGGCGTATAGCGCACGGCGAATGTTCCGCCGTGCTCCTGCGGCGCGAAGGTAGTTCGCAGCGCCCAGAATCGCGTCGTGCGGATCGTGCACGTTTCCGCCGAGCCCGTACTTCCGCCACGACGAGCGTGTGAACTGCATCGGCCCCTGCGCACCGGCGGCGCTGGCGCTGCGCAGCTTTCCGAACGCCGACTCGACGAAGTTCACCGCGGCCAGGACGCGCCACGCCACGCCGAAGCGCCGCTCCGCTTCGTGGTACCAGCGCAGGAGATCTGCGGCGGGTGCCGCAGGGCCGACGTGAACCATGCGCGTGCGAAGCGGTGGAGTCAGGCGTACGAGCTCGCGATGCGCGACGACGACGTCTCGCGCATACGCGGCGAGCGGGCGCGGCAGGCGTTGAAAGGTCGCACGCGCACGCGGAGCGTTGTCGGAGAGCAATCGGTAGAGCCGCTGCTCGTACAGCGCATAGAGCGTCACGTCGTTCGGAACGGCCGCAGAAGTCGAAGCGCGCCAGGCGTCGATTGCCTTTCGCAGGGAATCGGTCGTATCGACGAGCGCCCGGGCAGTCGTCTTCGGCGTCTGCGGAAGTGGTTGGTTTGGCGAAGGCTGTCCTGCCGCCGAGGCGACGACTGTGAGCGCGGCTCCGAGCGTCAGGAAATGCCGAAGCCCCGCTTTCACGGGGCTTCGTTGTACCAGTCTGTGAGCTGCTAGCTCATCGGTCCCGAGATCCACGGATCCGTGCCGGGATCGCCGCCCGCGGCCGCGATCGCGAGCCGTTCGAGGTAGTGGTCCCAACCATGCGCGTGCGACTCGGCCGCCGCCGAGTCCGGCAGATCGCGATGCGTGAAGCGCAGCAACGTTCCGTCTCCGTCGGACGCGAGCTCGATCTCGATCGTGCTCGATCCGGGCGGGACGCTGCTCGGCCCCTCCTTGCCCGGCTCCCAGCCCCACGTCTGCACCAGCCGGTGCGGCGGATCCAGCTCGACGAACTCTCCGCTCGCGGTGTGACCCGGAATGACGTCGACGCGGTAGACGCCGCCCGGCCGTGGGTCGAACGTTGCGACCTGGCCCATCCACAGGGTCGCGCGCTCGGGGTCGACGAGGAACTGCCACACCGTCTCCGGACTCGCGGCGATCGCGATCTCGCGCACGACGGACGTGGTTTCAATTGCGCTTTCCATGCTTCTTCCTCTCCTCTCGTTCGGCCTCGCGCTTGAGCACCTCGAGGCGGTCGCCCCAGAAGTCCTCGAGGAACGCCTTCAGCTCGGCGATTCCTTCGGGTCGCGCTTGGTAGAGGCGCCTGGTGCCGTTGCGTCGTTCGCTCACGAGCCCCGCCTCCTTTAGGACATTGAGATGCTGGGAAACCGCCGGCTGCGTCACGTCGAAGTGGGAGGCGATTTCGCCCGCCGACAGCTCGGCGTCCCACACGAGTTGAAGGATCCGGCGTCGCCGTGGTTCGGCGATCGCTTTCAGTGCGGTTTCCATGTCGCTGAATTTAAGCAGACGCTTATATAAGTGTCAACTTAAATTTCAGGGGCCGCCCCGGCCCGGCCTTGCCCGCCCGCCGACCGGGTGTTAAGAGACCCGCATGCGCCGACTCCGCGGCGCGACGGCGCTCCTCGCGTTCGGGGCCCTCTCGCTTCCCACCTCTGCCCTCGCCCACCTGGAGCGGCCGACGACCTTCCCGGATCCTACGCGGGGCAACGTTCCCCGCCACCGGACAGCCGGCCAGAGTCTCGTGGTCTGTAAGCCCGACTCGCGCCGGCGGTTCGAGCGGAACCTCCGCGGCACGGCGCAGCGGGAGAACCTGCGCCTGCTCGCACGCTGCGGCTACCGGCACATCCAGGCTGCGGTCGACGCGGCGGAGAACGGGATGCGCATCCTCGTCCTGCCGGGCGTCTACCGCGAGGAGCCGAGCCGGCGGCGGCCGGTGTTCGAT
>JBASRJ010000287.1:0-3758 GCA_049273785.1 Gaiellaceae bacterium | reverse complement strand
CTTCCCGGGCCTCGGGCCGCTGCCCGTGTCGACGGACGAGCGGCCGCACGTCCGCGGCGTCCTTCGCGATCGTGACGTCGCGCCCTACCGCGAGGCCGTGGAAGCGGGAGTGCCGTGCGTGATGGTCGGACACGGCGTCTACCCGAGCCTCGGCCGCCGCCGCGCGTCGCTCGAGTCGTCCGCCTACCGCCTGCTGCGCAGCCTCGGCTTCGACGGCGTCGCGATCACGGATTCGCTCAACGTGGTCGGCAGCGCAGACCCGCGCGTCGGAGCGGTCGACGCAGTGCGAGCCGGCGCCGACCTAGTGCTGTTCACGGGCGGCACCAGGGCCTCTCGGGCCGTCCGTGCGCTCGTCCCACTCGCCCGTCGCGGCGAGCTCGACGAACACGTTATGCGCGTGCTGCGCTTCCGCACGCTGTTGCGTCGCTAGCCGTGCGCCTTGACCAGGCGGTCTAGCGCGAGCTCGAGCCAGCTGCGCGCGTGCACGGTCCATACGCTCTGTCGTTCGGGGATCGTCCGGAAGTGCGTATCGACGTACTCCGGCACCTCCTGCGCGATCGCCGTCTCCCACCTGCGCCCAGGCCCCCAGTCGAGGTACTCCGGATCCGTGTCGCCGGTGCGGGCTCCCTGCGGGCGACGACCAGTGCGCCGCGACGGCTCTGGTCGAGGGCGCGGCGCAGGAAGTCGATCCCGCGGTAGGCGGTCGCATGCGCCGGGAGCCCGTGGAGGTAGTACACGACCGGATAGCGGAGACGGCTGTGGTCGTAACCGTGCGGGAGGTAGACGGGGAGCCGCAGCTTGCCGCTGATCGCGACCGACCGGAAGCGGACCTCGACGACGTCACCCGCGGGTCGCGACGGTCCGGCCCCTGCAAGCGTCAGCGCGAGCACGGCGATGCAGAGCAAGGAGGAGGCAAGCCGCTTCATGCGAAACGAAGACTTCTCACAGGCTTAATCGGCCCTTAATCGTGTCCGTCGTATAACGAGTCAGGCGATGTCATCGTTCCGCTTCAGCGGGCGCTCTTCGGCACGCGCGCTCGTCTTGGGCGCTACGGCTCTTGCTGCGGTTTTCCTTGCCGTCGGCTTCGTCGGGGTCCAGCGCTACGGCAACAACTACTGGCTCTACCGCGGGTTCCCGCCGCCGTCCGATCCAGCGTACGTGACGCAGCGCGGCGTGGAGCAGCGCATCGCCGTGACGAGCCCGGCGCTCGGCGGGCGCAACCAGGAGGTGTACGTGTACCTGCCGCCCGGTTACGACGCCCATCCGACCAAGCGCTATCCGGTCGTTTACCTCCTGCACGGGTTCCCGGGACGGCCGCTCGCCTTTCTCCTCACGGTACGCCTGGGTGTCGTCGCGGACGAGCTGTACGCGAAGGGGAGAGGACAGCCGGTGATTCTCGTGATGCCGTTCGGGTCGACGGGTACGTTCACGGACAAAGAGTGGGCGGACGGGGTAGGGACGGGTGACAACTGGGCGACGTTCGTGTCGCATGACGTCGTCCAGGCGATCGACGCGCGGTACCGCACGATTGCGGCGCCTGCGGGCCGCGCGATCGCCGGCCTGTCGGAGGGCGGATACGGCGCGATCAACATCGCTCTGCACAACCCGCACGAGTTCAAGGTCGTCGAGAGCTGGTCGGGCTACGAACGGGCGGCGCACGTTCGCTCGGTCTTCGGCCGTGACCTGGAGAACGTCGCGTACAACTCTCCGCTCGACACCCTGGCGGGCGCCGCGTCGGCGTTGCGACGCGCCCATGCCTTCTTCTGGTTCTACTCCGGCATGGACGATCCGCTGCGCGTGCAGAACCGCGAGTTCGCCGAAGAGTTGAAGCGGCTGGGTATCGCCCACCGGTATCTGGTGTTCCGCGGCGGCCACAACTGGGCGCTCTGGCGTGGGCAGGCAACGCGCGAGCTGCTCGCGGCGATGACGAGGCTGGCGCATGCTTAAGGTTCTTCGCGCAACGACGGCGTCGATCGTCGCGTTCGCCCTCGTCGTGGCTGCGACGGGATGGCTCTATGTCGTCCAGCCGCACTTCGCGCTGCCGGGGCCCGCGGTCGCGGACGCGCTGCCGCTCGACGAGCTCTCGCGCCGATCGGCAGTGCCGATGATCGTGTTCCTCGCCGTGTGGGGCACAGCGGCGCTCCTGCTCGGCGTCGTCGTGCATGCCGCGCGCGCGGATCGGCTCACCGCCGGGGTGCTGCTCGCCCTCGGCGTCGCCGGCTGGGGCTACCTCACGATGGGAGTCTCGCTTCTGATCGTGCGTCAGATCCCGGCGCACCAGGCGTTTCACGCGGCCGCGGGACGGCAGGCGATCTACATTCCGGCCGCGCTCGCCGGTCTCGCAGGTGCCCTCGCTGGGCGCAAGCGCACGTCCGCTCGCTCACGCAGCCCGCTCGTCCTGGCCTGGCTGGTCGCAGCCGCGGGCATGCTCGGCGTCCTCGACGCACTCCTCCCGGATCAGCGGCCTGCGCTGATCGGTGCGCTTGCCCCGGAGCGTGTCCACGGCGTCTCGGCGGCGTTGGTCGCACCGCTCGGCTTCGCCCTCCTGGTTGTCGCGCGCGGGCTCTCACGTCGGAAGCGGCGCGCATGGCAGGTCGCCGTCGGCGTGCTCTGCACGCTCGTCTTTCTCGACCTCCAGCATCGGTTCGGCTACGGCGCGGCCGCGACCGGCCTCGTCGCAATTGCACTGCTCGCCCGGCGAAGCGACTTCGACGCTCCCGGCGATCCGGAGTCGCACCCGCGAATTGCGGTCCGCGCAGTGCTGTTCGCGAGTGGGATCGCCGCGTATGGGCTCGTCGCGATCTGGATGAACCGCGTGATGGCCGACCAGACATACACGCTCCACTTCGCGCTGGTGATGACGGCGAAGGGGGCGGCGGGCATCAGCGCCGGCGACGACCCCCACCTCGCAGGAGTGTTCGGGGAGTGGTTCCCGATCTCGGTGCTCCTGCTCACCGTCGGCGCGGTTGGGCTGCTCCTGTTCGACTGGATCGCACCGTGGCGCTATCGCCTGAAACAGGAGGCCCGCGAGCGCGAGTTGACGCGGGCCCTCGTCAGTGCGTGGGGAGTCGATACGCTCGCGCCGTTCGTGCTGCGCGGTGACAAGTCGTACTTCTTCGACGAGGACGAGACGGCCTTCCTGGCGTACAAGGTCGTGGGCGGCGTCGCGATCGTCTCGGGCGATCCGATCGGCCCGCCGGGACGGTTCCCCGTTCTCCTCGGCCGCTTCCTCGAGTTCGCGCACGAGCGGGGCTGGCGCGTCGCGGTCCTCGGTGCCTCCGAGAGCGCGCTGGGGCTCTACCGGGCGCACGGGCTCCACGCGCTGTATCACGGGGATGAGGCAGTGATCGAGACGGCGGACTTCTCGCTCGAAGGGCGGCCGATCCGGAAGGTCCGGCAGTCGGTGCACCGGCTCGAGCGCGCCGGTCACCGCGCCGAGGTGCTGCGCCCGAGCGAGCTCGGCTCTGAGCTGCGCGGGCAGCTCGAGGACGTCGCCCGCGCGTGGCGCGGCGCGCAGCCGGAGCGCGGATTCGTGATGGCCCTCGACACCCTGTTCCGCCTCGACGACGAGCACGCGCTCTTCGTCGTCGGCCGCGCGCCCGACGGCACGCCCGTTGGCTTCCTCCACTTCGCCGTCTGCCGCCGCGGCTCCGCGCTCTCGCTCTCGTCGATGCCGCGCCTGCGAACGACGCCGAACGGGTTCAACGAATGGCTCGTCTGCGAGGCGGTCGCATGGGCTCGCACGAACGGCTTTGCGC
>JBASRJ010000281.1:0-2616 GCA_049273785.1 Gaiellaceae bacterium | reverse complement strand
CGCCTGGGACGATCGCGACCTGCGTCGCGATCGGGGGCGTCGGCGTTGGCGGCCTGACCCCGCAGGCGGCGACGACGACCGTCGAGCAGGCGTTCGACAACCCGGTCGAGCTCACGTTCGGCGCGACCCGGGTCCTCGTCACTCCCGACCTTCTCGGTGCGACCGCGGCCGTGCAGCCCGCCGTCGACCAGGCCGCAACCGCGCCGCCCGACACCGAAGTTCCGCTCGCGATCACGGTCGACGAGTCAGTGACAGCCACGTTCATCGTGAAGCTCGCGAAGCGGTTCGACCGCGCGCCGGTCGACTCGAAGTTGTCGCTGCGCAACGGCCGCCCGTTCCTGACCAACGAGCGCCTCGGCGTGAAGTTGAACCGGGGCAAGGCTGTCCGCGACACGGTCGCCGCGCTGAAGGCGAACGCGCGCACGCCGATTCCGCTGGTCGCGCAGCGCCTCAAGGCGCGGATCACGCGCGCCAACTTCGGCCCCGTGATCGTCATCCACCGCGGCGAGAACCGTCTGTTCCTGTACCGGGGGATGCAGTACTGGCGTGTGTTCTCCGTCGCAACGGGCCAGACGCAGTACCCGACGCCGCTCGGCCGGTTCACCGTCGTCGTCAAATGGCGGAACCCCTGGTGGTACCCGCCGGCGTCCCCGTGGGCGAAGGGACAGAGGCCGATCCCGCCCGGGCCGGGCAACCCACTTGGCACGCGCTGGCTGGGCCTGTCCGCGCCGGGCGTCGGGATCCACGGCACGCCCTCGGACGGGTCGATCGGCTACTCGGTCTCGCACGGGTGCATCCGCATGCACATCCCCGAGGCCGAGTGGCTCTTCAACCACGTGGACGTGGGGACGACGGTCTTCATCGTCCCGAACTGATGACGCGGAAGCTGTGGGTCGGTGCGGAAGCGCTGGCCGTCGCGCTCGTGCTCGCGCTGCTCGCGCTGCTCGTGTGGCGTGTCGTCAACGACAGCAGCCAGAGTGTCGCGCAGGCGCTCGGCAAGGGAAAGCATCCGGTAGCGCCCGCCTTCGATCTGAAGCGGTTGAGCGGCGACGGCCGCGTCGATCTCGCGTCGATGCGCGGACGCAAGCCGATCGTGCTCGACTTCTGGGCGTCGTGGTGCCTGCCGTGCATCCACGAGTCGAAGCGCCTGCAGGCGGCGATGGGGGAGTACGGCAGTCGCGTAGCCTTCCTCGGCGTGGACACGAAGGACTACGGACCGGACGCGCGCACGTGGCAGCGCAGGCACGGGATCACGTACCCGAGCGTGCACGACGGAGACGGCAAGGTGCTGTCGCGCTGGGGCGGGCTTCCGATCCCGAAGATCTTTTTCATCGACCGGAGAGGAAAGGTCGTCGGGCAACTCGTCGTCGAGGAGGATCTGCCGCGCTACCTTCGGCAGATCGCGCAGTCGTGATCCGTTCTTCGGTCGTCGCCACCTTGCTGACGTTAGTGCTCGCGCCCTCCGCGCTCGCGTGCAACTCGCACCCGACGCAGGCCCAGCTCGAGGGCCAGGTGATGTGTCCCGTGTGCGGCACGACCCTGGACCAGTCGGACTCGCCGGCGGCGCAGCAGATCAAGCGAGTCATCCGCGGGCGGATCCGGACAGGCGAGTCCGACTGCACGATCAAGGACGCGCTCGTCGCGAGCTACGGTCCGTCGATCCTCGCCGCGCCGCCGAAGAGCGGCTTCGGGCTGCTCGCGTGGTGGGTACCGCTCGGCGGGATCCTCGTGGGGGCGGTCGCCGTCGGCCTTGCAGCGTGGCGCTGGTCGCGGCGTCGTGAGCCCGAGCCGAAGCTCGATCCGTCGCTGAACGGTCGCGGCCCGCTGGACCCCGCGCTCGAGCGCCGCCTGGACGAAGAGCTCGCGCGTTTCGACGGCTGATGTGGGACCGGATTCCCGTCGCGTTCGCTGCCGGTCTCGTCTCCGTCGTGACGCCGTGCGTGCTGCCGCTTGTTCCGGGCTACCTGTCCGCGATCTCTTCGGTGGAGGCGAACCGGCTCGGGGAACCGCGGGTGGCCAGGCGTGTCGTGATCGCCAGCCTCCCGTTCATCCTGGGCTTCACGGTCGTCTTCGTCGTCCTCGGCGCGGCGGCCGCCGCCATCGGCGGCGTCGTGAACAGCGACCGGCAGCTCGAGATCGCCGGCTTCGTCCTCGTGGTGCTCGGGCTCGTGTTCATGGGGCTGCTGCCGTGGCCCGAGCGTGTTGTCGCGCCCGGCCTGCTGTTGCGCTCCCACCGGACCGGGTCGAGCCTGTTGCTCGGCGGCGCGTTCGCCGTCTGCGCCGCGCCCTGCATCGGCACGGTGCTCGCCGGGATCCTCGTGCTGGCCGCCAACTCGCGCACGGTCGTGCGCGGCTCGATCCTGCTCGTTGCATATTCCGCAGGGCTCGGGTTCGCGTTTCTGCTGGCGGGGATCGCGTTTGCGCGCGCGATGTCGGTGTTCCGCTGGCTGCGCGACCACTACATCGTCGTCCAGCGCGTCAGCGGGGTAGTGCTCGTGACGCTCGGCCTCCTGCTGTTCTTCCACCGCGACTGGTGGCTGCGCGTAGCGCTGAACCGCGTGCTCGACGCGATCGGCCTCGGCGGGCTCTAGAGCCGAGGCGCCGGCAGGTCGAGCG
>JBASRJ010000275.1:0-9416 GCA_049273785.1 Gaiellaceae bacterium | reverse complement strand
AGTATAAGGCCGCGCTGAACAATGCATGGGACGAGAACTACGGCTTGCACGCGGAGCCGGGCGGCGCCAACATCCCGCTCAACCTGCCAGTGGCGAAGTCGGTCAAGTTCTACTACGACCACAAGAGCCACTGGATCACCGACAACGTCGGCTCGACGATCGTCGTCGCGGCCGGCAGCTTCCAATCGGAGCTCGGCTGTCCGGGCGACTGGCAGCCGGATTGTCTCCGCTCCTGGCTCCAGGACCCGGACGGCGACGGCACGTATACGTTCACGACGACGGCCCTCCCGGCGGGGAACTACGAGGCCAAGGCTGCGCTGAACGAATCCTGGGACGTCAACTACGGTCAGGGCGGCGCGCCGGGCGGCGCGAACATTCCGTTCCACGTGCCCTTCAACGGCGCGAAGGTCGACTTCCGCTACGACAACTTCTCGCACGTCCTCACGATCACGGCGGGGCACGCGCACGACAACAACGTCGAGTGGGACGGCCTCCGGTTCGATTCGCGCGACACGCTGTATCGAACGCCGACGGGTGCGGTGCCCGCGGGCACGCCGGTCACGTTCCACTTCCGCACCTTCCACGACGACGTCACGAGCGTCAAGATGCGCGTCTACGACACGAACACGTCGTCGCAGCGGCTGATCTCGATGCAGCGGGTCGCGAGCGGCGTCTCCTGCTATCAGGAATCGCTGGCCGGGGATTCGTGCGACTACTGGCAGGCGCGTCTCGCGGACGCGACACCGAATGTCGACTGGTACCGCTTCATTGTCAGCGACGGCTCGACGTCGGCGTACTACGCCGACGACACCGCGGCGCTAGACGGTGGGCTGGGACGGACGACCGCCGATCCCATCGATCTGTCCTACGCGCTGACGGTCTACAACCCGTCGTTCACCGCACCCGCGTGGGCGAAGAACGCCGTGATCTACCAGATCTTCCCCGACCGGTTCCGCAACGCGGACAAGAAGAACGATCCGCCGACCGGGACGGTGTTCTACGACCTCGCCTCCGTCCTGAAGCCGTGGGCCGCGAAGCCGGAGGGGTACTGCCGCGCGTACGACACGCCGTGCAACGAGGGCCCGCACGGACGCGACTTCTTCGGCGGCGACCTGAAAGGCGTCCGCCAGAAGCTCGAATACCTGCACGGGGCCGGGTTCAACACGATCTACCTGAACCCGATCTTCTGGGCGAAGTCCAACCACCGCTACGACACGGCGGACTACCTGCAGATCGACCCGTACCTCGGGGACGCGAAGGACTTTAAGCAGATCGTGCAGCAGGCGCACGACCTGGGCATGCACATCATCCTCGACGGCGTCTTCAACCACATGTCGTCGGACTCGCCGTTCTTCGACCGGTATCACCACTACCCGCAGTCGGGCGCCTGCGAGTCGGTCTCGTCGCAGTGGCGGAGCTGGTTCGTGTTCGGCAACAACCACGTGCCGTGCACGTCCGGCGATTACACGGGCTGGTTCGGGTTCGACTCCATCCCCTTGCTGCAAAAGTCGAACTCGGCCGTCCAGAGCTACTTCCTCACCGGGAACGACAGCGTCACGAAGCACTGGCTGGGCGCCGGTGCCAACGGCTGGCGCCTCGACGTGATGGGCGACCCGTCCTTCCCGGACGGGTACTGGCAGACGTTCCGCCGGGTCGTCAAGCAGACCGATCCGAACGCGCTGATCATCGGCGAGCTGTGGCAGAAGGACACGACGCTGCTGCGGCTCCTGCGTGGGGACGCGGCGGACACGACGATGAACTACCGGTTGCGCGATGTCGTCAACGGCTACCTAGGCGATGGCAGTTGGGACCCGAAGGGATTCGGCGATTCCGGACACGCGCTGACGCCGACGCAGGTGGCATCGCGTCTCCTGTCGCAGCGTGAGGACTACGCGCCCGCTGCGTACTCGTCCCTGATGAACCTGATCGACTCGCACGACACTGCGCGCGCGCTATGGACGTTCACGCCCGGCGCGTATACCACCCCTGACAAGGAGAACAACGCCGGCAACCTGGCCGTGGGGAAGCAGCGGCTGCGGCTCGCTTCGTTGCTGCAGTACACGCTCGCAGGCGCGCCGACCGTCTATTACGGCGACGAGGTCGGGGTCACCGGCAACGACGATCCGGACAACCGGCGCACGTATCCCTGGCCGGACACCGGCGGCAAGCCCGACAACTCGCTGCTCGCGCACTACACGGCGCTCGGGCAGCTGCGACGCTCACTCGCGCCGCTCGTCAGCGGCGACTTGAAGGTGTTGCTCGCGGAGGGTTCGAGTGGTGTGCTCGCCTACGGCCGGAAGACCGGCACGCAGGCGGCGATCGTCGTCCTGAACCGCAGCTCGTCGGCGCAGACGGTCGACGTGCCCCTCGCCGGCTATCTGCCGGACGGCACGGCGCTCAACGCGGCGTACGGCAGCGGCGGCGGGACGGTGGGCGGAGGGAAGATCTCCATCACGGTCCCGGCGCTCGCGGGCGTCGTGCTCGCGACCGGGCAGATCGACCTGACGCCTCCAGGCGCCCCGAGCGGGCTCGCCGCAGAAGCCGGTGCTGGGCAGGTCGCGTTGACCTGGAACGGCGTCGGCGGCGCAGCCGGCTACGACGTCTACCGCAGTCCGGTCACGGGCGGCGGCTACGTGAAGGTGAACAGCGCGCCCGTCGGCGGCACGAGCTTCACGGACACGGGTGTCCCCAACGGGCAGATCGTGTACTACGTCGTCCGCGCAGTCGACGCCGCCGGCAACGCGTCGACCGACTCGAACGAAGCGTCGGCAGCCCCGCACCTCGTCATCGGCTACGCGGTGCTCCAGTACCCGAAGACGATCGACCAGACGATCAGCGCAACGCCGATCACGGTGTACGGGCAGGTGTACATCGCCGGCGCGACCGATCACGGCGACGTCTCCGCCATCCGCGCGCAGGTCGGATTCGGGCCCGTGGGCTCGGACCCGAACGGCTGGTCGACGTGGGTGGAGGCCGCGTTCAACCCGGGCCACACGGGCGACAACAACGCCGAGTACCAGGCCCCGCTTCTGTTCCCCGCGCCGGGCTCGTACGACTACCTGTACCGATTCAGCGACGACGGCGGCGCGACCTGGGTGTACGGCGACCAGGACGGCTACGTCCCGGGCGGAAGCCCCGGCACGAACCTGCCGGGCCGCGCGACGATCCACCCGAGCGGCGACACGACCGCGCCGACGGTTCCGCAGAACGTCCATGTCGTCTCCGCGTCCCCGGGCAGCATCGAGCTCGCGTGGGACGCGTCCTCCGATCCGGACGACGCGGTCGCCGGCTACGACGTCCTCCGCAGCTCGACGGCCGGCGGTCCGTACTCGGTCGTGGGAACCGTCAGCGGCACGGACTTCGTCGACCTGGCCGTCGACCAGGACGCGACGTACTACTACGTCGTCCGCGCCTTCGACGGCGCACAGAACCGCTCTGGCAACTCCGCCGAGGTGTCTGCCCGGGCGGCGCTGCGAACGGTGACGGCCGTCTTCACGGTCACCGTTCCTGCATCGACCGACGGCACTGGACGGTCCGTGTACATCGCGGGCACGCTCGACCGGCTCGATCCACCGCGTCCCGTCTGGGATGCGGGCGGCGTCGTGCTCACGCGGGTCGACGCAACCCACTGGCAGATCACGCTGCACGGCCAAGAGGGCACGCAGCTCGAGTACAAGTACACGCTCGGCGACTTTGATCACGTCGAGAAGGACGCAGCCTGCGGTGAGATCGCGAACCGCCAGCTGACGCTCAGCTACGGATCGAGCGGGACGCAGAACGTGAACGACACGGTGCCGAACTGGCGGAATGTCGCGCCGTGCGGGAACTGACCTGATCGCCGCGCTACCTGCGGCCGTGCTCGGGAACGGGTCGCTCCTCGCGACCGTTTCCGGGCGCGGCCGTGTCCAGGCGCTCTGGTGGCCACACCCCGATCGTGAGCAGTTGCTCGATGAGCTTCGACTCGGCATCGAGCACGGCGGCGCGACCCGCTGGCTCGACGAGGCGCCGTTCGAGTGGCGACAGTCGTATGCAGCGGGGTCGATGGTGCTGCGAACGACCGCGCAGATGCGCGGACTCGACGTGGAGATCGAGGACCTCGTCCATCCCACCGAGCCCGCTCTCATCCGCCGAATCTCGTGTTCGGAGAAGAGGGCGCGGCTCGTCGCCGGCTTTCGCGGAAGCGAAACGCTCGGGCTCGCGACGAGTGCCGACGAAGTGGTGTGTGCGGCGGGAGCCTCGCACAAGGAAGCTCGGCAGCTCGCTGCTGCGATCCTCGAGCTCGGCTTCGCGCGGCACGTCGAGGCGAGACAACGCCACGACGTAGCGCGTGTCGCTGCGGCGCAGCCGGCGAGCGAGGTGTCCGTTGCAGCGTTGTACGAGCGTTCGCTGCTCGTCTTCGATGCGCTAGCCGACCGGGAGACGGGAGCCGTGATCGCGGCGCCGGAGCTCGATCCGGACTTCGTGCGTTCGGGCGGCTACGGCTTCGTGTGGGCGCGCGACCTCGCGTTCCTCGCCCTCGCATTTCTCGCGGCGCGTCGAGGCGACCTGCTGGAGGGGGCGCTCCGGTGGCTGCCCGGCGCGCAGGAACAGTCGGGCCTGTGGCTCCAGCGTCACTGGACGGACGGATCGCTCGCCCCGTCGTGGAACGCGCACCAGCTCGACGAGACGGGCACTGTTCTCTTCGCCTACGAGGCAGCCTGGCGCGAGCTGCGGGACGAGACGTTGGACGCAGCGCTCTGGCCGTCGGCTCGAAGCGCGGCCGGCTTCCTGCTCGGCTCGATCGAGGCTCAGGGAATCCCCTGCGAGACGGCGGACCTGTGGGAGGAACGCGACGGCTGCCACGCGTACACGGCTGCCGCGATCGTCGGAGGTCTGCGGGCAGCCGCGTCGTTTGCACGCCGGCACGAGCCCGAGCGTGCGGACACGTTCGAGGTCGCCGCCGAGCGTCTCGCCGGCGCACTCGACCGTTGCTTCTGGAGCGACGAGCACGGCCGGTACCTGCGGACGCTCGGCGATCCGACCGTGGATGTGTCCCTGCTCGGCCTCGCGTGGCCGTTCGGTGCGGTCGATCCGCGCGGGCCGCGGATGCGTGCGACGGCCGAGGCGGTGGAGCAAATGCTCGGGCGTCCGGGCGGCGGGATCACGCGGTACGAACGGGACACGTACGCGGGAGGCAACCCCTGGGTGCTCGGCGCGCTCTGGCTGGGGCTCTACCGGCGACAGATCGAGGACGCGGAGGGGCACGCACGATCGCTCGACTACGTACGGCGCGTCGCCACACCACTTCAGCTACTGGCGGAGCAGGTCACGGACGAAGGCGAGCCGGCCTGGGTTCTGCCGCTCGCCTGGAGCCACGCGATGCTCGTTCTCGCCGCGCGCCCGGAGCTGGAGCTCGTGCGCACGCCGGGCGCCGGAGCGCGCTCACCCGTTCGCGCGGCGAGCTAACGCAACCCTTACGGGTTCGCCTTCCGGACCTAACGAGTCGGCACCACCGTGCGATGCGCTGGGAATGCCCGGTCGAGACCGCGGGTCGGGCGCCTTCCATCAGGAGTCGGACCCCGTCGCCTGGGGTCTGATTCTTCCCGGACGCGGCTAGCCTGGGCCGCGTGCCGCTCCTCCGCATTCCGCAGCCCTACGACTTCGAGCTCTCGACCGAGCGCTACCGCGCGTTCGGCGACGACCTGGCGAATCTCTGGCGCGACGGCGGGCTGCACCGGGTCGTCAACGGGCGCGAGGTGCGGATCGCGACCGCAGACGGCGGCGTCGAGGCCGAGCCGCTCGATGGGGAAGCCGAGCCCGTCGTCCGCAAGCTGCTCGGGCTCGAGTTCGACCTCGATTCGTTCTACGCGTTCGCGTCGGCGGAGCCCGTTCTCGCGCAACTCGTCTCCGCCCTGCGCGGCTTTCGGCCGCCGCTCGCCCCCGATCCCTTCGAGTCGCTCGTCACGTCGATCACCGCGCAACAGGTGTCGCTGTTCGCGGCGTTTGCGATCCGGAACCGGCTGATCGCGGCGTTCGGCGTTCGCGTCCGGCACGCGTACGCGTTCCCGACGCGCGAGCGGCTGGCGCTCGCCGACCCGCAGGAGCTCGTCGCGGTCGGCTTCTCACAGCGCAAGGCCGAGTACGTCGTCGGCCTGGCCACGGGCGAGGTCGACCTCGAAGCGCTCGCCTCCTTGCCCGACGCCGAGGTGAAGACGCGGCTCATCGCGCAGCGCGGCCTCGGCGAGTGGACGGCCGACTGGTTTCTCGCCCGCCACCTCGCGCGACCGGAAGCCTGGCCTGCCGGCGACCTCGGCCTGCGCAAGGCGGTGGCCGCGTTCTATGGTGCGGACGAGGACGTGCGCGCGATCGCCGCACGGTTCGCTCCTTTCCAGAACCTGACCGCCCACTATCTGCTCACTGGCCTTCGTGTCCATCCGCCCGGCGACTGAGAACGATCACGACAGCCTGCGCGACCTCTGGTTTGCCTTCCAGGACGAGGTCGGCACGCCCGACTTCCTGCGCGAGAGCTGGGAGCACGCGTGGGAGGACCTCGGCCGGCATGTCCGGGCCGGTCTCGGATTCGTCTCGGAGGAAGGCGGGCTCGTCACCGGCTTCGTTTTCGGCACGGTCCCGCGCGAGACGCCGAAGCTCCTCCATGTCACGGATCTGTACGTCGCGCCGGACGCCCGCCGCGGAGGCGTCGCGCGTGGGCTGCTGCACGCGCTTGTCGTAATGGCGAGCGAACGGGGCGTCGCCCACGTCGGCCTCGACCTGCAGATCGACAACGCGCCTGCCACCGCGCTCTACCGCCGGCTCGGTTTCGTCGATTACGAGCGGTTCTTGACCGCGGAGCTCGCCACGGTGCTCGAGCGAACCGAGCAGGTGGAGCGGCCTCCGTCGGTGGCGTCGACGCACGTGCAGACCGACGACGAGACAGCCGTGGAGCACGCCTTGCAGCAGTTCATGCCCCGGTTGGGCCGCAGCGCGCGCACGGAGGTGGCGCCCGCGCCCAATGGCTGGGTGAGCGTCGTCGACGAGCTCTGCGATCGCGACCGCAGCGCCCAGCGGCGGCTCGGCCGCGAGCTGTCGGAACGAATGGGCGTGCCGGTCGTCGCGCTCGCGCTGGAAGAGGATGCCGTCGTCCGGTTCCTCCTGTTCGAACGGGGGCGGATGGTCGACGAGTATCTGTCCGTCCCGACGTACTACGGGGCATTGAACAAGGCAGACGAACTGTCGCTCGCCGCGAACCCGACCCTCGTAGCACGCCTGACCGGAGCCGATCCCGGCCGGGTGCGCGCCGTTGCGCGCACTGCCTCGTCTCCCGCAGAGCTGCCGCCCGCGCGCGAGCTGTTCGTGCAGATCGCGGAACTCATGGGTCTCGAGGCTAGGATCGAACGGTGATCACGCTCTACGACGCGGACCGCTGCCCGTATTGCGCGCGTGTGCGGATCGTCCTCGCCGAGAAGGGCCTCGAGTACGAGACCGTCGTGATCGACCTCGATGACCGGCCCGCATGGGTCTACGAGAAGAATCCGACCGGACGCGTCCCGGTCCTCGAAGAGGACACGTTCGTGCTGTCGGAGTCGGCGGTGATCGACGAGTACCTGAACGAGCGCTATCCCGACCCGCCGCTCCTGCCCTCCGATCCCGCCGAGCGAGGGCTCGCGCGCGTCCTGATCTTCCGGTTCGACGACGTGTCGAAGCCGTACTACGCGCTCCGGCGCGGGGAGGAGGGCGCTCGCGAGCGCTTTGACGCGCAGCTGGCGAGGCTCGACGCGCTTCTCGAGTCACAGGCGTTCCTCACGGGGCGTGAGTTCGGACTCGCGGACGTCGCCTTCGTGCCGTGGATCCTGCGCGCACGCGACCGCCTGGACGTCGAGCTGGAGCCGTTACCCGCTCTCGCCGGCTGGGTCGCGCGTGTTGCAGAACGGCCCTCGATCGCCGCTGAGATCGCCGTCGTCGCAGCCCAGTGAAGATCGTGCTTCTGCATGCGTTTCCGCTGGACGAACGGATGTGGGAGCCGCAGCGCGGGATCGTCCCCGATGCAATCGCACCGCGGCTGTACGGGCGCGGGCGATCGATGGACGCGTGGGCGGAGTCGATCGCAAACGAGGTGGAGGGCGAGCTCGTCCTCGTCGGCGCGTCGATGGGCGGCTACTGCGCGCTGGCACTCGCGCGCCGTGGGCCCGAGCGCGTGCGCGGGGTGTTGCTCGTCGGCGCGCGTCCGGATGCGGACTCGGAAGAGCGCCGCGAAGGCCGCGCTGCGACGATCGACCTGATCCGCAGGGAAGGTCCGGAAGCGCTCTGGCGGGAGATGGCGCCGAAGCTGTTCGCGGACGAAAGCCGGGCCGACGATCGGTTGCTCTACCGCGACCCTGAAGGGCTCGTCTCCGCGGTCGAGGCGATTCGCGACCGCGCGGACTCGACGGACGTCGTCCGCGCGTTGGGCGATCGAGCCCGCTTCGTGATCGGCGAGCACGATCCCTTCGTTTCGGCGGACGAGCTGCAGGACTTCGACGTGTGCGAGATCGCACGTGCAGGCCACCTCGTCAACGTCGAGCATCCCGACGAGTTCAACGCGGAGCTGCTGGAGTTTCTCGCCGGTGTCTGAGCTGCCGCCGGTCGTCGACGTCACGTGGCTGCAGCAGCATCTCGGAGACGGCGATCTTTTCCTCGGCGACGTTCGTGGGCCGAATGCGCACACGCGCGGACACATCCCCGGCTCGAAGCCGCTCGTGCTCGGGTCGCCGCCGCCGATGAGCGACCGCGCGATGCTCGAGGCGCTCGCGCCGGAGGTCGGGCTGCGCCTGCGCCGTCACGGCGTCACCGGCGAGGAGCGGCTGGTGCTCTACGACCGCGGCGACGGCGTCGGCGCGATGCCGGCCGCACAGATGGCCGAGCTCGCGGGGCATCGCCAGGTCGCGGTGCTCCTCGGAGGCATCGCGGCGTGGCCCGGCGAGCCCGAAGTCGGCGCCGTCCAGTTGCAGCCCGTCAAGACGTCGTTCGAGCCGCGGCTGAATGCGGTGCCGACGCGCGACGAGCTCATGTCGCGGTTGGAGGACGACACGCTCACGATCCTCGACGTGCGAACGGACGGGGAGTTCTCCGGCAAGCAGGGTTACCCGTGCGACCCGCGACAGGGTCGCATCCCGGGCGCCCGCCACGTCCACGTGCAAGATCTGTTCGTTGCGCCCGGCCGGCCGCTCGATCCCGACGGCGTGCGTGCGCTCGTGGGCGAAGCGGCCGGGATCGTGACGTACTGCCATTCGGGCTCCCGCTCCGCGCTGGCGACGCTCGCACTGCGCGCTGCGGGGTACGAAGCGCGCAACTACGCCGGCTCGTGGCACGAATGGTCGAGGCACGACGAGCTGCCGATCGAGCGCTGACCTGCCGCTTTCGCCGTGGCCGCTGCGCCAGTCGCGGTGCCAGGCACCGCG
>JBASRJ010000271.1:0-5150 GCA_049273785.1 Gaiellaceae bacterium | reverse complement strand
GCCCGCCCTCGATCCCCAGGGCGGCCACGGCCGACGCGGCAGCGTCGATCGCTGCTCCGATCTGCTGCGGCTCCAGCTCGCTTGGCCACGCGTGCGCGAGCGCGACGCCGAACGCGGGCGGCTCCGCCGTCAACCGGTCCGTGACGGTCAACGGCCGGAACCTTCCTCCCAGCGAGAAGCCGTTCACTGTCACCTCGTGACCCGCAACATGCTGCTCGACGAGCAGCGTCGCGCTCCGAGACGCGTCCAGCGCGACCTCGACCGCAGAGCGCATGCGCCGCGGCTCCGAAACGAGGGTCAGCCCACGCTGGCCCTGCCGATCGGGCGCCTTGACCACGCACGGATATCCGAGCTGCTCAGCCGCGACCGCCGCCTCGTCGGTCCCTGAGCAGACGACGTACGCGGGTTGCGGCACTCCCGCCGCCGCGAACGCCTCTCGTTGGCGCAGCTTCGACGTCGACAGCGTCGCGGTGTCGGGCGACACGGGATGCGGAACCCCGAGGCGGTCCGCCACACGCGCCGCGATCGCAACGGGCCAGTCGATCCCCGGGGCGATGAGGCCGTCGACGCGCTCGGCGGCTGCGAGCCGCTCGATCGCTGCTTCGTCCTCGGTGGAGACGATCGCGCGCCGATCCGCATACCGGAAACCGGGCGCGGCGGGATCGCGATCGACGGCGATCACGTACAGATCGTGCCTCCGCGCGGCGGCGAGCAACCCGAGCTGCGCCGGGCCCGCGCCTAGGACGAGGAGACGTGCTGCGTTTCGCTCTGCAGGATCTCCCGCCACCACGCCTCATTGTCGCGGTACCAGGAGATCGTGCGCGCCACGCCCGCCTCGAACGACGTGCGGGCACGCCAGCCGGTCAACCGCTCCATCTTCTCCGTCGACCCGACGTGCCGGTCGACCTGGCCGGGCCGCTCCGTCACATAGGACTTCAGCGACGCCGACTTGCCGAGCGCGTCGAGAACGAGCTCCGCGATGTCGTCGACTGGGATGTCGATGCCCGTTGCGACGTTCAGCACCTCGCCCGCGACGGCATCGATGGGCGCCGCGATCACCGCTTCGATCGCCTCAGCGTCGTCATCGACGTACAGCCAGTCGCGCGACGCGTGCCCGTCGCCGTGCACCGTCAGGGGCTCGTCGCGCAGCGCCTGCGTGATGAAGCGCGGGATCACCTTCCCCGGATGCTGGCGCGGGCCGTAGGTGTTGAACGGGCGCACGATCACGATCGGCAGCCCGTAGGTGACGTGGTACGCGTACGCGAGCCGGTCCGCTCCCGCCTTCGTCGCCGCATACGGCGAGCGCGGGTTCAACGGATGCTCCTCGTCCATCGGCGCCCGCTCGGCGGTGCCGTACACCTCGGAGGACGAGATGAGGATGAAGCGCTCGACCGGCGCCTCCCGGAGAGCGTCGAGCAGGATCTGCGTCCCCTCGACGTTCGTCGTCACGAACTCCCGCGCCCCCTCGGCGATCGACTTCTCCACGTGTGATTCCGCCGCGGCGTTGACGATCACGTCCACTTCCGACACGACCTCGCGCACGAGCTCCGCGTCACGGATGTCGCCGTGCACGAGCGAGAGCCGCTCGTGCGACATCACGCCACTCAGATTCTCGAGGTTTCCCGCGTACGTCAGCGAGTCGAGGGACACGACGTCGTACGGCGTCTTGGCCAGGAGGTGGTGGATGAAGTTCGACGAGATGAAGCCGGCGCCGCCTGTGACGAGGATGCGTTTCGTCTTCATCCCAGTTCTCGATCGATTGTGTACAGCGGCCGGCCTTCGACGTCGCGCTGGATCCGGCCGAGGTACTCGCCGACAAGCGCAAGGATGAATCCCTGGATTCCGAGCACGAACAGCACGAGCACGCCGCCGAAGAGCGGTCCCGGGAAGTTCGACTCGCCGACCCAGTAGACGATCCCGTACGCGCCGAGGCCGAGCGCGAGCAGCGTGCACACGACTCCGAGCGCGACGCCGATCCACTGGATCGGCTGCGGCCAGAACCCGGCGAGCACGTGCAGCGCGAGCCGTGTCAGCCGCAGCGGCGAGTAGCGCGAGGCGCCCTGACGAGGCGCGTGCGCGACGTCCACCTCCACGACGCGCGCGCCGCCGGACAGCACCAGGGCCTTCGTGAACTTCTGCTTGCCGATCGAGCCGAGCATCGGCTCGACCGCGTCGCGGCGGTAGGCGTTGAACGCGCAGCCGAAGTCGGAGATCGGCGCTCCCGTGAAGCGCCTGAGCATCCCGTTGATCAGCCGTGACGGCAGCGTGCGGCCCCACGAGTCGTGCCGGGCTTCGCGACGGCCACTCGCAACGTCGTTTCCGGCGTCGACCGCGTCGATCAGGCGCGGGATGTCCTCGGGCGCGTTCTGGAGGTCGCCGTCCATCGTGACGACGATCTCGCCGCGCGCCCGCGACAGGCCGGCATGCATGGCGGGGTGCTGACCGAAGTTCCGCTTGAAGCGGACGGCCCTGACCCGCGGATCGTCGGCGTGGATTCGCTCGAGCGCGGCGAAGGTGCCGTCAGCCGAGCCGTCGTCCACGAAGATCAGCTCGTACGAGCGCGGCCCCGGGTCGAGGGTCGCGACCGTCCGGCGGTAGAGCTCCTCGAGCGAGTCGACCTCGTTGTACAGCGTGACGACCAGCGAGACGTCGGGCGCCGGAGCGTCCTCGCCTGCCGCTCGCCTGCTTCCGAGCAGATCGGTCTCGACCATTCGCGAGAGACTATCCCGCGATCACTCGTTCGAGGGACGCGCCAGCGCCGCGGGCCGCGCAAGCTGAGCTTCGCGGTGCCTTTTGCGGCGCTTCATCGGCGGCTTCTGATCGTTTGCGCGATCGCGCTTTTCGGCGGGATCTTCGTTGGCTTCGTGATCTTCGAGGTGCCCGGCCTCGGGATCGGTCACTTCTACTACATCCCGGTCGCGATGCTCGCGCTCGCTGCCGGAACGTGGGCCGGGATCGGCGGTGGGCTCCTCGCCACCGGCCTCTACGTGTTGTCGATCTTCGTGACCCCACGCGTGCCGACCCGGGATGCGCTGACGAGTGCAACGGTGATCCGCACGATCACCTATTGCTCGTGCGGTGCGCTGATCGGATGGTTTGCGGGTCAGCACCGGCAGCACGTTGCGAAGCTCAGAGAGCTGGCGGATCGCGACTTCCTGACCGGCCTGTGGAACGCGCGCGTTTTCGACGAGACGCTCGCGCGCCGCTGCGCAACGGGAACGCCGTTCGTGCTCGTGCTCGGCGACCTCGACAACCTCAAGGAGGTCAACGACACACACGGGCATGCCGAAGGGAACCGCGTACTGAGAGAGGTCGGAGAGGTGTTCGCCGCGGCGATTGCGCCCGGTGACGACCTCGCGCGCGTCGGCGGCGACGAGTTCGCCGTCCTGATGGAGGGGTCGGTCGAGGAAGCGCAGGCGCTCTGCACGCTCCTCAAGCAGCGGCTGGCGCGGGAAGGGCTGGAGCTGAGCTTCGGCTTCGCGGCGCGCCCGGAAGACGGTCCGGGGCCCGTGGAGCTCTTCCGCAAGGCGGACGACCGCCTCTACGCGGCGAAGCTGCTGGGCCGCAACCGCCGCGCCGTGCTGGCGCTGGCGGCGGCGACCCAGCAATAGTCGCGAAGCGACCGTCCGCGCCAGCGGACCGGTGGAGGGGGGTTTGGGGGAACCGGGAGGTTCCCCCAACTAGCACCCCGGCGCCCTAGGCGGCTTCGAGCAGCGGCTCGTCCTCGACGAGCTCCGCGACTCGCACGCCGCGCTTCCCGATCGCGAACGCGGAGACCGCGCCCGCGAGCACGACTGCGGCGCCGATCCAGAGCGCCGGCAACATTCCGTCCACGAACGACGGGCCGGATGAGTAGCTGCCGTACTTCGACCAGACGGAGGCGAGAACTGCGACACCGAACACACCGCCGAGCTCGCGAATCGCGTTCTGCGTCCCCGACGCCTGGCCTTCCTCCTCGGGCTTGACGGCCGAGAGGACGACGTTCGCGACTGGCGCCCAGAACATGGCCATGCCGACGCCGGAGACCATGAAGGGCACGACGAGCTGCCAGTACGGCACCGTCGCTGTCGACAGCGCGGCCATCGACGCGAGCCCGGTCGCCTGGAGCGTCAGGCCGATCCCCATCAACCGGTGGCCGCCGATCCGGTCGGACAGCGCGCCCGCGATCGGCGCGACGAACATCGGCATCACCGTCCACGGAAGGATCCGGAGGCCTGAGCCGAACGGCGAGTAGCCCTGCACGGTCTGGAAGAACTGAGACAGCAGGAAGATCGAGCCGAACATCCCGAAGAACATCAGGAGCGAGGCGACGTTCGCCAGGGCGAAGACGCGGTTCCGGAAGAAGCGCATCGGCAGCATCGGCGCCGCCGCGCGCAGCTCCCAGAGCACGAACGCGACCACGACGATCGCGCCGGCCGTGAGCGCCGTGACGATCTCCGTGGACGCCCAGCCCTGCGCGTTCCCACGGACGAGGCCCCACACGATCCCGAAGAGTCCGGCGCTGGCGAGCGCGAGCCCGGGGAGATCGAGCCGGTTCGCCGGCCCGTAGGTCTCTTGCAATCTCAGCCGCGCCATCGGGATGAGCGCGAGCCCGATCGGGACGTTGAGCCAGAAGATCCAGTGCCAGGAGATGCCGCTGACGACCGCACCGCCCACCAGCGGACCGAGTGCGACGGCGAGCCCGGCGATGCCGCTCCACGCACCGATGAAGGCGCCGCGACGATTGGCAGGGACGCCGGCGCTGAGAATGGTCAGTGTCAAGGGCGTCACGATCGCTCCACCCACGCCCTGCACGGCGCGCGCCGCGATCAGCACACCCGCCGATGGGGCGAGCGCGGCCGCGGCCGAGGCCAGGGTGAAGATCGCGAGCCCGACCACCAGCATGCGCCGGCGGCCGAACCGGTCGCCCAGCGCGGCCCCGGTGAGGAGCAGCACGGCGAACGTCAGCGTGTAGGCGTTGATCGTCCACTCGAGGCTCGAAAGCGACGCGTCGAGGTCGTTCTGGATCGATGGCAGCGCGACGTTCACGACCGTGTTGTCGAGCATGATCATGAACAGCGCGAAGCACATCGCCCCGAGCGTCCACCACTTGCGGTTGTCGTCGGTGATCAGGTGGCGGTAGCGGGTCAATGGATCAGACCCCCTTCAGG
>JBASRJ010000267.1:0-12421 GCA_049273785.1 Gaiellaceae bacterium | reverse complement strand
CCCGAGCAGATCGCGGACGCGGCGATCGAGGCTGCACGAGCAGGCGCCGCGGTGGCGCACATCCACGTTCGCGACCCGAAGACGGGCAAGGGATCCCGTGAACCAGCGCTCTACCGCGACGTCGTCGACCGGATCCGCTCGTCCGAGGTGGACGTCGTCCTCAACCTGACCGCGGGGATGGGCGGCGACCTCGTCCTCGGTGGCGCAGACGCACCGCTGCCGCCACTGGAAGCGGGAACGGACATGGCCGGCGCGGCGGAGAGGCTCGCGCACGTCGAGGAGCTCCGACCCGAGATCTGCACCATCGATTGCGGGACGATGAATTTCGCCGCGGGCGGCGACTACGTGATGGTCAACACGCCGGCCGTGGTCCGTGAGATGGCTCGGCTCGTGCGCGAGCTCGGCGTCCGGCCCGAGCTCGAGGTGTTCGACACGGGTCATCTGACGCTCGTACACGAACTCATTCGCGACGGGTTGATCGAGAACCCGCCGCTGATTCAGCTCTGCTCGGGAATCCCTTACGGTGCGCCCGACGACCTCGCGACGATGCTTTCGATGGTGAACCGGCTGCCACCCGGTGCGATCTTCTCAGTGTTCTCGATCGGCCAGATGGAGCTCCCGTTCGTCGCGCTGGCGCCGCTCCTCGGCGCGAACGTGCGGGTCGGCCTCGAGGACAACATCTACCTCTCGCGCGGCGTGCTGGCGGGGAACGGCGACCTCGTCGAGCGTGCCGTCGCGATCCTCGAGGCGATGAACGTCCGTGTCCTCGGGCCTGGGGCCGTCCGCGAGCGGCTCGCTCTTCGTGCCTGACGCGACGCGCGCCGTCGGGCTGCTCGGCGGCGGCGTGATCGGCGCCGGCTGGGCGGCTCGGTTCCTGCTGAACGGCGTCGACGTGCGGCTGTTCGATCCGGATCCCGATGCACCGCACAAGGTCGAGACCGTGCTCGAGAATGCGCGCAGCGCGTACAGGCGGCTGACGCTCGCGCCTCTGCCGGTGGCGGGAAGCCTCACGTTCGTGAGCAGCGTCGCGGACGCGGTCGACGGCGTGGACTTCGTCCAGGAGTCGGCGCCCGAACGGCTCGAGGTCAAGCGCGAGCTGCTCCGCGCCGCGAGCGTGGCCTCAGCCGACGCGGTGCTCTGCTCGTCGACCTCCGGCCTGCGACCGTCGCTGATACAGGCCGACCTGCACGGCCCGCACAGGCTCGCCGTCGGCCATCCGTTCAACCCGGTGTACCTCGTGCCTCTCGTCGAGGTCTGCGGCGGAGATCGGACCGCCCCTGAGACCCTCGAGCGAGCCGCGGATGTGTACCGGTCGGTCGGGATGCATCCGCTGCTCGTCCGCACGGAGATCGACGGCTTCGTCGCGGACCGGCTCCTCGAGGCTCTCTGGCGGGAGGCGCTCTGGCTCGTCGCCGACGGCGTTGCAACGGCCGGCGAGGTCGACGACGCGATCCGCTACGGCGCGGGCCTGCGTTGGGCGTTCATGGGAACGTTCATGACGTACCGGATCGCGGGCGGGGAAGGCGGGATGCGCCATTTCATGGCGCAGTTCGGACCGGCCCTCGAGTGGCCGTGGTCGAAGCTGGTCGACGTCCCCGAGCTGACCGACGAGCTCGTCGACAAGATCGCCCAACAGTCCGACGTCCAGGCGGACGGCGCGTCGATCCGCGATCTCGAACGCATCCGGGACGAGTGCCTCGTCGCCGTGTTGCAGGGGCTGCGATCGACGGGCGTGGGCGCGGGCGCCACGCTCGCGGCCTGGGAAAAGAGCCTCTTCGAACGCGACGGCAATCGCGAGGCGGACGATGAGATCGCAGCGCCGTTGCGCCTCTTCCGGGCCGAGGTGCCGGCCGCGTGGGTCGATTACAACGGCCACGTCCACGAGAGTCGCTATCTCCAACTGTTCGGCGACGCCACAGACGCGCTGCTCCGGTTCGTCGGCGTCGACTCGGCGTACCTTGCCTCGCAGGGAAGCTATTTCACGGTCGAGACCCATCTCTGCCACCTACAGGTTCTGATGGCGGGCGACCACGTCCGCGTGGCGACACAGGTGCTCAGCGCGGACGACAAGCGACTGCACGTCTTTCACACGCTCCTGCGAGACGGAGAGGGCGATCCGATCGCCACCGCCGAGCAGCTGCTCCTTCATGTCGGCGCGGCAACGGGCAGGTCTGCGCCGGCGCAGGGAGACGTGCGCGATCGAATCGGAAGCGTGGCTGACGCGCATGCAGGGCTGCCGCGACCCGAGCGAGCTGGTCGGAGCCTCGGCTAGTCCGTCGCGTCGCGTGCGGCGAGATAGCGCCGGTCGAACGCGTACGGCAGCTCGTCCTTCTCCGGATAGACGCCGTGTGTGAACGCGCGCGAGCTCACGCCGGCCTGGACGCGCTCGCAGACGACGTAGTCCTGATGCGCGACGAGCTCGGTGAACTCGACGATCTCCGACGGGTCGAACGAGGGATCGTCGATCACCTCGGGACGGAACAGATACTCGGTGATGACGGTCGTGCGGTCCGCGCTCTTCGGCTCGAGCCGCGTCGACACCGTGCTCGTGCCGCTGATATCGAGGAACATGTTCGGGAAGATGAGCGCGGCGTAGATCGAGGACGCCTGCTGCTCGTCGAGTCCGGGCATCACCGGAAGGCTCGAGTGGCCACTCCTCGTGAAGCTCGTGCCGCCGTTCGCGATCGCGACGCCGCCGTCGCTGCGTCCGTTCTCGATCACGAGTCCCTTGCGGTACGTCGGGACGACCGCGACGAGCTCCGGATGCACGGTCGGGCAATGCAGGCACTCGTTGTAGTTCTCGACGAGGATCTTCCAGTTCGCGTTCACGTCGGTGACGGTGTGGTGCGCGAGCCGGAGCTCGTCGAGCCGGAACTGCTCGAACGAGAGCGGCTCGTCGTCCTGGTCGGCGAGCGCGTCGCGCAACGGTGAGGGGTTGTCGGCGAGGTTGACGTAGACGAAGCCGGCCCAGATGTCGACGGTGACAGGCCAGAGCGAGAGCGAGTCGCGGTCGATCTCGTCCTTGCCGACCATCGGAGTACCGATGAGCCGGCCGTCGAGTGCGTAGGTCCAGGCGTGGTAGGGGCACTTGATCGCGCCGCGCAGCTGGCCGCCGCCACGGTCGCAGAGCCGTGAGCCCCGGTGGCGGCAGACGTTGTAGAAGCCACGCAGAACGTCGTCCTTGCCGCGTACGAGGACGATGCTCTCGCCCGCGACGTCGGCAACGAGAAAGTCGCCGGGGCTGCTGAGCGTTCCCTCGCGCCCGACGTAGAACCAGCGGCGGAAGAAGATGCGCTCGCGGTCGAGCTCGAAAACGTCAGGCGAGGTGTAATCGCGCCTGGTAAGGCTGTGACGGAGGTGGGTGGCGCTCATCCGTGGCGAATTGTACGCGTGGCGCGTCGTACGGGCCGCCGCGAGAAGCGGACGGCTCGTACTGTCAGGCGAACGCGATCGCGACGAGCACGATTACGTGCCCTCGGTGCCCTTAGCTGCCGGCATCAGGCGACGTGCCACCCGCGGGCTCAGCGACCGGATGCTCTGTGGTCGCCGCTCCCCGCAACGACAACCATGGCCCCAGCCGATTACTTTTACTGCCTGTAGGAATCTCACGTCATCACGATCGGCTCGAGCGACCGATGACGTGAGCCAACAGGGAGGATGTTCACATGAGCGAGGCGGAGAATCTCTTCGGCGAGGAGCACGTACGCCGCTACCGCGAGACCGACGGCGAAGTCGGCCACATCTGGAAGCGCGGGGCGAAAACTCTGCTGCTCACGACGACGGGTCGAAAGACAGGCAAGCAGAGCACGACGCCGCTGATCTACGAGCAGGCAGGCGACGGTTACGTGGTCGTCGCGTCGAAGGGCGGCGCGCCCGCGCATCCAGGCTGGTATCGAAACCTGGCCAAGGAGCCGAATGTCGAAGTGCAAGTGGAGGGCGATGTCTTCCCCGCGCGAGCGCGAACCGCGAGCGGCGAGGAGCGCGAGCGCCTGTGGAAGCTAGCCGCGCAGCAATGGCCCGACTACGACGCGTATCAGACGAGGACGGATCGAGAAATTCCGGTGGTCGTACTCGAGCGCGCCTAACCGTCGGGCAGGGCCCGGAACCGCCTCATGCGCAAACCACGGCTCAAGGCGAGACCCCGCAGCTAGCGCTTGCGGAAGTACCACCTGAGCCGAAGCAAGTTGAGAAGTCGCCTCCACAGCATCAGCTGAATCGTAGTCGGGTCAGATGGAGACGCGAGACCTCAGCTCAGGCCAGAGTTGAGGCGATTGGCGACTTGACAGACCCTGGGTGCCTCAGCCCGGTGTCGGACACCGGTTCCGCGACAGACCAGGCGACGACGCCGGGGTCAGGTCTTGCACTGCCATCCTCGCCATGCACGAATGCAAGGCTCGACGCCAGCTTTACTCGACGATTGTTCGAACGAGCGCCGAGACATCGGACTCGATCGCGGCTTGGTCGCGGCCGAGAAGAACCGGGTCAGGTCTTGCGTTCATGATTTCGCCTGCGCCCTGCGAGATTGCAAGACCTGACCCCCAGTCCTCGCCAATCAGAGTTGATGGTGATGATCTGCGACCTGTCCGTTTCGGCGCTAACTGCGGATGCGGCGAAGGGCATCGCGGTTCCACAGGCCTTTCCTTCCGTCACGCGGCCGAGAACGTCGGCCCTCAAACAGGCAACGCCGTGAAATCGTCATGGCTCACCCGCAGGGTGAGCCGGATTTCATGGCGGCTAAGCGGATGATGGGACTCGAACCCACGACCTTCTGCATGGCAAGCAGACGCTCTAGCCAACTGAGCTACATCCGCGCGGACGCGGATTATAGCTTCAGCTTTCCGCGTCCAGGGCCTCGTTGACCAGGCGGTCTGCCAGCTCGTTATGGGCTCTCCGGACGGCCTTGTACCGCACTCGGCGGAACCGCTGCTCTAGGTCGTTCGCCTCCTCCCAGAGGACCCTCAGCGCCTCGTTTTTCACCCGATAGTCGCCCTGCATCTGCTTCACCAGCAGCTCCGAGTCGGACACGACCTCGAGCTCGTCGACGCCCAGCTCCGCGGCTTTCGCCATTCCAGCTACCAGGCCGCGGTACTCCGCCACGTTGTTCGTCGCTCGCCCGATCGCCTCGCCGTGCGCGTCCAGCACCGTGCCGTCCTCCGTTTCCAGCACGTAGCCGTACGCCGCCGGCCCCGGATTGCCGCGCGCGCCGCCGTCCGTCGAGAGCCTCGCCTTCACACCAACGCGTATACGTCGTACGCCGGCTCTTCATATGGATGAGCGCTTCTCAGCGCAGCGATCACCTCGTCCTGCCGCTCCGCTGGAAAGACCGTCTCGAGCCGGAACTCCGGGACGCGCTCCTCGCGACCCCGCTCGCCGATCGTTGGCGCCGTTCCCTCCCCGCCGAGGAACGTGCCCGTCCCCTCCGTGTACCACGAGCAGCGCTCGTACTCGCCGATCCGCCCCGCGCCGGCATCGAACAACGCGTCCCGCACCGCGTCGAGCGCCTCAGCGGGAACAAAGACGACGAGCTTGTGGTTCGCGGCTACTCCGCCGCGTCGATCTGCGCCTTCTGCAGCTTGCCGCTGTAGTCGACGTAGATCGACTTCCACTCGGTGAAAACGTCCAGCGCCGCCTGGCCCGCTTCGCGGTGGCCGTTGCCCGTGTCCTTCGTGCCGCCGAACGGGAGATGCACCTCGGCTCCGATCGTGCCCGCGTTGATGTACGTGATCCCGGCTTGCAGGTCGCGCATCGCGCGGAACGCCTTGTTCACGTCCCGCGTGAAGATCGACGACGACAGTCCGTACTTGATCCCATTTGAGACGCCAATCGCCTCGTCGAAGTCGCGCACGCGGATCAGCGCCGTCGTCGGGCCGAAGATCTCCTCCTGTGCGATCCGCATCTGCGGATCGACGTCGCCGAAGATCGTCGGGCGGTAGTAGTAGCCGTCACCGAGCCCATTCCCGGTCGCAACCTCGCCGCCGGTCAAAAGCTTCGCGCCTTCGCCCTTGCCGATCTCCGTGTACGAATGGATCTTCTCGAGCGCGGACTTGTTGATCACAGGGCCGACGTCCGTGTCGTCCTCCCAGCCGTAGCCGAGGCGCAACCGCTCCGCCGCGGCGACGAGCTTCGATTGCAGCGCCTCGTACGCGCCCTCCTGCACGATCACGCGCGACGCGGCCGTGCAGCGCTGGCCCGACGTGCCGAACGCCGACCAGAGAATCCCTTCGACCGCAAGCTCGAGGTCGGCGTCGTCGAGGACGATGATCGCGTTCTTGCCGCCGAGCTCGAGGTGGACGTGCTTGAGGTGGTCGGCTGCGTTGCGCATCACCTCCACGCCCGTCTCGCGCGAGCCCGTCAGCGTGATCACCCGCACGTCCGGATGCCGCACGAGCCGGTCGCCGACGGCGCCGCCACCGCCGTGCACGATGTTGACCACGCCCTTCGGAAGGCCGGCCTCGTCGAGCAGCTCGACGAACCGCTCGCCGAGGAGCGGCGTGTCGGTCGCAGGCTTGAACACGACCGTGTTGCCGCACACGAGCGCCGGCAGCATCTTCCACGACGGGATTGCGATCGGGAAGTTCCACGGCGTGATCGCGCCGACGACGCCGATCGGCATTCGCACGCTCATGTTGAACTTGTCGCGCAGCTCGGACGGCGTCGTCTGGCCGAAGAGCCGGCGCCCCTCGCCGGCCATGTAGTACGCCATGTCGATCGCTTCCTGAACGTCGCCGCCGGCCTCGGCCTTCACCTTCCCCATCTCGCGCGTCATCAGGTTGGTGAGGTCGTCCTTCTGCTCGATCAGAAGCTGACCGAAGCGGAACAGAACCTCGCCGCGTTTCGGAGCTGGAACCAGCCGCCATTCCTCGAACGCCGCCTTCGCCGCGGCAACGGCGCGGTCGACGTCCTCGGGCCCGGACTTCGGAAAGACGCCGATCGTCTCGCCGTTCGCGGGGCTGACACTCTCGAACGTGTCGCCGCCGACAGCGTCCACCCACTCCCCGCCGATGTAGTTCTGGAATCGCTTCGTCCCCGTCAGAGCCACGGGGGAAGTGTATTCAGGCGTCTTCGGGCGGCGTCTCGGGGAACGTGCCCGGGATGCGCTGGCGGCGCCGGTCGCGCGTCTCCCGCTTCTCCTTGAACTCCCCGGGGTCCTTGCCCCTGCGCCGATCCCCGCCCTGGCGCCGGTCGATGATCACCGTGACGTTCGGGTTGTCCTTGTAGTACTCGACCATCTTGTCGTAGAGCTCGTCGGCAAGCTCAGGCGGGATCACGCAATAGATCACCTGTCGGATTGTACGAACGCCATGGAGCGCCGCATCCCCTAGGAGGGTCCTACACTCGGTCGATCTCGGGGACGAGCCTGCCGTCGTCCTCGACGTGAGCGTTCCAGTGCTTGAAAGAGCCGTCGAGCTCGGACAGCTCGTGCCCGCGCTCCGCGAGCCGGACGGGCTGTGCCGAGTCGGGCAGCACGCGGTACTGGTACCAGGAGATGTCCCACGCGATCGTCACGACGAGCTCGCCGGTGACGCCGGAGAGCGGGACGATCGAGGCGCGAGGCTCACCGAGGCTCTTCGCGATGCCGCCGACCGTGCGGCGGTAGTCGCTCCCGTTGAAGATGTCTGACGCCTCGACCATTTGCAGTTCCGGCTGCGACAGCCGCCGGAGGATCGGCTCGGAGACGACCGGGTCGTCCGTCGTGCGACGGCGCGGCTCGAACAGGGATGCGAGGCCGCGGCGGCGGCGGCGCTGGCTCGGGACCGTCGGCGACGTCGGGCTTCCTTCCTTCACCCAGCCGTGCTCGAGTGCCGTGTCCTGGCACAGTGGGCAGACGTCGACGAAGTCCTCGCCGTTCGCAGAGAACCGGACCGCACGCTCGCCGATCAGGAGCGTCCGCTCGCAAATCGCGCAGCTCCGTTTGACCGATTGTCTGACCAGTTGCCGCACCGGGCTCCGACTGTAGCCGACGGACGCCGCGGCCCGGCTGCTACGGTTGGGCCGTTCACATGTGTCTTTTACATGTAGGTGAGGCGTGAGACCGGGTGGAGGCCGGGGCGCGCGCTGCCGCCGGCGGCTGGGCCACGGTCAATGGGGCGTGCGCGCGCGGGTGGAACGGTTCAGCGAGCCCGCGCTGCTGCTGCTCTTGCGGGAGCGACCCGCGCATGGATACGAGCTCCTAGAGGCGCTGCCGGACGTGATCGGCGAAACGCGCGTCGACATGGGGAATCTCTACCGCGTTCTGCGCGCGCTGGAGGAGGACGGCGTCGTCCGGTCGGAATGGCAGGCCGAAGCACCTGGACCCGCGAAGCGCACCTACGAGCTCAGTCCCGAGGGCCGGCGCCTGCTCGACGAGTGGGCGACTGCCCTTCGTCGTTCCCGCGAACGGATCGACGGCTTTCTCGAACGGTACGAAGGGAGGTGACGATGCACCACGGACACAGACGGCACTTCCATCGCGGCTTGGGCAAGCGGTGGTACGACCGCGAAAACGTCCTCGAGCGCCTGGAGTCGTATCAGCGCGATCTCGAGCAGGAACTGGCGGACGTCTCGGATCTGATCCAGCGCCTCAAGGCTGGTGAGGTGCCGGGACAGGCGCAGGCTCAGAGCGTCTAGGCGCCCTCCCACCAAAGCGGGTCAGACCCAGTGGGTCTGACCCTTGGTGGAGGTTCAGACGCCGCTTGGTGCGTGCTGCAGCAGGTCGAACACCCCGCGCGCCTCGTCGCCGCCCGCCTCGGCGTGAGCGACGAGCGGGATGCCGTGTGGTCCCCGCGCGGTGGCCAGCTCCGGGCGCGCCGTCAGCATCGCGATCACGATCTCGGTCTCGCCGAGCATCGCGGCGGCGAAGATGTCCATGCGCGCGCCAGCGTCGAGCAGGAGCAAGGCGATGTCGCGCCGGCCCATGTGCGCGGCGGCGCCGAGAGCGGTTTCCCAGTCGCCTCCGCCCCAGTCCCGCGAGGCATTCGCGAGTTGCGGCTCTTCCGCGAGGTGGAGCTCGATGTAGTCAAGGTCGCCGTGTGCCCGAAGCACGAACTCGTCGGTGAGCTCCTTATCGAGTGGCGGCGGGCGATCATCCGTCATGCCTTCACTTCTTCCTTTTCCTTCTTCGCCTCGTCGATCACCTTCTGCGCGATGTGCGACGGGACTTCCTCGTAACGCAGGAAATGCATGTGGTAATCGCCGCGGCCGCCCGTCATCGACGTCAGCGCCTGCGAGTACGTGAGGATCTCCGCCATCGGCACCTCAGCCTTGATCGTCGTCATGCCGCCGCGCGGCTCCATCCCCTGCAGCCGGCCGCGCCGTGAGTTGAGGTCGCCGTTCACGGCGCCCACGGCATCGTCCGGCGTCGTCACCTCGACTTCCATGATCGGCTCCAGCAGCACGGGATTCGCCTTCTCGTAGGCGGACTTGAACGCAAGCGAGCCGGCGATCTTGAACGCCATCTCCGAGGAGTCGACCGTGTGGTACGAACCGTCGACGAGCAGCACGCGAACGCCCTGCACCGGTGCGCCCGCGAGCTCGCCCTTCGTCATCGCCTCCTGGATCCCCTTGTCGACGGCGGGGCGGTAGCTCTGCGGGATGACGCCGCCGACGATCTTGTCGACGAACTCGTAGCCCGCGTGTCCTTCCAGCGGCTCGAGCACGATGCTGCAGTCGCCGAACTGGCCGCGGCCGCCCGTCTGCTTCTTGTACCTCCCCTGCGCCTTCGCCTCGCTGCGAATGGTTTCCAGGTAGGGCACGCGCGGCTGGTGGAGGTCGACGTCGACGTTGAACCGCGACTTCAGGCGGGCGATCGCGACCTCGACGTGCATCTGCGACAGGCCCGACAGCAGCTGCTCGCCCGTCTGCTGGTCGCGCCGGAGCTGGATGGTCGGATCCTCCTCCGCGAGGCGCCGTAGCCCCGCCGCCATCTTCTCCTCGTCGCCCTTCGCCTTCGGCGTGATCGCGAAGCTCATCACCGGCTCGGGGAAGTCGATCTTCGGCAGCTCGATCGACTCTTCGTGGTCAAGCAGCACGTCTCCGGTCGCGACGTCCTTCAGCTTCGCGACGGCGCCGATGTCGCCGGTGCTCAGCTCGGAGGCCGGCGTGTGCTCCTTTCCCTGCAGGACGAGGACCTGGCCGATCCGCTCCTTCCCGTGGGTGCGCGGGTTGACGAGGTTCACATCCCCGCCGACGGTGCCGTGCAGGACGCGAAAGACGTTGATGCGGCCGGCGAACGGATCGGCGATCGTCTTGAACACGAAGGCGGCGGTCTTCGTGTTCGGAATCTCCATCGGCTCGCCCTTCTTCGCCGGGGACGGCACGCCCTCGACGAGCAGATCGAGCAACGCCGTCGTGCCGAGGTTCTTCGAGGCGACGCCGCACGCGACCGGGAACACCTCGCCGCGGGTGACGGCTTCCTTCAGTGCGTGCGCGACCTCCTCGACGCTCAGCTCCTGCCCGTCCAGATAGCGCTCCATCAATCCCTCGTCCGTCTCGACCACCGCGTCGAGGAGCTTCTCGCGGTACTCGTTCACCTGGTCCTGCATCTCCGCCGGGATCTCCGTCGGTCCGCTCTCGCGCTGGCCGCCCGGATCCATGTACGCGTTCATGTGCAGGAGGTCGACGATTCCGGTCAGCTCGTGTTCGGCGCCGATCGGAAGGTGCACCGCGACGCACTTGTCCGACAGCTGCGCGCGCAGCGCCTCGAGCGCCCGGAAGAAGTCGGCGCGCTCCCGGTCGAGCATGTTCACGAACACCACCCGCGAGAGTCCATGCTGCTCTGCGCGCTGCCACTGACGTGATGTCTGCACCTCGACGCCCATCACGCCGCTGACAGCGAAGAGCGCCCCCTCGACGACCCGCAGTGCCGCGATCGCGTCGCCCTGGAACCCCGCGTCGCCCGGCGTGTCGATGAGGTTGATCTTCCGCTCCTGCCAGTCGAGGTGGCAGATGGTCGCCGCGAGGGACATCTGGCGCTTCTGCTCGTCCTCGTCCCAGTCGCTGACGGTCGAGCCGGACTCGACGGTGCCAAGCCGGTTCGTCGCGCCTCCCTGGAACAGCATCGCCTCGACGAGCGACGTCTTGCCCGTCCCACGATGGCCGACGACGGCGACGTTGCGGATCTTCCCCGGCTCCACTGCCATGCGCTGAATCCCTCCCGGCGACGCGGTTTGCGCCGCCATCCTAACCCCCTACCCGTCGAGCGCCGCCCGGGTTCCGCCCGCCAGACGGGCCTTGAGACGGAGGATCGCCTTCGTGTGGAGCTGCGAGACTCGCGACTCGGTCACGCCGAGGACCTCGCCGATCTCGCGCAGCGTCAGCTCCTCGTAGTAGTAGAGCGTGACGACGAGCTTTTCGCGCTCGGGTAGCCGCGCGATCGCCTCGCCGACGGCTTCCTTCATCTCCGTTTGCGACAGAGACCCTTGCGGATCGGGGGCCTCGGTGTCCTCGATCGTGTCGATCAGCGCCACGGTGTCGCCCCCGCCCGTGCTCACCGTCCAGAGCTCGTCGAGGGCGGCGATCGACGAACGGGAGATGTCCGTCAGGCTGTCCTCCAGCTCCTCTTCTGTGATGCCGAGCTTCTTCGCGATCTCCTCGTCGTTCGGTGCGCGGTGCAGCTTGCGCTCGAGCTCCGCGATCGCACGCTCGATGTCGCGCGCGCGGGCGCGGACGGAGCGCGGAACCCAGTCCATCGCTCGCAGCTCGTCGATGATGGAGCCCTTGATGCGGGCGATCGCGTACGTTTCGAACTTGACGTCGCGGTCCGGGTCGTAGCGCTCGATCGCCCCGATCAGGCCGAGCAGCCCGTAAGAGATCAGGTCGTCATCGTCGACGTGCGCCGGCAGGCCGGAGCCGAGCCGCCCCGCGACGTATTTCACGAGCGGCGCGTACGTGAGGATCAGACGATCCCGGAGCGCCTTCGAGTCCGGGTGGGCACGGTACTGGCGCCACAGGGTCTGGGTGTCCTCGACCTGGGCCACGGGTGAGAGGATACGGAGTCCTGCGGCTCTACCTAAGGGCGCGGGCCGCCATCATCGCGAGCCAGACCGCGAGTGCTGCCGCCGGGGCTGCGACGACGATGCGGCGTCCCTGGCCCGCGTCACTGGTGAGCGCGGCGTAGGCGACCCCGGAGAACGCGAGCGCGAGCACGAGGAAGAGGGCACCGAGGGCGCGTCGTTGGCTCACGGGCACAGGATGGCGGAAAAGCCGCGGCTACAATCCGCCGGCGAACCCAGGGGCGTAGCTCAGTTGGTAGAGCGGCGGTCTCCAAAACCGTAGGTCGGGGGTTCGAGTCCCTCCGCCCCTGCTCGCCACGTCTCTGCCCCGCGATACTTCCACCATGCCCGCTCGCCCGAGCGCGCTCGTCCTCTTTCTCGTTGTCGGCAGCGCAGCGGTCGCGCTCGGCCTCGGCGGCTCCGATGCGCCGCTGGTCCCGGAGTCTGCCGCC
>JBASRJ010000250.1:0-5645 GCA_049273785.1 Gaiellaceae bacterium | reverse complement strand
CGCTCGAGCGCGTCGGCGTTGCGCGCGGCCGCGATCACCGTGCCCGCGCCGAGCAGCTTGGCACCCTGCACCGCGACCTGACCGACCGCGCCGGTCGCGCCGAGTACGAGGACTGTCCCTCCTTTCGGTACGTCGGCCTTCGCGAGTGCAAGCCACGCGGCGAGACCAGCGATGCCGAGGGCTGCCGCGACCGTATCGTCGGCCTCGTCCGGCAGAGGCACGAGCGCGGCCTCGTCAACGACGATCAGCTCGGCGAGACTGCCGCTCGCGCCGTAGCCGGCGTCGCGCTCGAACCGGACGCGCACTCCCGCCGCGACCGTGTCTGCCTCCAGAACGAGGCCGACGCCTTCGCGCCCGGGTGCGTAGGGCACATGCGGTGGACCGGCGTAGAAGCGACCGGATGCGATCGTGAGGTCGATCGGGTTCAGCGCGGCGGCCCGGACCTCCACCAGCGCTTCGCCGTCTCCGCGCTTCGGGTCGGGAAGCTCGCCGAGCTCGGGCGTCGCGCCGACCTCGCGGACGACCGCCGCGCGCATCAGTCGCCGGCGCCGTCGTAGATCGCGTGGCTCGTCTCGATGTCGAAGAAGTGCAGGCGCCTTGCGTCGACGACGAGCTCGGCCGGCTCGCGCTCGCGCGTGCGCGTCTCGCGGTCGAGCCGCGCGACGAAGAGGCTGCCGGACTCGCGCGCCTGCTCCACCTCGACCGTCTCCTCGCCGACGGCGGCCTTGACGTCGTCGCCGCGCACCGCGGGCCCGCCAACGGCGAAATGGGCGAAGACCTCCGAGCCCATGTCCTCCCGAATGTCGATCACCGCGCGCAGGCGGCGATCCTCCGGGGCTCCGGGAACGAGGCTCGCGTCCTCGATGTCCTCGGGGCGGATGCCGAGAATGACCCGCCTCCCCTCGAAGGCCCGCAGAGCCGGTCGTGACGCAAGCACGTCGTCGGGAATCGCGATTCGCTGATCGCCGAAGCGGGCCACGACCGTCCCGTTCTCGCGCACGAGATCCGCGCCGGTGAGGTTCATCGCCGGCGACCCGATGAACTCGCCGACGAAGAGATTTGCGGGACGGTCGTAGAGCCGCTGCGGGGCATCCACCTGCTGGAGGAATCCGTCTCGCATGACGGCGACCCGGTGCCCGAGCGTCATCGCCTCGCTCTGGTCGTGCGTGACGTAGATCGTCGTCACGTGCAGGTCGCGCTGGAGGCGCGCGATCTCCGCGCGCATGTGCACTCGCAGCTTCGCGTCGAGGTTCGAGAGCGGCTCGTCCATCAGGAACGCCCGCGGCTCGCGCACGATCGCGCGACCCATGGCGACGCGCTGGCGCTGGCCGCCGGAGAGCGTCCTCGGCTTCTTCGCCAGCGACTCGAAGATCCCGAGCACCCGGCTCGCCGAGTCGACGCGCTTCTTTCGCTCCTGCTTCGAGATCTTCCGGAGCTTCAGGCCGAAGGCCATGTTGTCCCGCGCGGACATGTGCGGGTAGAGCGCGTAGTTCTGGAAGATCATCGCGATGTCCCGGTCCTTCGGCGGGAGGCGGTTCACGACCTCGCCGCCGATCTTCACCGTGCCGCTCGTGATCGGCTCGAGGCCCGCGATCATCCGCAGCGCCGTCGTCTTCCCGCAGCCGGACGGACCGACGAAGACGACGAGCTCGCCGTCCCCGATCTCGAGGTCGAGCTCCGAGACGGCGCGCGTGCCGTCGGAGTAGACCTTCGTCAGGTGCTCGAGCTGGATCTCGGCCACGGGCACGGGCACTTTACGAAACCCGGACTCAAGGAATAGAGTGCGCGTCGCGGTGGAAGCCGTTGCTCAGGCACGGCCGCGCGGGAGGCGCTGGACGGATGTCTTCGAGCGCCCGGCCTTCCTTGCCTCTCTCCTGATCTCGCCCGCCGTCGTCTTCATCGCGGCGCTCGTCGCGGCCCCGCTCGGCCTTGCCGTATACCTCAGCTTCACGAACGCGACCGCGGGCTCGCTGAGCGGCAAGTGGGTCGGGCTCGCGAACTTCCGCCACGAGTGGGGGAACGCGTCGTTCCAGGACGCGGTCTGGCACACGTTCCTGTTCACGGTCTTCTCGCAGATCGTCGTCCTGCTCGTCGCGGGGTTGCTCGCGCACGCGCTGCTGAAGGACTTTCGCGGCAAGTGGATCCTGCGCTTCCTGATCCTGCTCCCGTGGGCGGCGCCGCTCCCGCTCAGCCTGATGGGCTGGAAGTGGATCTTCGACCCGAGCTACTCGATCCTCGACTGGACGATCGTCCATCTCCATCTTTCGGGCCCGCTGACGGCGCCACACTTCCTCGCGACGGCGAAGTGGGCCATGGCCTCCGTGGTTGCCGTGCACGCCTGGCGGCTCATCCCGTTCGCCGTCGTGATCTTCCTCGCCGGGCTCGCGTCGATTCCGAAGGAGGTCGACGACGCCGCCGCGATCGACGGTGCGACCGGCTTCCGGAAGTTCGCCTCGGTGACGTTGCCGCTCCAGCTGCCGATCGCGACGGTCGCGCTGCTGTTCGGCATCGTCTTCACCGCGACGGACATGGCCGTCGTCTACATCCTCACGCAGGGCGGTCCGCCGCCGTCGTTCAGCACGGAGATGATCACGACCTGGTCGTACAAGACCGGGATCGAGTCCGGTTCGCTCGGGCCCGGCGCCGCGATCTCGCTCTCCCTGCTGCCCGTGCTCGCGATCGTCTCGATCGGGATGCTCGTGTTTGCGCGCCGAAGGGAGGTGACGTAGATCTTCGACGCCGTTCGCGAGAAGGGCCTCTCGTACCTGATCGTCGGGCCGTTCGCGCTCGTCCTCGCCTTCCCGTTCTACGTGATGGTGATCACGGCCTTCAAGAACGGGACGGAGTTCTACGACGCGTCGGCGACGCCGTACTGGTTCAAGACGGGCCCGACCTGGGACAACGTCCGCTACCTCTTCCACAACACGCCGTACACGACCTGGCTGGGCAACACCGCGATCATCGGGCTCGCGGTCGTCGGCATCACGCTCGTGCTGGCGGTTCCCGCGGGTTATGCCCTCGCGCGGCTGTCCGGCAGGATCGGCCAGAGCCTCGGCGTCGGGATCTTCCTCACGTACCTCGTGCCGCCGACGCTGCTCTTCCTGCCGCTCTACTGGGTGATCAACACGCTGCACCAGCAGGACAAGCTGCTGGCCCTGATCCTCGTCTACCCGTCCTTCACGGTCCCGTTCTCGACCTGGCTGCTGATGGGATTCTTCAAGACGATCCCGCAGGAGCTCGAGGATGCGGCCCGGATCGACGGCGCCTCTCGGCTGAAGACGCTGCTCCGGGTTGTTTTCCCGATTTCGATCCCGGGCATCCTCACGGTGGTCATCTTCTCGTTCTCGCTGGTGTTGAACGAGTTTGTCTACGCGTTCACCTTCATCTCCAGCACCGACCACCGGACGCTCTCGACCGGCGTCTACACCGACCTCATCCGCGGCGATCTTCCCGAGTGGGGAGCGATCATGGTCGCGTCGCTGATCCCGACCATCCCGCTCGCGCTGCTCTACAACGCATTCCTGAACAGGTTCATCGCGGGGTTCACCGGCGGAGCATTCCGCTAGAGAAAGGAGGGAGGACATGGCAGACACAGACGACGTCTCTGCCCGACGGGGGCGGTACGACCGTCGTGAGCTGCTTCGCCGCGCCGGTGTCGGCGCGGTCTCGATCGGAGTCGCAGGCAGCGGCTTCGGTCAAGCGTTCTACGGGCCTTTGCGCTTCAAGGGACGCTGGCTGAAAGGCGACCTGTCGATCATCCAGTGGGCGCACTTCGTGCCCGCCTACGACGTCTGGTTCGACAAGACCTGGGCCGTGAACTGGGGCCAGAGCAACGACGTGCAGGTCAAGGTCGACCACATTCTCAACACGCTGCTCCCGGCGCGCATGTCCGCCGAGGCGGCGGCGGGACAGGGGCACGACCTGTTCTTCAATCTGTCGCCCCCGGCACAGTTCGAGGACAACGTGATCAACCACGCGGAGATCGTCCAGGAGGTCACGCGGAAGGTCGGCAAGATCGGCGTCGTCGCCAAAGGCGCGACGTACAACCCGAAGACGAAGAAGTGGTTCGCCTTCTCCGACAACTATGTGCCGGATCCCGTCGTGTGGCGGCACGACATCTGGGACGGCGTCGGCCTCGCCCCGAACACCTGGGACAACGTCCGCAAGGCGGCGCCGAAGCTGAAGGCGGCGGGCCATCCGCTCGGGATCGGCCAGTCCGCCGAGCTCGACTCGAACATGGCGCTCATGTCGTTCCTGATGTGCTTCGGCGCGTACGTTCAGGACGAGCACCATCGCGTGACGATCAAGACGAAGAAGGCGGTCGAGGCCGTGAACTTCATGGCCGACATCTACAAGAAAGGCGAGACCGACGAGATCTTCGGCTGGGATCCGGCCGGGAACAACAACTTCCTCTACTCCGGTCGCGGGTCGTTGATCCTGAACGCGATCTCGGCGACGCGGACACCAGAGGACCGGAAGCTCCCGTTCGCCGATCAGCTGTACATCAGCCCGATCCCCCGCGGTCCTGCCGCCCGGCGTGGCTTCGAGCACGTGATGGGCTGCTACACGATCTGGAAGTTCGCCAAGAACCCGGCCGCTGCGAAGAAGTTCCTGGCCGACCTCGAGATCAACTACAAGGACGCGTTCATCGCGTCGAAGTTCTACAACTTCCCGTCGTTCCCGGCCGCGTATCCGTTCTCGAAGATCAGGAAGATCGCCGGCCAGGACACGCACAAGCCGCACGGCAAATACCAGGTCCTGACGACGATCGCGCAGAAGTACACCGTCAACCCCGGGTATCCAGGCTCCTCGAACGCCGCGTTCGGCGAGATGTTCAGCAAGTTCCTGATCCCGAAGATGTTCGCGCAGGTCTCGCAGGGCAAGATGAGCGCAGCCGACGCGGTCAGCGCGGCGAACCGCGACATCCAGTCCATCTACACGAAGTGGAGGAAGGCGGGAAAGATCTAGTCGGGTCGGGGGAGGCGCGGGCGAACACCCCGCGCCTCCTCCTGCGGCACTCATGAGCTAAGACCGCGGCTCTCGCCGCCGGCCGAAAAGCGGGTCAGACCGGGAGGGTCTGACCCTTGCGAGGAAGCCGAGGGCGACGAGCCGGGCGACTATTCTGAGCCCATGACGCGGCGTGGGCTTCGTCCGCACGTCGCCGCTCTCCTGAGCAGTGCGGCCTTGGTCGCCGTCGTCACCGGCGCGATCTTCGGGCTGCGGAGCTTCGCTCCGGCTCTCAGCCTGGGCGTCCTCTACCTGTTCGCCGTGTTGCCGGTGGCCCTCGTCTTCGGCACGCCGTACGCGGTGGTCGTCTCCGTCGCGTCGATGCTCGCCTTCAACTTCTTCTTTCTGCCGCCGTACCACACACTCGCGCTCCGGGACTCGGAGAACTGGGTTGCGTTGGCCGTCTATCTCGTCACCGCCGTCATCGTCGGCGAGCTCGCGGGGCGGTCGCGTCGCCGGGCCGCGTACGCGCAGCAGCGTGAGCGCGAAGCGGCCTTCCTGGCGGAGGTGTCGGCGGCGCTGCTCGAGGCGGAGGGGGTGCGCGACCCGCTGAAACAACTCGCCGCAAGGACTGCCGAGGTGCTCGGCGTCCGCCGTGGGCGCATCGAGCTCGACTCCGTGCGGCGCCCCGAGTCGGA
>JBASRJ010000248.1:0-17917 GCA_049273785.1 Gaiellaceae bacterium | reverse complement strand
CGACGACCACTCCCGCGGCCGCAAGCTCGCGGCCGAGCATCCGCGCGACCTGGGCGCCGTAGGGCGAGCACGCTCGCGCTCCGACCACGGCAACAGCGGGCCGGGAAAGGAGCTCCGCATCGGCGCCGCCTCGGAGGTAGAGACGGGCCGGCGGATCGTGGATCGCGCGGAGCAACGGCGGGAGCTCGCGACGGCGGAGAAATGTCACGACGCAAGCTCTGCCGGCCGCCGGTAGGAGAGCGCCTCGGCGATGTGCTCCGGAGCCACGTCTTGGCTGCCTGCGAGCGCAGCGATCGTCTGCGCGACGCGGGCCACGCGCGCGCGACCCCGTCCCGACAGCGGCAACCGCTCGACCGCACGTGTGAGGAGGGCGTCCGCTTCAGCAGTCCGCCGAGGCGGATCGCGGAGTCGTTCCCGCGCGGCGACCACGCGCGCACGGACCGTCACAGTGTCTTCGCCGGGCTCCCCCTGCAACTCGACCGCGCGAGGCCGTGGGACCGTCACGACGAGGTCGAAGCGATCGAGTAACGCGCGCGAGAGCTTGTCGCGGTACCGCGCGAGACGTTGAGCAGAGCACGAGCACTGAGCGTTCGGATCGCCGCGAGCGCCGCATGGGCACAGGTTCATGGTTCCGACGAGCTGGAACCGAGCCGGGAATCGCACGTTGCCCGCCGCACGCGCGACGCTGATCTCGCCGTCCTCGAGTGGTTGCCGGAGCGCCTCCAGCGCTGGTCGCATGAACTCCGCGAGCTCGTCGAGCAACAGCACCCCGTGATGCGCGAGGCTCGCCTCGCCCGGACGGAGTCGCGGGCCGCCGCCGACGATCGCCGCTGTCGAGGCGCTGTGGTGCGGCGACCGAAACGGCGGCTCGACGACCAGTGGATGGTCGGGGTCGACGAGCCCCGCGACCGAATGGATCCGCGTCACCTCGAGTGCTTCCGTGTCCCAGAGCGGCGGCAGGATTCCCGGCAGACGGCGGGCGAGCATCGTCTTGCCCGTCCCTGGTGGGCCGCCCAGCAGGATGTTGTGGCGCCCGGCGGCAGCCAGCTCGAGCGCGCGCCTCGCGCGCTCTTGCCCGCGCACGTCCGCAAGATCCGGGTGCGCGCTGCGATCCGGGACACCGTTGCCGGGAACGAACGGCTCGAGCTCCAGCTCGCCACGAAGATACGCGGCCGCGTCGGCGAGATGACGCGCGGCGATCGGTTCCACGCCCGCGAGTGCGGCCTCCGTTCCCGAGTCCGGGTGACACAGCAGCTCCGTCAGTCCCTCGCGCCGCGCGCCTTCCGCGACGGCGAGCACGCCGCCGACCGGCCGGATCCGACCGTCGAGCGCGAGCTCTCCGACCGACGCGTGCTCGGCGAGGCGATCGTGTGGAACCTGTCCCGACGCGGCCAGCATCGCGAGCGCGATCGGCAGGTCGAACCCGGACCCTTCTTTCCGAAGCTCCGCCGGGGCGAGGTTGACGATCACGCGGCCGCGCGGCAATTGCAGTTCCGCGGACCGAATCGCACTCCAGACACGTTCCTTCGCTTCCTGACACGCGCGGTCGGCCAGCCCGACGATCGCGAGCCCGGGCACGCCCCCGCGGAGGTGCGCCTCGACCTCCACCCGACGTGGCTCCAGTCCGACGAGTGCATGCGTGACTGCGCGTGCGAGCACGCACCCACGGTACGGCGAAGAAGCGCGCGTGTCTGTGACGAATTAGAACCGACTTACGAGCACGTCTTCGAAGAACTCGCCGGCGCGCCGTCCCGTGCGCCGGTTGACGTGGCGTCGCAACCGTGCTTCCAGCCGCAGGCCCGCGCGTTCGAGGATCTCGGGATAGAGGTCACGCCGGTCGTTGACCACGATGATCACCGGCGCGCCGCGGCGCAACGCAGTGGATGCGTTCTGCAGCGTCTCGACGATCCCGTCCGAGTAGGCGGTGAGTGCGGCACGGCTCGTTCCGGCAGCCGCCGCTCCGAGCTCGACGTCGCGCCGATCGTCGAGACCGAGCAGCTCGTAGGCGTAGCGATGCTGCTCGTGGTAGTCGATCAGTCCCGGATACGGTGGCGACGTGAGAATCCCGTCGAAGCGGCGCGTGTAGTCCTCGACCCGCGCGTCACCGTGGACGACGGACACGGTACGCCCGCGTGCCCGGACGCGCGCGAAGGTCTTCAGCCGGCCGAGCGTGTCGAGCGTGTAACGGCGGAGGAACTGCGAGGCGGTCTCGACCGGTCTGCACGTTCGCTTGTGCTTGTGGCACCAGTAGGGCTCCAACTGCGGGGAGCGCGGAAAGTCGAGGTCGAAGTGCGTCGTTCGCCGTGCGGACCGCGCAGCGCGGGCGAGGACGACACGAACCACGTCCGCGTGCTCGTACTCTTCGACGAGCTCCCGAAAGGCGAGCAGCTCACGCGCTGCCTGCGGCCCGAACCAGCGTCGCACGTAGGCGGGCTTCGTGACACCGCGTTGCAAGGCCAGGCTGGGAATCCGCCCGTAGACGTCGCGCAACTCGTGCTCGAGCACGAACTCGTTGTACGCGTGGGTCTTGACGTCCATCAGGAGGCAGTTGAACGCTGCGATGTCGACGCCGGTCGCATCGAGCCCGCTCTCGAGCGCCTGCACGAGCGTCGTCCCCGAGCCCGCGAAGGGATCGAGGACGTGCTGCCCGCGCCGGAAGTACCGTCCGAGGAGAATCTCCACGAGCTGCGGAATGAACTTGCCCAGATACGGGTGCAGCCGGTGGACGTGCTTCGTCCGCTCCCGTTCCGGCAGGTCGCTCTCTGACCAGGAGAGCTCGAGGTCGATGTCCTCGTAGAGTGCTTCCTGCGTCGGAGCCATGAAGAGTCGAGTTCTACGCCGTCGCGCTCCCTCCTATCCACGCAAGACGAATGAGCGCGCCGTCGCGACCTTCGCGCTCGAGCCCTCCCGCAACGTCGAAGCCGAGGGAACGCAGCTGCGCGCCTACGTCTTCCGCCGGCAGGTTTCGGCGCCGGCTCCCGTAAGAGCACACGATCAGCCGGTCGACGTAGGAGAGCAGCCGCTCCACCAGCTCGCGGCGACGGTCTTCGGGGACGTAGACGAGCTCGGTCCGGGCGAACTCGAACGACCGCGGTGGCTCCCACGTGAGCGCGTCACCGAGGAAGATCCGATCCGCCCACTGAGGGAGTCGCTTCCGCGCCAGCTCGACGAGCTCCTGGGCGAAGTCGAGCCCGTGCGGCTCGAGCCGGTGCCGCGACCACCGCACGATGCTCTCCAGCAGGTAGCCGTTCGCGCAGCCGATGTCGAGGAAGGACCCGTCGTGGTCGATCGCCTCGACGATCGGGCGTCGGGCACTCTCCCATCGCGCTTCGTCTCCGCGGAAGCCGGACTGGGCGCGCGGATCGTCCGATGCCAGGTACGCCTCCTCGTAAACGCCCGGCGGCCACGGATCAGAAGGCATCCGCGACCCGTTCCAAGCGACCCTCGCGCACGGCGACGACCTCGAACGACACGTCGAGATCGGCGAGCTCGGGCCGCGCGGCGAGCCACGTCTCGGCTGCGCGCCGCAGGCGCCGCTGCTTCTCCGGTCCGACCATCTCGAGCGGATCCCCGTACCGTGGGCCCGTCTTCTCCTTCACCTCGCAGAAGATAAGCCGCCGTCCGCGCCGCGCGACGACATCGAGCTCGTTTCCACCCGCCCACACGTTCGTGTCGAGGATCCGGTAACCGCGTAAGCGGTACCACAACGCCGCGCGCCGCTCGGCGTCGTTTCGCGGCCGGCCCACCCCGCGAGGGTAACGTGCGCCGCGTAACGGGATCGTGTCGACATCGGAGCTAGAGTTCAGCACAGGCTGATGAAGCGACTCTTCCTCGTCGCGCTCGCGACTTCGGGCGCACTCCTCGGGACGGCAGGCGCTCAGGCGAAAGCGCCTCCTGACGGTGTCGACATCTGCGGGGCAAGCGGCACGTGTGTCCACTTGTCGATGCAGGAAGCCGAAACGAACTGGGCGCTTTGGGCGCTCCCGAGCCCGTACCAGACCGACCGCGCCTCGGCGGTTCAGCCGTTTCTCGTCGTGCACTGGCACTGGCCGAACCAGCCGGAGACTTCGGCCTACTACGTGCCGGCGTCGGGAAAGGTTCGGCAGCTCGACACGAACGGCTTCCTGGCCTGGTACGACCTCGCGGACCCAACGAGCGTCAGGACGAAGACGGCGAGTCTCGACCCGTTTCCGGTTCCTCGCGTGACGCGCGTCACCGTAGGGACACGCAGGGTGCGTGACCCCGAGTCGTACGTCCGGCTCTTCCGCCGAGGCTATGAAGTGTTCCCGGCGATTCTTCCGGGCTGGTTGCGGATTCGGTTCCTGGCGGACACGGCTAGCCCCTGGACCGACGCCGCGACGGACGTGCGGATTGCCCGTCGGGGAAGCTTTCTTTGGATCGATGGAACGATTCTCAGGATCCCACTGCAGCTGGCTCGGCGGATTCGTCGCGGAGCCTCGCTGCTCGGATGACCGCGGCCTCTTCCTCGCTCAGGTAGCACAGCGCCTGAAACGAACGGCGGTGCAGGCGCGACGGCCCCCGCTCGCGCACGATTGCGGAATGTCCCGGCGTGATGTAGCCGACGTGCGACGAAAACCCGTAGTGCGGGAACAGCGCGTCCATCCGCCGCATCAGCCGATCGCGTGTCACCTTCGCGATGATCGACGCGGCCGCGATCGCGGCACTCTTCTCGTCTCCATCGACGACGGCTCGATGCTCGGGTGCAGTCGGCCCGAGGCGGAAGCCGTCGACGAGACATGCCTCCGCGGGTGGCGTCAGCGCATGGAGGATGGAGCGCATCGCCGCGAGGTTCGACTTGTGCAGCCCGTTCCGGTCGATCTCGCCCTGCGGGATCACGCGCACCTCGATTCGCTCCGCACAACCGAAGACGGCGCGGAAGAGCTCTTCTCGCTGCTCGGGACTGCACTGCTTCGAGTCGTTCAGCAGACCGAGCGGCCGCACCTTGTGGTCGCGAAGGCAGCCGTAATCGAGCAGGACACCGGCGACGACGAGCGGCCCCGCGAGTGAGCCGCGCCCTGCTTCGTCCGTCCCCGCGACGAAGCGTGCGCCCAGCCTGCGGTCGAACTTGAGGAGCTTCTGGCCGGTCCGGCGCACGAGCGCCGAGGATAGCGGCCCGTTCGGACTAGTTCTCGGTCGGCTCTTCGACGGCCTCGCGCTCCGGGGCCTCGACCGGCTCCTCGGCCTCGACCGGCTGCGCTGCCGGCACCTGGGCCGCCGCGCGAGCCCCGTCCTGCCGCAGCTCGCGGACACGGGCCTTCCGGCCGACCTTTCCGCGGAGGTAGTAGAGCTTGGCGCGATTCACGTCGCCGATCGCCGTCACCTCGATCTTGTCGATCTTCGGCGAGTGCAGGGGGAACGTCCGCTCGACGCCGACCCCGAAGGACTGCTTGCGGACCGTGAACGTCTCCCTGGCTCCGGCTCCCTGCCGCTTGAGCACGATCCCCTCGAAGACCTGAATCCGCTGCCGCTGGCCCTCGATCACCTTGAAGTGGACGCGCACGGTGTCCCCCGCCTTGAACCTGGGGATCCCATCGCGCAGCTGGGCGCGCTCGAGGCTGTCGATCACGTTGCCCATAGGAAAGAGGCCCCGAAGGGCCACGGGATGCTAGCGGATGTGGATCCTCTTGGAGCCGCGTTTGATCTCCACGGCTCTCCCGACCAGGTTCTTTCGCGGGACGAAGCCCCAGATCCGGGAGTCGCATGAGCTGGCCCGGTTGTCGCCGAGGACGAGGTAGTCGCCCGCCGGGATCGGGCCGCCCTGCATCGACCGGTCGTCGCGGCGGTCGGCGGCGATGTACGGCTCCTGGAGCCTCCGTCCGTCGATGTAGACGTAGCCGCCCCGCTCCGACCAGGACTCGCCCGGAAGGCCGATCATGCGCTTGACGTACGTGCCCCCCGCGCCACACTGGACGAGCGCCTCGTGCGGCGTCCGGAACGCGACGATGTCTCCACGCCTCGGTTTGCTCGAGCCGTAGGGCCGAATGGCGACGAAGTCCATCACCGACGCCAGACAGCCGATGCCGGGGCGGGCGCAGTGCAGCGTGGGCTCCATCGAGGAGGTCGGGACCTTGAAGAGCTCGGTGTCCCGATCCGACGAGCACCCGGCCAGGACGATGGTCAGCGCGGCGACGCCGAGCGTCCGGCGCATCAGTGGAACGAGATGCGACTCGGCGGCCAGTACGTGGCGAAGACTTTGCCGATCAGGTTCTTGCGCGGAACGAGCCCCCACACGCGCGAGTCGCACGACGAGCTTCGGTTGTCGCCCATCATCAGGTACATGCTCGGCGGGATGCGCGTCATGGTGGCGCGCGGCGGAATGTCTGCGAGCGTCAGCGTTTGCGAGTCGCGGCGGTCGGCGTGGATGTACGGCTCGTTGAGCCTCCGTCCGTCGATGTACACGTAGCCGGCGCGCTCCTCCCATCGGTCCCCGGGAAGCCCGATCAGGCGTTTCACGAACGTCCCGCCGGCACCGCACTTGTCCTTCGCGAGGGACGGCGTGTGGAAGACGACGATCTCGCCGCGCCTCGGGTTTCGGAAGTGGTAGATGAACCGGTTCGCGAGCACGCGGTCGGAGGTGCTCGACTCGCAGCCGGTTCCCGGTCGCGCACAGTGCAACGTGGGCTCCATTGACGACGATGGGATCCGGTACGGGTTCACAATCCACGCCTTGATCGCGAGCACGATTGCAACCGCGCCCGCGATCGTTACGACCCAGTCGATCGCGACGCGCCAGCCGTGCGAGAGGTTCGGGAAGAGACGGTCGATCGGGTTGCGCGACGGGCGCTTCGGCACCCGCAGCATCGCGCCGTTGCGCTCGACGTCGTAACGCGCTCGCTCCTCCGGGTTGGAGAGCACGTCGTACGCGTCGCGCAACTCACGCCAGAAGCCGTCCTCCCACCCGCGCTCGAGCGCAATTCGGCGGTATGCGGCCTCGATCTCTTGCGGCGTCGCCTCCGGGCGGACGCCGAGCGTGGCGTAGTGGTCGGTCACAGCAGGCTTCTCCGCCTACTCTGTTCGCGGCGCCATTCGTCGATCTTTCCGTGGTCGCCGGAAAGCAGAACCTCGGGGACGGGCCAGCCGCGAAACTCCGCCGGGCGGGTGTAGTGCGGATACTCGAAACCGCCCTCGAACTCGGCGGAGAAGGTCTCCCACGCGCCCGACTCCTCGCGGATCGCACCGGGGAGCCGGCGCGCGATCGCGTCGACGAGGACCATCGCCGGCAGATCGCCGTTTGAGAGCACGTAGGGACCGATCGAGATCGCGTCGGATGCGAGGTGTTGCACGACGCGCTCGTCGAATCCCTCGAAGCGGGCCGAAACGAGGGTGAGCCGCTCCTCTTGCGCGAGCTCCTCCACGACGTCCTGGGTCAACTGCCGGCCCTGCGGGGTCAGCGCGACGATCCGGTGGTCGGGCGCGACGCCGTAGGCTGCGTCGAGAGCGGCGGCGACGACGTCGACCCTGAGCAGCATCCCCGCCCCACCGCCGTAGGGCTCGTCGTCCACCTGCCCGGCGCGGAGCGGCGTCGTGTCGCGGTAGGAGAACAGCCGGAGGTCGAGCTCGGTGCCGAGCACCGAGGCGACGGGGCGCTGTTCGGTGAGCCACGCGAAGGCGTGGGGAACGAGGGTGAATACGTCGAGCTGCACGGGCGACGCGACCCAGGTTACCCAGCGTCGGAATAGCCGGGAGCGACGAGGATTCTCCGTCGATCGAGTTCGACCGCCAGGACGCAGTCCTCGACCATCGGCAGCGAGAGGCCGGAGTCGAGCTCGAGGACGTCGTTCGCCACGCCCGGCGCGACGTCAGTCACGCGGCCGAGTGGACGGCCACCCTCCTCCTCGACGTCGAGGCCGACGAGCTGGAAGACGTAGTACTCGCCGGGCTCCGCGGGAGGCAGCGACTCGCGCGGCACTTCGAGCGTCGCTCCGCGGTCGACCGGGCGGTCGAGCCGGACCACCGGCCGGCCGCGCGCCTGTTTCGATTCGACGACGCGAGCCGGCTCGCCGCCGACGAGCAGCTCCGCGCCCACGGCGAATCGCGCGGCATCGACGCTCGCGTTCTCGACGACGAACGCGCCCGCAAGGCCGTGCGGCTTGCCGACACGGCCGACCGTCACACGGTCGCTCACGGCGAGCTAGTCGACGATCTCGAGCCGCACGCGGCGCTGCTCGCGTGCTGCACTCGCGCGCACGATCGCACGCAGCGCGCGCGCGATCCGTCCCTGGCGGCCGATCACCTTGCCGCGGTCGGCCTCGGCGACGTAGAGACGCAGGACGAGCTCGTCGTTCTCGTCCACCTGGTCGACGCGCACGGCATCCGGCTCGTCGACGAGCTGCCGCGCCACGTACTCGAGCAGCTCCGCAATCATTAAGAAATGTTCTTCGCTTTCAAGAGCTTCTGCACGGCGTCGGAGGGCAGCGCGCCCTTGCCGAGCCAGTCCTTCACCTTCTGCTCGTCGAGCTCGATCGTCGACGGATCGGTCTGCGGGTTGTAGCGCCCGACGATCTCGATGAACTTGCCGTCGCGCGGCGAGCGCGAGTCGGCCACCACGACGCGATAGATCGGATTCTTCTTCGACCCGACGCGCGTCAAACGCATCTTCACTGCCATCCATTACCTCCGAGTCTTGGTTCGCTTCTTCTTTTTGTTGGACTTGGTCGCTTTGCGCCGCGGGGCTGCATCCGTCGGCGCGGCACCGGTCAGGGCACCGAGATCCGGCATCTTGCCGCGGCTCATTCCCTTCATGAGCTTCTCCATCTGCTTGCGCGCATCGAGCAGCCTGTTGACCTCCTCGACGCTCGTGCCGGATCCCCGAGCGATTCGCTGTCGTCGCTGACCGTCGAGCACCGTTGGCCGCGCGCGCTCGGTCGGCGTCATCGAGAGGATGATCGCCTCGACGCGTCCGAGCTGCTTCTCGTCCACGTCGTCGAGCCCGTCGAGCTGCTGGCCGAGGCCCGGAATCAGTTTCAGGACGCCCTGCAGCGGCCCCATCCGGCGCAGCATCTTGTAGCTCTTCAGAAAATCGTCGAAGGAGAACTGGCCCTTCAGCATCCGCGCCTCGAGCTCCTTCTGCTCGTCCTCCTCGACCGCCGCCTCGGCGCGCTCGATCAGCGTCAGCACGTCGCCCATCCCGAGGATCCGCGACGCCATCCGGTCGGGATGGAAGTACTCGAGCTGGTCGAGCTTCTCGCCGACGGAGATGAGCTTGATCGGACTGCCGGTCACGGCCTTGACGGACAGCGCTGCGCCGCCGCGCGCATCGCCGTCGAGCTTTGTCATCAGCACACCGTCGAACGCGACGCGCTCCTGGAATGCGAGCGCGACGTTCAGCGCCTCCTGTCCCGTCATCGCGTCAAGGACGAGCAGCACGTTCGTCGGCTTCGCCTCGTCGCGCACACGTTCGAGCTCGGCCATCAAATCCGCGTCGACGTGGAGTCGGCCCGCGGTGTCGAGGATGACCGTGTCGGCGCCGCTCTCGGCCAGCGCGCGAATGCCGTTGCGCACGACGGTCACCGGGTCCGATCCGTCCTCGCGGTGAACCGGAACCTGAACCTGCTTTCCGAGCTGCTCCAGCTGGTCGATCGCCGCGGGCCGCTGCAGGTCGGCAGCCACCAGCGCCGGAATCCGTCCCTCCTTCCGCAGCAGGAGCGCGAGCTTCGCGGCGGCGGTCGTCTTCCCCGAGCCCTGCAGACCTGCGAGGAGGATCACCGTCGGCGGGCGGCCCGTGAACGCGAGCCCCGACGCGCCGGCGCCCATGAGCGCCGTCAGCTCGTCATGGACGATCTTCACCACTTGCTGGCCCGGCGTCAGGCTCTTCAGCACGTCCTGGCCGACCGCGCGCTCCCGCACGTGCGACACGAAGGACTTGACCACCTCGAAGTTGACGTCTGCCTCGAGCAGCGCCAGGCGGATCTCCCGCATGGCACGCGAGATCGCCTCCTCATCGAGCGTGCCGCGGCCGCGGAGGTCGCCGAGCGCGCTCTGCAGCCGGTCTGACAGGGCGTCGAACACGGCCCGGAAGTGTACTGACGGCCCTTCTCAGTCAGACTTCGGCTCATGTCGGACGCGCAGGAGCGCAAGCTCGCGACGATCCTGTTCGCCGATCTCGTCGGCTCCACCGCCCGCGCCGAGGCCGCCGACCCGGAGCGGACGCGGGCCGAGCTCGAGCGCTTCTACGACGCGATGTCAGCAGAGATCGAGGCCGCGGGCGGAACGATCGAGAAGTTTGCAGGCGACGCCGTGATGGCCGTGTTCGGAGCGCCGGAAGCGCTCGAGGACCACGCCGAGCGCGCGCTGCACGCCGCACTCGCGATGCAGCGGAGACACGCGGGGCTGTCCGACGCAGAGCCTGGGCTTCGGATCGGCGTCAACACAGGCGACGTCGTCGTCGGCCGCGCGCGGGAAGGAAGCTCGTTCGTCAGCGGCGATCCGGTCAACGTCGCCGCGCGCCTGGAACAGGCAGCAGGGCCCGGCGAGATCCTCGTGGGAGACCGCACCTTCGCAGCCGCGCGGGGAGCATTCGAGTTCGCCGAGCCGGGCGAGATCGACGCGAAGGGCAAGACCGCTCCCGTCGCCTGTCGGCGCGTTCTGCGCGCCCTCTCCCTGATGCGGCCTCGCGGCGTGGCCGGTCTCGCGCCCGTGTTCATAGGGCGAGACACCGAGCTGCAACGCGTCTTCGACGCGTACCGCACTGCGCTGCAGGCGTCGCGCCCCGCGCTCGTGACCATCCTCGGCGACGCCGGGGTCGGCAAGACGAGTCTCGCGCGCGCTCTCTGGCAGCGACTCGCAGAGGAAGAGCCGGAGCCGCTGCGCAGGACAGGACGTTGCCTCGCCTACGGGGAAGGCATCACCTACTGGCCGCTCGGCGAAGTGCTGAAGGAGCACCTCGGGATCCTCGACAGCGATCCGCCCGAGGTGGCGCTGCGACGCCTCGGAGGACGTGAGATCCTCGGCCTGACGCTGGGCCTCGACCTGGCCGGCGACGTGCATCCACTCGCGGCCCGAGACCGGCTGCACGAAGCCTGGATCGCGTTCCTGTCCGGGCTCGCCGCGGAGCGACCCGTCGTGTTGCTCGTGGAAGACGTCCACTGGGCGGAGGATCCGCTGCTCGAACTGCTCGAGCGCCTCGCCCGCGACGTGGAGGGACCGCTCCTGATCGTCGCTACCGCTCGGCCGGACTTCGTCGACCGGCGCAAAGCGTGGGGCTCGGCGCGGATCGACGCGACGACGCTGTGGCTCGATCCGCTCACACCGGACGATGCTGCGGTGCTCGTCGAGCGGCTGCTCTCCGTCGAGCTTCCCGAGGTCCGCCAGCTGGTCCTGACCGCAGCCGAGGGAAATCCGTTCTTCGTCGAGGAGGTCGTCGGCAGCCTGATCGACCAGGGCGTGCTGGAGCGGACCAACGGCGCCTGGCGCGCGGCGGCGCTCCCGGCCGGCTTCGCGGTGCCTGATTCGGTGCAGGCGGTCCTCGCCTCGCGCATCGACCTGCTCGAGCCCGCGGACAAGGCCGGGCTTCAGGCCGCGGCAGTCATCGGCCGCATCTTCTGGACCGGCCCGGTGTACGAGCTCCTCGGCGACGAGGAGCCCGACTTCCGCATCCTCGAGGACCGTGACTTCGTCCGCCGGCGCTCGGGTTCCTCGTTCGAGGGCGAGTCCGAATATGCGTTCAAGCACGCGCTCACGCGCGAGGTCGCCTACCAGAGCCTCCCGAAGGCGCGCCGTGCCCAGCTCCATGCCGGCTTCGCGGAGTGGATCGAGCGGACCGGCGAGGGCCGCGACGAGCACGCATCGCTGCTCGCGCATCACTACGCCGAAGCGGTGCGCCCCGAGGACGCGGATCTCGTCTGGGCTGGCGCAGACGCGGAGCTCGAGCGTCTTCGCCAGAAGGCGGTTCGCTGGCTCCGGCGCGCGGCTTCGCTTGCCGAGAAGCGCTACGAGATCGACGACGCGCTGGCCATGCTGCACCGCGCGCTCGCGCTCGCGCCGGAAGGTCTACCCCAGCTCGAGTTGTGGCGGTCCGTCGCGCGCGCCAATGCCCTGCAGTACAACGGCGAAGCCTTCTGGGAGGCGATGCACCGCGCGATCGAACTGACCGAAGACTCGACGCTCGACGCGGGACTCCACGCGGAGCTCGCCTACGAGACCGCGCTTCGCTCCGGGATGTGGCGCAACAGGCCGGACAAGGACCTCGTGGACGGCTGGATCGAGCGGGCGCTCGCCGGCACCGAGCCGAACTCGAGGGCGCGGGCGAAGGCGCTGATCGCGCACGCGTCCTGGAATCCCACCGAGGGCGCCGAAGCTGCGCGGGAGGCGACGCTGGTTGCGGAGCAGCTCGGGGACCCCGAGCTCCGCTCGATGGCGTGGGGCGCCCGCGGAATCGTCTCCTTCGCGCACGGCGAGTTCGACCACGGACGAGCCTGGGCCGAACGCCGCTTCGAGGTCGTCGACGAGCTCACCGATCCGGACCTCCGCGCCGACATCTATGCAGCGCCGATCTCCGGCTGCATCTGGAGCGGGAGGTTTCGAGAAGCACGGCGACTCGGCGTCATCAACGACGACCTCAACAAGGATCTGACACCGCACCATCGCGTGCACGGGGTTGCCATCCTCGGCGAGATCGAAGAGCTCCTCGGACAGTGGGAGCGGGTCCGGGTGCTCCAGGACCGGACGGAGGAGACGGCTGCGGCGAATCTCGCGACGCCCTGCGTGCGAAACGCGCGCTCGCTGCTGGTCTGTGCGCTCGCGAACGAATGTCTCGGCGACGGTGAAAGCGCGCGCCGCCTCGAACAGGCTGCCCAGGAACACTGGGCGGAGGGTTACGGGCCCTTCCTCGATACCCCGCGCATGCGGCTCGCGATCGTCCGTGGCGATCAGGAGCTCGTCGAGCGGCTCCTCGACGAGCCGGGGCAGACACGCGGTTGGTACAAGGGTTGGCTCAGCCTCGTCACGCGGGTCACGCGGCTGGACGCGCTCGCGGCGCTCCGCGATCAGGAGCGAGTCGAGGACGAGGCCGCACCGTTGCTCCGCCCGGGGAAATACCCGGAGCCGTTCGCGCTCCGCGCACTCGGCATCGTGCGCGGCGACGAGGCGTTGATCGCGCAGGCCGACGAGCGCTTCCGCGCGCTCCGCCTCGACTGGCACGCGGAACAAACAGAGAAGCTGGTCCGGTTCCGGAGCCTCGCCGCGGGGTAGCCCGGGCTCTTCGACCGAGTCCGGGCCGCCCTCGGCCGGCGCACCTAGGCCTTTGAGCGTCTCAGTCCTAGACTCAAGCCATGGCCGTCAGCCGTAAGACGGTCACCGTCCTCTTTGCGGACGTGGCCGACTCGACCGGGCTCGGGGAGCGGCTCGACCCGGAATCCGTGCGCGGCGCCCTCGGACGCTGGTTCGAGGCTGCCCGCGGCGTGATCGAGGGTCACGGCGGCACGGTGGAGAAATTCATCGGAGACGCGGTGATGGCCGTCTTCGGGATTCCGCAGCTGCACGAGGACGATGCCGTGCGGGCGGTGCGCGCGGCCGACGGGCTCCGCATTGCGCTCGCGCGGCTGAACGACGAGCTGGAAGGTGAGCGCGGACTTCGGCTCGCGATCCGCGTCGGCCTCAACACCGGCGAGGTCGTCACGGGCGACGGGTCCGGGACGCTCGTGACCGGAGACGCCGTCAACATCGCCAAGCGGCTCGAGGAGGCAGCGTCCAACGGAGAGGTCGTGGTCGGCGAGGCGACGCGGATCCTCGCGCAGGCAGCCGCCAGCTTCCAGCAGCTCGAGCCGCTCGAGGCGAAGGGAAAGTCGCAGCGCATTCGGGCCTGGCGGCTGATCGGCGTCGACCCCGCCCGCCCGGGATTCGAACGGCGCTTCAACACGCCGCTGGTCGGCCGGCAGGTGCACCTCGAACAGCTGCGAGGTACATACGCGCGTGCGGTGCAGGACCGGAGCTGCTGCCTCTTGACGCTGCTCGGCCCGGCCGGAATCGGGAAGACGCGGCTCGCAGCGGAGCTCTTCGACCAGCTTGCGGAGGAGGCGACCATCCTCGTCGGTCGCTGCCTCCCGTACGGGGACGGGATCACGTTCTGGCCGCTGACGGAAGTCCTCCAGGATCTCGGCGGCGACGAGCGGATCGCGCAGGTCGTGGCTGAGAGTGCCGATGGAGCGCTCATTCTCGAGCGGCTCCGCTGGTTCGAGGACGCTGCGGCCGCCGAGAGTCAAGAGATGTTCTGGGCCGTGCGGAAGTTGTGCGAGGCGCTTGCGAATCGGCGCCCACTCGTCCTCTGCTTCGAGGACGTCCACTGGGCCGAGCCGACGTTCCTCGACCTGATCGAGTACCTCTCGAGCTGGATTCGGGATGCCCCGATGTTGCTTCTCTGCCTCGCGCGGCCGGAGTTCATCGATGACCGGCCCGCGTGGCTCCTTGGGCACGAGTACGCGACGTCGTTGACGCTCTCGCCGCTCAAGCCGTCCGAGTCGGAAGAGCTCCTCGACGCGCACGGCATCTTCGGTAACGCGCGGGCCCAAATCGCCGAAGCGGCCGAAGGCAATCCGCTCTACGCGGAACAGATGGCCGCGATGGTCATCGAGGGCGGCTACGAGGACGGACTGTTCTCTGTCCCGCCGACGATCCAGGCACTGCTCGCCGCCCGGCTCGACCGGCTGGCTCCGGCCGAACGCGGCGCGATCGCGCGTGCTGCCGTGTGTGGGAAGGAATTCTGGCGCGACGCCGTGGTCGAGCTGACGAACGCGGACGAGCGCGACGGGCTCGGCGCGACGCTGATGTCGCTAGTCCGGAAGGAACTGGTCCGTCCGCACCGCTCGACCGCCCGTCCGGACGACGCGTTCCGATTCGTGCACGTGCTGATTCGCGATGCCGCGTACGCGGCGATCCCGAAGGAGACGCGCGCCGATCTCCACGAACAGTTCGCGGGCTGGATCCGTACGAACGCCGGCGAGCACGTCGTCGAGCTCGACGAGATCGTCGGCTACCACCTCGAGCAGGCCTACCGCTACCGCGAGGAGCTCGGCCCGCTCGACGAGCGATCGCGCAGGCTCGCTGACCAGGCAGGCACGTTCCTTGCGCCCGCGGGCCGCCGAGCGATTGCGCGCGACGACGCGCCGGCTGCGGTCAAGCTGCTCGACCGCGCAGCGCGACTGCTCGAAGGGCGAGCGGGGGCAGCGGTTCTGACGGATCTCGGCACGGCGCTCGCGGCCGTCGGCGAGCTCTCCCGTGCAGTCGATGTTCTCACCGAGGCGATCGACCGCGCGAAGGCACAGTCCGACCCAGGGCTCGAGGCGTCCGCGCTGGTGGAGCGCGCGATCGTCGGCGTCCAGACGAAGGGCGCCACCCAGGAGCTCGAGCGCATCGCCGAGCAGGTGATTCCGATCTACGCGCAGGAAGGCGACGACGCTGGCCTTGCACGCGCATGGCGCCTCGTCAGCATCAAGCACTTCGCCCATTGCGAGTTCGCCGCAATGGAACGGGCGCTCGTGGAAGCGATCGAGCATGCCCGGGCGGCAGGTGACGGTCGGCAGGAGCGTCGGGCGCACGGGGCACGGGCGCTCGCCCTGTTGCTCGGCCCGACGCCGGTCGTCGAGGCGATCGCGCTCTGCAACGACATCCGGGAGCGGACCGCTGCGAATCCGAGCACGCAAGCCTTCGCCACCGGACAGCTCGCAGAGCTGGAGGCGATGCGCGGCCGCTTCGACCAGGCTCGCGCACTGTGCGAGGAAGCGAAGGCCGTGCTCGCAGAGCACGGTCGGACCGTCGGGCTCGCGGGCATCGCCCTCCACACGGCGCCGATCGAGCTGCTGGCCGGACGGCCGGACACGGCTGAGCACGAGCTTCGATGGGCATACGACGTCCTCCAGGCGGTTGACGCGCGCAGCTCTCTCTCCACCGTCACCGCGTTCCTCACGTGCGCCCTCGCGCTCCAGGGAAAGGTCGACGAGGCGAAGCGCTTTGCCGAGCTGTGTCGAACGACTGCCACGGAAGACGACGTCCTGACGCAGGTGGTCTGGCGAAACGGGCTCGCTCACGCGCTTGCCGCCGGGGGGGACAGAGCTCGGGCGGAGGAGGTCGCGTACGAGGCGGTCGAGCTCGCACGGTCGACCGACTCACCGAATCTGCTCGCCGATGCGCTTGTCGCGCTCTCCTCGGCGATGACTCCAGGCAGCGGCGACTGGGCTGACGCGCTCCAGGAAGCCGCGGCTCTGTACGAGGCGAAAGGGAACGTCGTCAGCTCCGCCGGCGTGCGCGCCCTGCTGGAACCGGCCGCAATCACACCTTGACGGAGCGGTTGTCCCGCTAGACACTCCTCGCGCCGGCCCCTAAGGAGGAGTTGCCATGAATGGCTACGACAACGACGTGGGCATCCAGCTGCGGATGACGACTGCGCAGGCGCGCGAGTTTGCCGAACGGTTGACGGACGACGACTTTCGCGACCGCCTCGAGAACAACACCCGCGAGACGCTCGCCGAGTACGGAATCGAGGCGGCACCGGGGGTGATCCCGGACACGGTGCGTCTGCCCGAAAGGAAAGAGCTCGAGGACATGCTCGGGAAGATCCCAGGTGGACGCGGATTCCGTGACACGGCATATCCAGGATTCATTCATCCGATCATGGTCCTCATCTTCGCGCTGGCGTTTCTCGAAGAATCCGAAGACTTGGGCTAGACGGGCGGCGTGGCGAGGGTCCGCCGGACGCGCTTTCTCTTCTTCTACGCAGAGGATCGAGGCTTCCTCGACGTATCGGAGCTGCTGCGTGGAGAGGCGAGAGCGACCACGGTGCAGCAGCTCTACGCGATCTCGATCCTCACCGGGCAGGAACACCCGATCACCGCTTCCGATCTCGAGGCGCTGCTGGCGATCCCCTGCGAGGAGTGGGTCGACTGCGGGGAGACGCCGCAACTCGCTGGGTTCGCGCGCGACGGGCTGATCGTCAGCAAGGACGGCGGGCCCGAGCTAGTGGAGTTGCGCCGGCGCGACGAGCAGCTCGACGGCTCAGGTTGGAGCCTCTACGGCGCCCTCTACCACTCGATGTCGAGGTGGCGCGACGTCGACGTCGAGCTCGAGGAACGAACGCAGGTCTCCGACCAGCTGGTCGCCGAGGTGGCGGAGAAGGTCATCGCGCGATTTGGCCGCCCGCCTCCCCACTTCCACGCGATCGACGGCGCCCTCGACGTGCGCGAGCTTCCGCTTGTCGACGCGGACGGCGGGCTGTACCGCGCCCTTACTCGACGTCGGACGACACGGGTCTTCGCTCCGGGGTCCTCGCTCGGTGAGCGCGACCTCGCGCAACTCCTCTACTACGTGTTCGGATGCCACGGCTATCTGGAGGTTGCGGACGGCGTCGTCGGCCTCCACCGCACGAGCCCTTCGGGGGGCGGGCTCCATCCGATCGAGGTCTATCCGCTGCTCGTCTCTGTCGACGGCTACGACCCCGGCATCTACCACTACCACGTTGGACAGCACGCCCTCGAGCTGCTCGAGCGGCTGGATCGTGCGGACGCCGCGGAGCTCGCGGACCACTTCACCTGCGGCCAGTTCTACTTCAAGGGCGCGAACGCGCTCTTCCTGCTGACCGCAAGATTCGACCGCACCTTCTGGAAGTACCGTCACGAGCGTGCGTACGCCGTCGTGCTTCTCGATGCCGCCCACCTGAGCCAGACCTTCTACCTCGTCTGCGCCGACCTTGGGCTCGGTTCGTTCTTCACCGCAGCGGTGAATGTGGCGAACATCGACGCTCGGCTGGGGATCGACGGATTCTCGGAGGGCGCGCTCGCCGTCGTCGGGTGCGGGGTTCCTTCCGCCGAGGAATCGTTCCTCAATCCGGAGTTCCTGCCCTATGTCCCGCGCGAGACGCAGGCGTAGAGCCTGAGCCCGCAGGGTAAGAGGCCGCGGCATCCACTCGTAC
>JBASRJ010000223.1:0-6209 GCA_049273785.1 Gaiellaceae bacterium | reverse complement strand
GGATGGTTCGTCCGCAACATGCGTGAGGCCCGCTGGTGGCACAGGGGGCACGGGTTCGAAGCCGGCGTCGAGGCCAAGGGGGACTTCCCGCAGCTCGGGATCGGCCTCACTGTGCTCGCCCCCGGCGAGCCGATGACGATGTACCACTGGGAGACCGATCAGGAAGACTTCCTCGTGCTCTCCGGCGAGGCGCTCGTGATCATCGAGGGCGAGGAGCGGCCGCTCCGGCAGTGGGACTTCGTGCACTGTCCCCCCGAGACACAGCACGCGGTCGTCGGCGCTGGAGACGGCCCTTGCGTGGTCCTTGCCGTCGGCGCCAGAGAACGCCACACGTTTCGCGGCCCCGACGGGCGCTTGCAGGGGAGAGACGACTGGGGCGCGTACACGGTGGACGAGACTGCGCTCCGTCACGGCGCGGGCGTCGAGGAGGAGACGACTCACGCTGAGCAGGCATACGCGCGGTTTCCGGAGCCCGTGCCGATTCGCTACCGCGACGGCTGGCTCCCCGGTTAGCTAGGACAAATTACGTCGCTTGTTCGCGGGGCGATCATGTTCGATTTCCCCGTTGCAAGACATACGCAAGTTTCGGCCCAGGGCCGGGTCTATTTCGCCGGGAGCCCGGCGCGTTCCGTTTCACTGCGGCGCGGATCGCGCCGGCTCCGTCTCTACGACGAGAGCCGGCCGACGAAGATCGCGACGTACGAGCCGCTCGGAATGCTCGAGCCGGCAGGCGGCTGCTCCTCGAGCACGATCCCGTCCTTCGTTTGATCCGCGGTCTTGCGGAAGAGGACGACGACCTTGAAGCCGGCCTGGCGCAGCGCGGTCGCGGCGGCCGCCTGATCCTGGCCGACGACGCTCGGAACGGTCGCGGGCGCCGCGGGATTCGATCCAGTCGACCCATTGAGCCTGGCGGTCGGCCGCATAGCCGAGAAGCGATCGCGCGCCTCGGGCACGCGGTCGAGGGCGGCGGCAAAGTCGGGTGGAAGCTCACGTCGGGTCGGCATCGCGACCGGTGTTGCCCGGCCCGGCGAGAATTAATCGGCACACTTCCTCCCCGTGTTCGCGCAACCGGCAGCCCCGCTGATCTGCCTCGACCCGGGCCACGGGACGCCGCCTGCGATCGGACGCCAGACCGAGCCGATCGGCCCGGGGTCGAGCGTGATGAAGATCAAGGACGGCGGCGGCGCGCCGGGCGAAGCGCCGGTGGCGCTTGCGATCGCCATGAAAACGCGCGCGCTGCTGCAGCGCGACGGGTTCCGCGTCGCGATGACGCGCACGGGGCCGACGACCACGCTCGGGAACGTCGCCCGCGCCCGCTTCTGCAACGTGCGGCACGCGGCGCTGATGCTTCGCATTCACGCCGACGGATCGGCGAGCCCGTCGAGCCACGGGGTCAAGACGCTCTATCCCGCCTTTCACCGCGGCTGGACGGACGACATCTACGCCGCGTCGCTACGCGCCGCGAGCAGCGTCCAGCGGGCGGTCGTCCGCGCGACGGGCGCGTCGGACATCGGGTTGATCCGCCGCGCCGACCTGACGGGATTCAACTGGGCGGACGTTCCCGTCATCCTCGTGGAGACGGGCTTCATGACGAACCCACGCGAGGGACGGCTCCTGCGAACGGGCGCGTACCAGCTGAAAGTCGCGCGCGGCCTCGTCGCGGGCACGAAGGCGTTCGTCGGCCGGGGTTAGCGCACGCGGCCGGGGTTAGGCGCAGTCGGCGCACGCGCCGGTGAGCACGACTTCGTGCTCGTCGACGGAGTAGCCCGTTCCGTCAGCTACGCGATCGATCGCCCGCTCGAGCCGGGGATCGGTGAATGCCTCGACTTTGCCGCAGTCGCGACAAACGAGGTGATGGTGGTGGTCACCACCGGGCGGCGCGGGCTCGTAGCGCGCGATCCCGTCGCCCGCGTCGACACGCTTCACGAGGCGCAGCTCGGTGAGGGCCTCGAGCGCGCGGTACACGGACGCGATCCCGACCGGCCGGCGCGCCTTCCTGAGCCCGTCGAAGATCTCCTGCGCGCTCAGGCAGCAGTTCTGGCGACCGAGTAGCTCAACGACGGCGCGGCGCGCCCCGCCCCGCCGGTAGCCGGCATCGTCGAGCAGATCGAGCGCGTGGGTTGTCCAGGTCATCGCACGAAGTATAGTGCGATTCACGATTTCAAGAATCGTTCTCATTCTCATGTTGTTCCTGCTGGCCGGCTGCGGCTCGAGCGCGACCGGCAAGAACACCGTTGTCGCTGCGTTCTATCCGCTTGCGTTCGCGGCGGAGCGGATCGCGCCGTCCGTCAAGGTCGAGAACCTGACCCCACCCGGCGCGGAGCCTCACGACCTCGAGCTGACGCCGCAGGCCGTCGCTCGCATCGAGCGCGCGAGTGTCGTCCTCTACCTCGGTCACGGATTCCAGCCGGCCGTCTCCGATGCCGTGAGGAACGCGAGCGGAATCAAAGTCGACATCCTCGAAGGGCTCCCGCTGCACTCCGCCGCCGGGCAGGAGGGTGGTCTCACGGCGGACCCGCACGTTTGGCTCGACCCTGTGTTGTTCGGGCGAATCGTGCGCCGGATCGGTGGCGCGTTGCCGGGACCCGTGCACACGGCGCCGCTGCTCGCCGATCTGCGGGCACTCGACCGCGCGTACGTGACGGGCCTCGCCCACTGCGCTCGCCGGGACGTCGTCACGAGTCACGCCGCGTTCGGCTATCTCGCCCAACACTACGGACTCCGGCAGGTGCCGATCACGGGCCTCACTCCGGAGTCGGAGCCGTCGCCGAGGCAGCTCGCGCACGTCGTCCAGCTCGTCCGGCGAACGCATGCGACGACGGTGTTCTTCGAGCGGCTCGTTTCGCCGCGCCTGGCGGACACGGTGGCCCGTGAGGTGGGAGCGCGGACGGCGGTGCTCGATCCGATCGAGGGCCTGACGCCGTCGGAGCAGAGCCGCGGCGAGAACTACCTGACGCTGATGCGCGAAAACCTCGCCGCCCTGCGGAAGGCGCTCGGATGCCGGTAGCAGTCCGTCTCGATCACGTGTCGTTCGCGTACGGGCACGGCCCGCTCGTGCTGCGCGACATCGAGCTCGAGGTCGAACGAGGAGAGTTCGTCGCGATCGCGGGGCCGAACGGCGGCGGCAAGACGACGTTGCTCCGGCTAGTGCTCGGGCTCGAGGAGCCGGTCTCGGGGCGGATCGAGCTCGCCGCGGAACGGCTCGCCTACCTTCCCCAGCGCGCACAGGCTGGTGTCGACGCGCCCGTCACCGTTCGCGAGCTCGTCGCGGCCGGCCGCGCCCCTCGCGCCCGGTTCCTCGGACCGTTCCGGCAGGCAGACCGGGAGGCGGTGCGTGAGGCGATCGACCGCGTCGGCCTCGAGTCCCAGGCCGACCGTCGCCTCTCGACACTGTCCGGCGGCCAGCAGCAGCGCGCGTTCATCGCGAAGGCGCTCGCGGCGGACCCGGAGCTGCTCGTTCTCGACGAGCCGACGACCGGCGTCGACGTCGAGGCCCAGGAATCGCTGGCCGCGCTGCTCGAACAGCTACACCGCGAGCTGGACGTGACGATCCTGTACGTGTCGCACGAGTTCGGCGCCGTCGAGCGGTTCGTCGAACGGATCGTGCTCGTCCGCGGGCAGATCGTCTTCGACGGGCCTCCTTCGGCCTTGCCCGGTGTCTGGCACGACCCATCGCACGCCCATGCTTGACCTCGAGTTCATGCGGCTCGCGTTCGGCGCGGGCATCGTGGTCGGACTGCTCGCGCCGGCGGTCGGCTTCTTCCTCGTGCAGCGGCGGCTGAGTCTGATCGGCGACGGGATCGGCCACGTCGCGTTCGCCGGCGTCGCGCTCGGATATCTGCTCAACCTACCGCTCGTGCTGACAGCGCTCGCAGTCTCCGTCGCCGGCGCGCTCTCGATCGAAACGCTGCGTGCACGGCGCAGCGCTGCAGGCGACCAGGCGCTCGCGCTCGTCTTCTACACGGGCATCGCTGGCGGCGTCGTGCTCGTGTCCGCGGCCGGCGCGCTGAACGTGAACCTGTTCCAGTTCCTGTTCGGCTCGATTCTGACCGTGACGCGCAGCGATCTCGCAGTCATCGCGGGGCTCGGCGCTGCTGCGCTCATGCTGATCGCGCTTCTTTATCGCTTGCTCGTCGCAGTCGTCGTCGACGAAGAGGGCGCGCGCGTCGCCGGCCTGCCGGTGTCGCTTCTCAACGCGCTGACCGCCGCACTCGCCGCGGTGACGATCGCGCTCTCGATGCGCGTCGTCGGGATCCTGCTGATCGCAGCGCTGATGGTCCTACCCGTGATCGCAGCAGCGCGGGTCGCGTGGAGCATGCGCTCGACGATGGTGCTCGGAATGGGAATCGGGCTCGCGTCCGTGCTCACCGGGATCACGGTCGCGTACTACGCGGACCTGCCGCCCGGCGGAACGACGGTGCTCGTCGCCGCCGCCGCCGTCCTCGTCGCCGAGCCGATCGGCGCGCTGCGCCGCTAGGGACTCTTCCGCCCACGGATTGAGTCGACTAGGATCGACGCAGAAAACTTCTGTTTTACGGCAAGTTCGAGGACGGCGGGCGGCTAGGAGGAACAAGAAGAATGGCGAGCAGACGTGTCGCCAACGATCAGGGCGGCACTCCGGCTCCTTCGGTCGCGGTCGTCGGTATGGCGTGCTGGTATCCGGGCGCGCGCGACCTTCGCCAGTTCTGGGAGAACGTTCTTGCGAAGCGACAGCAGTTTCGGCGCTTTCCCGACCTGCGCCTCCCTCTGTCCGAGTACCACGATCCAGCGCCGAGAGCTCCGGACAAGACGTACGCGACCCGGGGCGCGTTCATCGACGGCTTCGAGTTCGACTGGGTCGCGAGACGCATCCCGCAGCGGACATACGAGTCGACGGACGTCGTTCACTGGCTTGCGCTCGAGGTCGCGCTGAAGGCGCTCGCAGACGCCGGGTACACGCCCGAAACGATCTCCACCGACCGCTCCGCAGCACTCGTCGGAAACTCGCTGACCGGGGAGCAGACCCGTTCCAGGTACATGCGACTGCGCTGGCCATACGTCCGGCGTGTGCTGCACGCGAGCGCTCAGGCGAACGGACTCCCCGATGCTGTCGTCTTCGAGCTCGAGCAAACGATGGAGGCGACGTACAAGTCCGTGTTCCCGCCCGTGACGGAGGACACGCTCGCCGGAGTCCTCTCGAACACCATCTCCGGCCGGATCTGCAACTTCCTCGACTTCAAGGGCGGCGGCTACACGGTCGACGGCGCCTGTGCCTCCGGGATGATCGCAGTGGCGACGGCCTCGAACGCTCTCACGAACGGGGACATCGACTTCGCGCTCGCAGGCGGCGTCGACATCAGCCTGGACGCGATGGAGATGATCGGTTTCGCGAAGGTCGGCGCGCTGACCCGCGACGACATGAACGTCTACGACAAGCGGGGCAGCGGCTTCATCCCCGGCGAGGGGTGCGGGTTCGTCGCCCTGAAGCGCCTCGAGGATGCGCGCGCCGACGGCGACTTCGTGTACGCGGTCGTCCGCGGGTGGGGGATCTCGAGTGACGGAAGCGGGGGGATCACAGCCCCGCGCGCCGACTCGCAGGCGAAGATGCTCGAGCGGGCGTACGCGCGCGCCGGCTACAGCCCGCACGAGCTCGCATTCATCGAGGGGCACGGGACCGGCACTGTCGCCGGCGACAAAGCCGAGCTCGAGGGCATCCAGCTTGCGCTGAGCACGTACGGCGAAGTCCCCCGGCGCACCGTGGGCATGACCTCGTTCAAGTCGCTGGTCGGACACACGAAGGCGGCGTCGGGGATCGCCGGATTCATCAAGACAGTGATCGCGGTCAATCGCCGCGTCCTCCCGCCGTTCGCCGGCTGCAAGGTGCCGAACCCGACCTTCGCGCAGACCGCGCACGCGCTGTATCCGATCCTCCGCGGAACGGTTCGCGACCCGGACGCGAAGATCCGCGCGGGCGCTTCGGCGATGGGATTCGGCGGCATCAACTGTCACATCGCGCTCGAGTCCGCCGACGAGCCGGCGCCAGGCCTCGCGCCCTCCATCGACGAGCGCGTGCTGATGGCGTCGGCCCAGGACACGGAGCTCTTCCCGCTCGCCGCGCCTTCCGTCTCCGAGCTGCGTCGTTCCGCGCAGGAGCTCGCGGCGGCCGTCATCGGAGCGAGCCTCGCCGAGCTGACGGACCTCGCGGCGCAGCTCGCGGCTGCGATCGAGCC
>JBASRJ010000222.1:0-15969 GCA_049273785.1 Gaiellaceae bacterium | reverse complement strand
GGCGTGGCCGCGACCGCAGTGGCGGCGGCTTCGAACGGGCTGATCGCAGCCGCACGCGGCACCGACGCGCTCGTCTGGCGCAAGCCGACGGATCGACCAGTCACGATCGGCGCCGGCGGCCTCCTGCTCGACCTCAGCGTCTCGGACGACGGCAAGACGCTCGCCGCGAGCACGCAGAATGGAGATGTCCTCGTAGCGGCTGTCCCGGGCGCCGTACGCAGGCTCTCGCCGCGGAATGCAAGCGTGATCGAACCGGTGGTGGGAGTCGCGCTGAGCCCGGACGGAACGAAGCTCGCAGCGTCGCTGCAGAACGGCGACGTCCTGCTGCAGACCGCGCACGCCTCGCGACTCGGCTCGCCGCTTCCGAGCGACAGCGCGCAGCCGCCGTTCGCCCTCGACCTCGCGCTCAGCCCCGACGGACGCACGCTCGCCGCCGGACGGCGTGACGGCACGATCGCGCTGTGGGACGTCGACAAGCAACGGCTGCTCGGGAAACCACTCCGCGCGAGCCAGGACTTCGTGCGCAGCGTCGCGTTCAGTCCCGACGGAAAGGTGCTAGCGAGCGCGAGCGGAGGAACGAGGGTCCAACTCTGGAACGTGGGCTCGCGCACGGCGGCCGGGGAGCCGCTGCAGGCGGGAGAGGGCGTCACGGCGGTGCGGTTCAGCCCGGACGGATGGCTCCTGGTTGCAGGGACGACGGGAGGATCGATCGTGCTGTTCGACGTGCAGGGCCGGCAGCAGCTCGGCGAGCCGCTGCACGGACACGACGGCAGCGTCTTCTCCGTCGCCTTCGCAGGGAACGGCATGCGCGTTGTGTCGGGTGGGAACGACGGGCGCGTGTTGCTGTGGAGCGTGGAGCCGTGGGCGAGCGGGCAGGCGCTGCGCGACCGAGCGTGCAACCTCGTGGGCCGGAACCTGACCCGCAGCGAATGGAAGCAGTACCTGCCGGGAAAGTCCTACCGGCGAACGTGCGCGCAGTGGCCGGCCGGCTCCTGACGCGCGGCGATCAGAACACGCACTGTTTGTTGTGCGTGATCGTCTTCTTCTGAATGATGTGCGGCTCGATCGGCGCGAACACCTGGCCGCCGCTACGGACCCAGTAGATGTTCCCCTTCCACACGTAGCGTCCCTTCGGGACCTTCACGCTGACGACGTTCGGGAACGCTCGCTTCTCGGTCTGGTCTCGCCAGAGCGTCACGCCCGGAATCGCGGCGCCGCCCTGCAGCTGCGCGCGTGCCCACGGCGTCGTCTTGAACTTCTTGTACTTGCCCTTCTGGAACTTGTAGAGCGTCCCCTGCCACCAGCCTTCTTCGGCCTTCTTGTCGCCGACGACGGGACTGACGGTGCGCGGCGGCGCGATCTCCGTGTGGAACGGCTTCGTTGCGAAGCAGATCGGCTCCGCCGCGTACTTGTACGCGGCCGTTTCGCCCTTGTGCACGATTGCCGGCCCGAACCCCTCCGCGAGCTGCGCCGAGAGAGCGAGTGCGTAAGCAGCGGGAATCCGTCCGGCGAGCTGTGGCACCAGCGTCTGCGTCTCGAGCGAGTGCAGGACGCGCTCGGCCGATACGCGTGCCGAGGCGCGCGCAGCCAGCGCGTGGAGGAACGAGAACGGGCTCGGTGGTGTCACACCGGGCGGCAGCGGCGCCTTGCCGGGGATGAACGGCGCACCGCTGACCTCGCAGCTGCGGCCCTTCTGAAGGCAGTAGTCGCTTCCGGGCCCGCCGTTGAGGCTGTTGGCACCGACGCCGCCGTCCAGGAAGTCGGCGCCGGCGCCGCCCGCAAGCGTGTCGTTGCCGTCGCCGCCCTGCAGCGAGTTCGCGCGCGTGTCCCCCGTGATCGAGTCGTCATGCGTCGAGCCGACGACGGACTCGACGTTCTTGAGCTGATCCGTCCCGTCGCCGACACCGGTTCCCTGTCCGAGGTCGACCGAGACGGCCTTGCTCGAGCCGAAGTACGTGACCGCGTCTTCGAGGCCGGCGCCGCCGTCGATCGTGTTGCTCCCGCCGCCGGCCGAGAGGAGATCGTCCCCCGTTCCGCCGTCCAAGGTGTCGTTCGCGCTGCCGCCTTGCAACCGGTCGGCGCCGGGTCCACCGGACAGGGTGCTCGCGCCGCCGCTGACGAGTGCGTCCGGGCCGCCCCCGCCGGACAGGGTGTCGTTCCCGCCGGGCCCGCCGAGCAGCAGGTTCGCGTTGTTGTCGCCGGTGAGCTTGTCGTTCCCCTTCGAGCCCTCGAGCTGCGAGATCCCGATCAGCTTGTCGGTGCCTTCTCCGATCGCTGTTCCCCGTGTGAGGTCGGCGTCGACCGAACTGCTGAACAGCGCGCGGTCGTCCCCGCCATTGCCGCGGAGCTCGTCGTCGCCGGCGGCCCCCCACAGCAGGCTGGTCTCGGTCGGGCTCCCGATCAGGACGTCCGCGAACTTGGAGCCGAACACACCCTCGATGTTCGACACCGTGTCGTTGCCCCAACCCGAGGTCTTGCCCGCGGGGAAGTCGACGCCCACCGGCCCCGGCGCGTTCGAATACACGAGGTAGTCGGTCTCGAGCACGCCCGAACCCGTTCCGGTGCCGCCGTCGACGACGTCGTCTCCGCCGTCGCCGCTCAGGAGGTCGCCGCCGGGACCGCCGTCGATCCGGTCGTTGCCCTGGCCTCCGTTGATCACGTTTGTGGCCGCGTTGCCGGTGAGCACGTCGTTGAAGCTCGAGCCGACAGCCCAGTCGATGCCCTGCAGCGTGTCGGTGCCTTCACCGGTCGCGCTGCCCTTCTGGAGATCGACGTTGACCGCGCCGCCGGCCTGGCTGTAGTCCACCTCGTCAGGCGTCGCTTCGCCCGAGTGCCTGCCGATGATCGTGTCGTTGCCGGGACCTCCCGACAGCACGTCGAAGTTGTCGCCGCCGCCGCCGTCGACCGTGTCGTTGCCGTCGCCGCCGCGCACGAGGTCGCTGCCGGTACTGCCGTCCAGGGTGTCGTCGCCGGCGTCGCCCGTGAGCACGTCGCCGCCGGCGCCGCCGTCGAGCTTGTCGGTGCCGTTGCCGCCGTTGATGACGTCGTTGCCGTCGTTGCCGCAGATCAAGTCGTTGCCACCCATGCCGTTCATCGTGTCGTTCCCGCCTTCGCCCACCATCACGTCCGGGCCCGGGCCGCCGACCATGTTGTCGTTGCCGGGCCCTCCGACGATCGTCGGCTTCTGGCCGAAGCAGTTCGGCGGCGGGTTCTGGGCCGAGCTGCCCCCGGCCAGCAGGGCGAGCAGAGGGACGGCGAGCAGCAGGATCCGCCGAAGGCGTCTGAGCGGCACTAGGACTTAGTTCTATCGCGTCCCGGCGGGCGCCGTATGCCGCGGCCCTCGCCGAGGATGAGCGCGGTGTTGACGAGCGCGAGGTGCGTGAAAGCCTGCGGAAAGTTCCCGAGCTGCCGGCCGGAGACGGGGTCGAATTCCTCCGACAGGAGTCCGACGTCGTTGCGGAGGTCCAGCAGCCGCTCGAACAGCTCACGCGCTTCATCCACCTTTCCCTGCAAGGCGAGCACGTCGGCGAACCAGAAGGAGCACGGGAGGAACACGCCCTCGCCGCCCGGTAGGCCGTCGTTCACCTCCTGCGTCCGGTAGCGCAGGACGAGCCCTTCGTGCATCAGCTCGCGACGGATCGCTGCGACCGTCGCGACGATCCGCTCGTCCGTCGCGGCCAGGAAACCGGTGAGCGGCATCAGCAGCACGCTCGCATCGAGCTCGTCCGAGTCGAACGACCCAGTGAAGGCCTGCTTGTCGTTGTTCCACGCGCGCGCGAGCACCTCGTTGCGGATCTCGTCGCGAAGCGCGCGCCAGCGCTCGAACGGTCCCTCTCGTCCGAACTCCTCGTGGTAGCGGACGGCGCGGTCGAAGGCGACCCAGGCCATCACCTTCGAGTGCGTGAAATGCCGCGGCTCTCCGCGGACCTCCCAGATCCCCGCGTCCTCTTTGCGCCAGCCGTCCTCGAGCCAGTCGAGCAGCTTGCGCGTCAACGACCACACGTTGTCGTCCGGGGGCGCGCCGTGCACGCGCGTCTGGTACAGCGCCTCGACCACCTCTCCGTAGACGTCGAGCTGCAACTGCTCGGAAGCGGCGTTGCCGACGCGCACCGGCTTCGACCGCTCGTAGCCGGGAAGCCACTCGATCTCGCGCTCGTCGAGGCGCCGCTCGCCGGCGATCCCGTACATGATCTGGATGTCGGCGGGATCGCCCGCCACTGCGCGCAGCAACCAGCTGCGCCAGGCCTCTGCTTCCTCGACATAGCCGGCGTTCAGCATCGAAAGCAGCGTCAGCGTCGCGTCGCGCAGCCAGCAGAAGCGGTAGTCCCAGTTGCGCACGCCGCCGATGAGCTCGGGAAGCGACGTCGTCGGTGCGGCGACGATGCCTCCGGTCGGTGCGTACGTGAGCGCTTTCAGCACGAGCAGTGACTGGTGGATCTCCTCGTGGTAGTCGCCGTCGTGCGTGGAGATCGCCGCCCAGTCGAGCCAGTAGTCCTCGGCATCGGTCAGCGCCTGTTCGGGATCGATCGCCTTCGGAGGGTCTTCGTGCGACGGGTACCAGGTCAGCACGAACGGGACCCGCTCGCCCGCCGTGAGGGTGAACTCGGAGACGGTCTTCATCTCCTCGCCGCGCGCGTCGACCGGCGTGCGGAAGCAGAGCGCGTCCGGCCCGGCGATGGCAACGCGCGAGTGGTCGGCGCGCTTCACCCACGGGGTGATGTGGCCGTAGTCGAAGCGGATCACGAGCTCCGAGCGCATCGGCACCTTGCCGTCCAGGCCTTCCACGATCCGCACGATGTCGGGCGCGGTTCCGCGTGGCGGCATGAAGTCGATCGCGCGCATCGTCCCGGCGTCCGTTTCGAAGACGGACTCGAGGATGAGCGTGTCGCTGCGATAGCGGCGCGAGACGCGCCGCACGTGCGTGTTGGGCGCCAGCAGCCAGCGGCCGTGCCTGGCCTCGCCGAGCAGCGCCGCGAAGCAGGCGCCGGAGTCGAAGCGCGGGAAGCAGCACCAGTCGATCGACCCGCCGCGGCTCACGAGCGCCGCGGTCTGGAGGTCGCCGATCAGCGCGTAGTCCTCGATCCTCGCCATGTGAGCGGCAGCCTACGGTGCGGGTTCCGCCGCTCGCCTCTTCTCAGCCGCGGGCATCCGGTTGGGATCGAGCAGAGCGTTAACTCGTCGCGCCGCGCGCTTCTTCGAGGGCACGGATGTCGATGTGGTCGAGGTCGCGCCCGGCGGCGTGCTTCATCGCGATCAGGTCGTCGAGGCCGACGTAGGCGATGCCGTCCCTGACGATCGTGGCCTCGCGAAGGTGCTCATAGCTCCTCGCTCCCTCGACGGATTGCATCAGGTCGAGCCGACCGTAGAGGGTGGAGAGGGCCCAGTTGCCTCCTTGCTCGAGCCCTTCGAGGTCGAGCTGGACGGGCATCTCGTCGGGTCGAAGGTCACCGATGTCCTGGCTCGCCTCGAGGACGGTGAGGGCCGTGATGAGGCGTTCGAGGTTGTCGCGGCTCGGCGCGGGGATGATGTCGACGTCCTTGGTGCCGCGCAGATATCCGTGAGCGGCAACAGCGATGCCGCCGATCACGACGAAGTCAACCTCGTGCTCGCGCAGGACGCGGAGGAGTTCGAGCGGCTGGAGTCGAGCCTGCTTGCTCTGGAGGCTGCCGTTCAGGCGCCCTCCTCGCCGGCGGCGATTGTCGCCAGCGCTTCGCTCAGCGCGGCCGCTTGCGCGACCCGCTCTTCGACGGACAGGTCGTCGTAGTCGCGGCGGAGCTCGCGCGTCGACTGGTTCGGTCGCGGGCCGGGCAGGGCCTCGAGTCGGAGGCGCTCGCCCATCACCCCGAGCAGACGCTCGAGCGTCGAGATGCTCGGGGAGACGACGCCGCGCTCGATTTTCGAAATCTGGCCCTGGCTTGTGCCGGCCCGACGCGCCAGCGCCCTCTGGTCGAGACCGTGACGTTCGCGCACCTCGCGGATCAGCTTCGCGGCAATCACTCTTCCAGTGTAACTCAAATATGAGTTCGCGAAGGACCCGCAAGCGTGACCCCGCAGGCGACCTATTCCGCCTGCTCGAGGCAGCCCCTGCGCACGCTTGACGGCCATAGAAGCATCCCCAGACCTAATGACCCGGACCTAACAAACGCGAGGAAACGTCGCAGATCAGTCAACGCAAGACCTGACCCCAGCCTCCTCGATCCTGGCCATGTGAGCGGGAGCCTCCGGTGCCCGGTTGCGCGACTCGTCTTCGAGACAACGGAAGAGGCCCAGGGGTCAGGTTTTGCATACGCATATCAGGAGATGCGCCTCGAACGCGGGATCAACGAGGCGCTCGCCGACCAGGTGCGCGGTGAGCGGATCGGCCGCGACCGCTTCCTCCGCACGACCTTCGGCCATGACCCGCCGATCGCCGAGATCCCACGGGCACAGATCGAACCGCTGCCACCCGACCTCAACGAGATCTTCAAGACAAGCGCGAACCCGGTCGCCACCGCCTACCGCCGGCACGGCTACACGCTCCGGCAGATCGGCGAGCACCTCGGCTGCCACTACTCGACAATCAGCCGGCGACTCCGACGCGAAGAAAACCAGACCGCCGCGTGAACGCAAGACCTGACCCCAGACCTCCTGGCGCCGAGTATCAAGACGTCAACAGAATCGGGTCAACCCCAAGTCGCCGTCGTCAAGACGAAGTCATACGCGTCCAGCAAATTATTGACAACGGAAGAGGCCTAGGGGGCTCACATCTTGCATACGCATATCAGGAGACGCGCTAACGCAAGACCTGACACCACGACCCCTCTGTTTCGCCCGCAGTCTTGCCACGTGATTTCGCGCGGGAACGCCGACCGCGAACACCTCGGGCCGAGGTTACTCAACCAACAGCCGCCGACTCAAACGCGAAAACGCCGCCACAAGCTAATGCAAGACCTGACCCCATGTTCTCTCGGCCGCCACTACTCAACCATCAGCCGCCGACTCAAACGCGAAGGGGCCGCCCGCTCGCTGATGCAAGACCTGACCCCATGATCACTCGAAGAAAGAACGGTCTACATCTCGCGAGATTGTTCCTTCGGCCGGAGCTCGCGACGTGCCCGCCGTCGAAGAAGAAAACTCAGTCCGGCAGCGATCGCCCCCAACAGCGCAAGCACCAGTAAGAAGATGGAGATCGCCACTGATTCACTGAGGAAAATGAGTCCTTCGATAAACGCAGTCACTGCCCCCGCTCCAAGCGCCAAGGGCACGTAGCGGAGAGTCCTTTCAGGGGGTTGCGGCTTCATCACAGTAGACACGCCGCCCCGCCGACGCCGAGCGCGAAGAAGCCCGTGCCGGTCAATGAACTGAGGATCGCCCCAGCAGCCCGTCCCTCGAGACCGATACTTTCAAGATTCAAGAGATACGAAGCAAGTCTGAAGCCTCCCCACGTGCCGCTGGCTCCAGACAGGACAGCGGAGATCCCGATCGCCCATTTCGATCCACCTGTGCAGAAGGTGTCGTGCTTCTCTCCAGCAAGTCGCGCGCGCATCAATGGGGAACACGGGGTCAGGTCTTGCATTCGCGTATCACTGTAGGAATCGTGTCGACTGTGTGACAAGACGCGCCTGAGGGATCTTTCGCGGTTCGCGCGCTCGTACGCTCGGTGAATGGCGCGTCCGCTCCGGATCTGTTTCGCCGGGCGCCTTTCGACACCCACAACCCCCAACGGAGCCCGGAGGATCGACAGCAAGCCACACGTCGCTTGTCAGAGCGATTGACCCTCACCTTCGGTCCGAGCTGCGGATGGCTCGCCGAGAATGTCGGGTGGCAGCGCTGCAGGGAACGCGAACGCGACGAACGCGAGCAGGCAGGTCGCGCCGATTGCATGCGCCCAGGCCGCGTCTGCAACCGTCGTGAATCCGAGCCCGGCGATGAGGCAGGCAGCGGCGACGCGCGTGAGCAGGCGTGGCGCGGAGACACCGACGAGGTCCCGCGCCGAAAGCGTTCGTGGGGGCTCGTGTTCGTCGAGGCGGCCGCCGAGCACGAGCTTGAACAGGAGCGCGAGCGACGGGAACAGGATCGCGCCGCCCGCCAGCACGGAGACGATGATCGCCACGAGCGTGTCGTGCGCGGCGGCAGCCTCTTTGATCGTCAGGCCGGGGAGGATGGTCGGCGACTGCGCGAGCGCCCAACCGGCGACGACTGCCCCGACGGCGACCGCGGCGCTGTAGCGCGCCGGTTCGTAGCGGCGCCGCAACACCAACCCGAACGTGCAGATCCCGGCGATCACGGAGACGACGAGCGCGGCCAGTCCCTTTCCGTGAACGAGCCCGTGGAAGAGCGGATGCGCCTGCGACCGAACGACGGGGAGTCCGGCGAGCACGATCGCACCGGCGATCACTGCAGATGCCAACGCGCGCTTGCGGAACTGCGCTTCCAGCTCCAGCTCGCCGAGGCGGACGGCGTCGGCGCAGAGAAACACGGCGGCCATGTACGCGGAGATCGCGACGGCCAGGACGCCGGTCAGGACCGCCGTCCCGTTCAGCCAGCTGGAGAACTGGTCGCCTGCGGCGTTGCCGACAGGCACGCGTCGCGCCGCGATCGCGCCGACCACCGTCCCGAGCGCGAACGGCGCGAGAATCGACGACACCGAGAAGACCGTGTCGACGACGCGCTGCTCTCGCAACCCGGCCGCTCCCGCTCGCAACGCGTACGTCGCGCCGCGGAAGATGATCCCGAGCCCGGCGATGAAGAGTGGCACGGACAAGGTCGAAGCAATCGCGCCGAACGCCGTCGGGTACGCGGTCCAGGTGACCGTGAGGACGAACACGAGCCAGACGTGATTCGCCTCCCAGACGGGGGCGATCGCGTGATGCGCGTGATCCCGGATCGACTGGGCGTGCGGCCCTTTGCCGGCCGTTAGCTGCCAGAAGCCCGCGCCGAAGTCCGCGCCTCCGAGCACTGCGTAGAACACGAGCCCGGCGAGGACGAAGATCAGCGGGATGTCGTAGAGATGCACGTCAGGCCTCCGGGAGCGGCATCCGCGCGAGCCGGACGAGGATCCATCCCGTCGCGACGGCAAGCCCTGCGTAGACGAGCGCCAGCGTCGCATAGCCGACCGGGATTCCGCCCGCGCCGGTGACCGCCTCCGACGTGCGCATCACGCGATACACGACCCACGGCTGGCGACCGACCTCGGTGACCATCCAGCCGGCGATCAGCGCCACGAGCGCCGCCGGGCCCGCGAGCACGAGTCCGCGGTAGAACCACACGGAGTCGGGCAGCCGTTTCCGCCTGACCCGCACGGCGACGTAGACGGCGCTCAACAGCGCGAGCGCCGAACCGATTCCGACCATCGTCTGGAACGCGTAGCGGACGACGTTCACCGGCGGACGCTGATCGGCCGGGACCGCGTCGAGCCCTTGCACGGTTGCGTTCGGGTCGTGGTACGAGAGGAACGAGAGCAGCTTCGGGATCTTGATTCCGTACTTGACCTCGCCGTCGCTGTACCAGCCGAGCAGGTGGATCGGCGCGCCTTTCGTTGTCTTGCCGAGCCCTTCGAATGCCGCGAGCTTCGTCGGCTGCTGGTTTGCGACCGCACGCCCGTTCCAGTCGCCGACGATCACCTGGACCGGCGACGCGAGCACCGCGACCGTGAGCGGCACGGCGAGTGCCGTTCGCTCGTAGCGGCCCCAGCGACCACGCAGGCGCGCGAGTGCGTACGCGGCTGCAAGGACGAAGCCCGTGACCATGTAGCCGGCGAGGTACATGTGGACGAGCTCGTGCCAGAAGTAGCTGTTGCCGAACAGTGCGTCGAGCGTGTGGACGTCGACCGCCTTGCCGTTCTGCAACCGGAATCCGGTCGGATGATTCATCCACCCGTTCACCATCAGCACCATCCACGAGCCCGTGAACCCGGAGATCACGACCGGGATTCCCGTCAGGAAATGCGTGCGCGGTGAGAGGCGGCTCCACCCGTAGATGTAGATGCCGATGAAGATCGCTTCCATGAAGAACGAGAAGCCCTCGATCGCGAAGCCGAGGCCGAACACCGCGCCGAACTTCGCGGTGAACGCCGGCCAGAGCAGCCCCATCTCGAAGCTGAGGATCGTCCCGGTGACGACGCCGACCGCGAACAGCGCCGCCATCAGCCGGGTCCAGCGCCGAGCGAGGGTCCGGTAGAGCTCGTCGCCCGTGCGCAGGTACAGCCATTCGACGTACAGGACGATCGCCGGCAGCGCGATGCCGAAGCAGACGAGCGGGATGTGCACGGCGAAGGACAGCGCCTGCATCTGGCGCGCCTCGAACAGGTAGTCCTGGGCGACGGACCCGAGCACGGGTCCGCGGAGCCTACGCGGTCAAGCCGGACGGCTCAGCCGCTGGTGAGCGAGACGTCGTCGAGCAGGAAGTACGTGGGGTCCGACGGGTAGCCGTCGTCGTGGTCGTTGAACCACAAGACGACCGTCTGTCCCGCGTACGGCGTCATGTCGAAGACGACCTGCGACCAGGTATTCGAGCCGGCGCAGACGTTCAGGGCTGTTGCGAGCGTCGCACCCGAGGTGCTGCGCACCTGCATCTGGATCTGGTCGTACAGCAAGCTGTCGGGGCAGTGCGGCTGGTACCAGAAGCTGAGCGTCGGGCTGCCCGTCGGCACGGTCACCGTTTGCGTCAGCGTGCTGTTCCCGTTGACAGCGCTCGTCGAGCCCAGCCGCGCCGAGTACGAGCCGGAGTGCGGGGTCGTGCTGATCACCGGTAGGAACGCACCGGTCGCCGTCCACGAAGAAAGGTTGCCCGTCTCGAACCCGGGGTTCTGGATGATGTTCGGTGGCGGCGTGTACTGGCTGACGTCGACGTCGTCCAGATACGAGTAGGTGGGATCACCCGGATAGTTGTCGTCGTGCACGTTGAACCAGAGCACGACGGTCTGCCCTGCGAACGGGCTCGTGTCCCATGTGACGCGCGTCCAGATGCCCGTGTTCGAGCAGTCGTTGAGGACGGTTGCGAGCGTCGCGCCCGACGTGCTCCGGATCTGCATCTGGATCTGGTCGAAGGCGATCCGGTCCGTGCAATGCGGCTGGTACCAGAAGCTCAGCCGCGTCGTGCCGCTCGGGATCGTGACGTTCTGCGTCAGGATGCTGTTGCCGTTGAACGGAGACGCCGAGCCGAGCTGCGCTGCGTAGGTCCCGGTGTGGCCGGTGGTGACGATCCGCGGGAGGAGGACGCCGCTCGGAGACCACGCGGTGAAGTCTCCGGTCTCGAAGCTCCCGTTGGTGACGCCGGGCGGCGGGGCCGTGACCGTCAGCGTGACTGACGTGGAGTGCGTGGCGCTGGTGCCCGTGCCGGTGACTGTGATCGTGTAGTTGCCGGCCGCCGTGCCCGAGCCGGCCGCGACCGTCATCGTCGACGACCCGCCGGCAGTGACCGATGCGGGATTGAAGCCGACCGTCGTCCCGGATGGTGCGCCGCTCGCGCTGAGGTTGACGGTCTGGGCGGAGCCGCTCGTGACGGCCGTGCTGATCGTGGACGTTCCGTTCGTCCCCTGGACGATGCTGAGGCTGGTCGGGTTTGCGGCGATCGAGAAATCGGGCGGCGGCGGAGCCGTGACTGTCAGGCTCAGTGTGGCCGAGTGGGTCGCGCTCGATCCGGTTCCGGTCACCGTGATCGTGTACGTCCCGGCTGCGGTTCCGCCGACGCTCACGGTCATCGTCGAGGAGCCGCCTGCGCTGACGGAGGTCGGATTGAAGCTCATCGTCGTACCGGCCGGTGCGCCGCTCGCGCTGAGGGCGACCGTCTGCGCCGAGCCGCTCGTCACGGCCGTGTTGATCGTCGACGTCCCGCTGTTGCCCTGCTGCACGCTCAGGGTCGTCGGGTTCGTGCTGATCGAAAAGTCATCCGTCGGCGGCGGCGTCACGGTCAGACCGACGTCCACCGTGTGCGTCGCGCTCGTGCCTGTTCCAGTGACGGTGATCGTGTACGTCCCCGGCGCCGTGCCCGCGTCGACGTTCACGCTCATGGTCGACGAGTTGCCCGACGCGACCGAGGCCGGGTTGAAGCTGACGGTCGTGCCCGCCGGCTGTCCGCTCGCACTCAGGTTCACGGTCTGCGACCCGCCGCTCGTGATCGCCGTGCTGACCGTCGAGGTGCCGATCGCACCCTGGGCGAAGCTCAGGCTGGCCGGGTTCGCGCTGATCGAAAAGTCGGAGGGCCCACTCGTGCAGCTCGGGAACTTGAAGGACGCGATCCGCGTGTGCCAGTTGAAGCTGCCGTTCGCGGATAGGTACTGGTCCGTGTACCAGAACGTGCAGTCGTCGGTGGGATCGACGCTCATGCTCGTGTAGTCGCCCCAGCGGCTGAGGCCGCCGGTCTGCGAGCCGTTGGGCGCGAAGATCGCCCCTTCTCCCTGCGTCATCTGCCCGAGTGGATCGCCGACGAGGCGGCCGGCGTACCTGATGCCCGGATGCAGTGCCGGGCTCGAGGTGCTGTAGCCGAGCGCCAGGTCGCCGTTTCGATCCATCGCGACGCTGCCCATCCAGCGGTAGCTCGAGTCGGGCGCGTACGTGCCCTGCTGGTAGACCGTCGGCGTCCCGTTCGGACTGCGCAGCTCGTACCAGCGCACGCCGACCGAGCTTCCCGCCGTCACGCTGTGGTTGAGGACGAGCGACTCGTGGTCGCCGAAGTTTCGGTACGCGAGCCTGTACATCAGCCGGTCGGCGAGCGAGTCGAGCTGCTGGCTCGTCCCGGACTGCGGGATGCACGTCCCACCGCCGGTGCACGCCGGCGAGAACGCGGCGACGGGGATCGTCGTCGGGCCGGTCAGCGAGGAGTTGCCCGGTGTCGTCCAGTCGGCGTGGAACCGCCACAGCAGGAGGCTGTTCGTCCCAAAGCTGACGAGATCGTTCGGGGCGCCGCTCGGCGGTGCCGTCGATCCGTCGAGGTCAGCCGGAAGCAGGCCCCCGTAGATCGAGCTGAGCTGGAAGCACTGCTGCGTCGCGGACAGGCCCTGCAGCATCCGCGCGCGGTCCCACGCGCAGACCTGCGGCCCGCGGAAAGAGTTGTTGTGGAACATGTTGAACGTCACGTAGTACGCGTCCGGCCACACGCCCAGCTTCGGATAGTCCGGGAAGTCGCTGTAGGAGAACGAGTAGCGCGCATACGAGCCGGTTGGATCGCCGCTCGTCGACACCGCCACGCACTCCAGGTACGGCGTCGTGGCGACGGAGAACTGCTGGAAGATCCAGCGGTCGGCGAGCTTGTCGTACACGACTGTCCCGTCGCCGTCGTCGTTGGTCTGGCAGCTGCCGCCGAAGCCGCTCCAGAGCGTGTTCGTCGGCACCGGTCCGTACACGGGCGTGCCGGCCTTGTTGAAGACCGCGAAGCTCTGGTTGACGAGCTCGACGAAGTTGTTCGGGCCGACCGCGCCGTTCGGATCCGGCGGTGCGGACGTCACGGTGAAGGTCCCGTTCGGCCCGCTGAAGCCCTGGCCCACGCCCTCGAAGCCGACGCCGACGGGCGGCGCGCTGTCGATGCCCGGCGTCGTTTGAACGACCGGGTCGGGAACAGCGCTCTGCGCTGGGACCGGCAGGCCCTTCTTCGGTTCCTTCTCCTTCTTCTTGTCGGCAGGCGGCGGTGGCGCCGGCGCCATGTCGCGGAGCGGCGGCGACACGTCGTAGTGCACGGCGTCCGACTGGTCGGGCTTCTTGTGCGTCGACGCACTCGAAGCCACCGCGCCGGCGGCGGCGGTGAGGAGCACGATCAGGAAGACGCAGACTGCGGCTGCTAGACGAAGGTGGCGACGGCTGATGGCCGTCAGACGATAGGACGGCTCCAGAACGACTTCTACCGGGCATTCGGGGGATTTTCAGAGAACGCGGCCGGGAGACATGCCCTGCAGAACGGGGGGCCTGGCCCCGGCCTTCAGCCCGTGCCGACGCCTGCCGCTGCGAAACGGGGGTCGCGATGACTCGCAATCCGGAGCAGCAACAGGTGCAAGGTCTCGCGGCTCTCAGGATCGAGCGGGGCGAGGATGTCCTCGTCGAGCCGTTTGATCAGCGAGCGGAATTTCGCGAGCTGCTTCCTCCCGGCTGCGGTGAGGCTGACGACGTGCCGCCTCCGGTCGTGCGGGTCACGACGGCGCTCGATCAGCGCGCGCTCCTCGAGGGAATCGAGGAGGCCGACGAGCTGGCTGCGGTCGACTCCCAGCGCGTCGGCGATCGTCGCCTGGGTCTCGCGCTCGCCCTCGCTCAGGAGCGCCAGGACGCTGTAGTGGTAGGGGCTGAAGCCGAGGACCTCGAACTCCTCGATCGCGCGACCCTTGCACGCGTAGCCCAGCCGCCCGAGCAGGAACGCAGTGCTTGCCACCAGTTCCTGGGGGAGCCGGAGCGGGGCGGCCGCAGGCTGATCCGACGGCTCGACAGGCGGAGAAGAGATCACGGGAATAAGTGTAGCCCTCCAGATCGTTTCAGGGTTTTATCGTGGAAAAAACCAATGATATGGAGGCTTACATCGAATGAGCACGGAGCTCCACGACCGGAAGCGGTGGATCGCCCTCGCGGTGATCGTCGCCGCTCAGTTCATGGTCGTCCTCGACGTCGCGATCGTGAACGTCGCACTGCCGTCGATCAAGAACGACCTTCACTTCACCCAGGAGAGCCTGCAGTGGGTGATCACCGCCTACTCGATCCTCTTCGGCGGCGTGCTGCTGCTCGGCGGTCGAATGGCCGACCTCTTGGGCCGGCGCCGCCTGTTCATGGCCGGGCTGGCCCTCTTCACTGCGAGTTCGCTCCTCAACGGGCTCGCGTGGTCGGAGGGCTCGCTGATCGCATTCCGCGCGCTGCAAGGGCTCGGCGGTGCGCTGCTCGCCCCGGCTGCGCTGTCGATCCTCACGACGATGTTCCGGGAAGGCCGTGAGCGCAACCTCGCACTCGGCATCTGGGGCGCCGCCTCGGGAAGCGGAGGCGCGGCAGGAGTGCTGCTCGGAGGCGTCCTGACCAGCTCGCTGAGCTGGTCGTGGATCTTCTTCGTCAACGTTCCCGTCGGAATTGTGATCCTCGCCGTCAGCCCCTGGCTGCTGCGTGAGAGCCGCGCCGAGCTCGACCATCGCCACTTCGACACGGCCGGCGCCGCCTCGATCACCGGTGGGCTGATGCTCCTCGTCTACGCGATGACGCGCGCCACTACGCGCGGCTGGGGCTCCGCCACGACGATTTCCCTGCTGGGTGCCTCGGCAGCGCTGATCTTCGCGTTCGTCGTCATCGAGCTGCGCTCGAAGGCGCCGCTCTTGCCGATGCGGATCTTCCGCCTTCGGTCACTCGCCGGATCGAACGTCAGCGGTCTGCTGCTGGCGTCCGCGCTGTTCTCGCAGTTCTTCCTGCTGACGCTGTACATGCAGGAGGTCTTGCACTATTCGGCGCTCAAGACCGGTGTCGCCTACATCGCCCTGACGCTGACGATCATCGCGTTCTCGGCGGTCGCCCAAGGACTCGTAACCCGCCTCGGCGTTCGACGCATCCTGCCTTTGGGCATGGCGATCTCGGCCGGAACGCTCGTGCTCTTCGCGCAGCTGCCGGTGCACGGGCACTACTTCTGGGACCTCTTCCCAGCGTTCCTCGTCGGCGGGATCGGTCTCGCGCTGGCATTCGTGCCGATGCAGATCGGCGGGCTGACCGGCGTCCAGCAGTCTGATGCAGGCGTTGCGTCAGGACTGATCAACACCAGCCAGCAGGTGGGAGGGGCGATCGGTCTCGCGGCTGCGACCACGATCGCGACAACCTTCACCACGCATTACGTCAACGCGCACGCGGGAACAACTGCGCTCAGCGCCAGCGCGCTGACGCACGGCTTCGCGATCACGTTCTACGTGCTCGCCGGCCTCGCCGTTCTCGGCGCAGTGCTCGCGGCGGTGCTGATCGAATCGCCGCCGAAGGCGTCCGAGCAGGAGGTCGCCGGCGAGGTCGCCCTCGAGGCGGCGGCCTGAGGCAGTTGTCGGGGCTGCGT
>JBASRJ010000219.1:0-3303 GCA_049273785.1 Gaiellaceae bacterium | reverse complement strand
GGCTCGATCTCGACGTCGGTGACGAGCGTCCCGAGGACGACCCACGATCCGTGGCGTCGCGTGATCAACATTGTGTTCTTCCCGTAGAAGCCGACACCACTCCGTGCCGCGCCTTCACGGTCGACGTGCTGGTTCGCGTCCACGAGGACGCGATACGCACCGCCGAGCCGGCGGCCGAGCTCGTCGAGCCGTTCGCGCAGGACGGCGTAGCCGTCGTACCACGTGTAGCGCGCAAGGCGTCCCTCTCCCGGAGCGAGCGGCGGTTCCTCCGTCCAGTAGCAGTGGGCGGCGGAGACGACCGTACGGGCGTCCGGCAAGAGCGTCTCGGGATGGCACGACGTCTCCGGCTGCGCCATCGTGAAGCGCATGTCCGCGAAGAGGCCGCGCGCCCGACGTTCGCGGATGTGTTCCTCGGTCTCGGCGTATGCGGCCGCAGGCGCCGACCCGACGACGTCCAGCCCCACTTCATCGGCGAGCCGCTGCAGCTCCGCGGCGGTCATGGTCTGATTGTGACGTGAAGGCGGTGAGGATCCACGAGGACGGCGGCCCCGACGTGCTCTGCTACGAGGACGCGCCCGATCCCGAGCCCGGCCCGGACGACGTGCTGGTGGAGCTCCGCGCGGCGTCGCTGAACCACCTCGACCTCTGGATCCGGAAGGGCCTTCCGTCCGTGCCGAAGCCGCGCATCCTCGGCGCGGACGGCGCCGGCGTCGTCGCGGGCACCGACGAGCGCGTCGTCATCAACCCCGGGATCGACGTCGGCGACGGCCGAATCACAGTCGTCGGCGAGCACTCCGACGGGACGCACGCAGAGCTGATCGCCGTGCCCCGGGCGCAGGTCTATCCGATCCCGGACGATCTGAGCTTCGAGGAGGCGGCCGCGTTCCCGCTCGTGTTCGAGACCGCATACCGGATGCTCGCGACGAAGGCGCACATCGCCGAAGGCGAGTGGGTGTTGATCTGGGGAATCGGCGGCGGTGTCTCCACGGCCGCGCTTGCGATCGCAAAGGCGTTCGGCGCGCGCGCGGTCGTGACGTCGTCGAGCGATGCAAAGCTCGAGCATGCCCGTGAGCTCGGTGCGGACGCGACGGTCAACCACGAGACGGAGGACGTCGTCGCCGCGGTGAAGGAGCTGACCAGAGGCGGCGCGCACGTGGTCGTCGACCACGTCGGCGAGGCGACGTGGGCGAAGTCCCTCAACGCCGCGCGCGCCGACGGACGGATCTGCGTCTGCGGCGCGACAACTGGACCGAACCCGCCCGCGCAGCTCCACCGGATCTGGTGGAAGCAGCTGACGATCTACGGCTCGACGATGGGAACGCGTGCCGACTTCGAGGCGGTCTACGACCTCGTCGCGTCGGGCCGCGTGAAGCCGGTGGTCGACGAGGTGTTCCCACTCGCGGAGGCCGCGGCCGCACACGAGCGCCTCGAGCGCGGGGAGCAACTCGGCAAGATCGTGCTGCGGATACCGGGCTAGCCGATGCCGAGGATGAACTTCGCGTCGTCGGACATCTTGTCTCGCCCGGTAGGCGGAATCGTGTTACCTCACGCTGCAGCGTTTGCGCGAAATCCCTGCGTAGAGATTCTGCTGGGGGACGAAACCAGGCGCAGCTTCCAGAGTGTGCCCGTTCTGTACCCTCGTCGCCTGGGCGGACAACGGAGGGACGACTGGCCCGCGTAAGCCTACCCACCTTTCACCTGACATCATGAGCGGATTCTCGCAACGGAAGTCACGGCCGGTTTCATCGCGACCGCACCCGACTGGGCGGCAAAGACCGCCGCGATTGGGACGATTGTTCTCGCGTGCGCAGCCATTGTCGCGCTCCTCAGCCTGAAGGATGCTCGTAAGACTCGGCACGCCCAACTGGTCACTGATCTGTCAACGCGTTGGGATGAACGCTTCATGCTCGAAGCTCGGATTCTTGCACGGGAGTACGGATCGCCAGGAACGCTGAAACCCGTCGAGGCGCTGTGGGGTCCCCTTGTCACGAAACCCAATCCCGCCGATGTGGAGGATTGGTACAAGATCTCGGTCTTCCCCAATCTGATGGAGACACTCGGCGTGTACGTATCGGATGGCCTCATCTCAGAGGAGCTCGTCTACAAACTGTGGGGTGGCGCCATCGTCTCAGCGTGGCAACAGTGGGCCAACCCCATCTACCGGTTGAGAATCCTGTCTAAGACCCAGGAGGTCTGGGTCTATTTCGAGTACCTCAACGCTCGAATGGCCGCTCTCCTAGAAGCAGACAGAGCCGGCCGAGGGTCGCTCAGGCCATCCGGGCCATGATCTTTCGCAGGCGCTTAGCGCCCGCCGCGTGGTGAACGCGTCTCCGGCGACGGTGGCGCAGGGGGCTCAAATGGGCAATCCAACATACTCACTCCTTCCAAAGAGGATACACGGGGAACCCTGCAAATCGGCCTAACCGATGCCGAGGATGAACTTGGCGTCGTCGGACATCTTGTCCGGCGTCCACGGCGGGTCGAACGTCAGCTCCGTCTCGACGGCCTCGACCTCGGGAATCTCCTGTACAACGCGTTCGATGTCCTGCTCGATCAGCGGCCCGGCGGGGCAGCCCATCGACGTGAGACTGTAGATCACCTTCACGCGCGGGCCTGCCACCTCGACGTCGTAGAGCAGGCCGAGGTCGACGATGTCCATCCCGAGCTCGGGATCCTCGACCTGGCGCAGCGCTTCCTTGACGTCGTCCTTCGTCGGCATGCGTCCGAGTGTACCGGCGACCTACTGCCCGAGGAGACGGACTTCCTCACGGCGCTCGCGGACGAAGAAGTGGATCCCGTCGACGAAGCGCACCCAGTTGCAGCGCGTGCACATCACCAGCGAGTGCGTCCGCGCGCTGTCGGCGAGGAAGCGAACGCCGCGCAGCAGGTCGCCGTTCGAGACCCCGGTCGCGACGACGATCACGTCGCCCGCCGCGAGCTCCTCCGTCGTGAATACCCGCGCGGTGTCCTCGATCCCGCCCGCGACGGCCTGCTCGATCTCACGCCGGGACGTCGGCCACAACTGCGCCTGCAGCTCGCCGCCGAGGCAGCGCAGCGCGGCGGCCGACATCACGGCCTGCCGGGTGCCGCCGATGCCGACGGCGAGGTGGTCGTTCGTGCCGCGGATCGCAGCGGAGATCGACGCAGTCACGTCTCCGTCCTGAATCAGCTTGATGCGCGCGCCGGCGGCGCGGATCTCCTCGATCAGGTCGTGGTGGCGCGGACGGTCGAGCACGATCGTCGTCACGTCGGCCGGCCGGCGTCCGAACGCCTCCGCGATCGCGGCGATGTTCTGGCTCATGG
>JBASRJ010000215.1:0-3207 GCA_049273785.1 Gaiellaceae bacterium | reverse complement strand
CCTGAGAGCCCGAACGAAGTCGTCATGGCTCGGCGCCAGCCGTGCCGGACTTCGTTCGGTTCAGCGGTGACCGTGACGGCGACGCGCTCGGCGTGGTGCCGCTTCCTCGACCCGCGACACGCTGACTGCCTGAGCAACGCCCTCGAGCTCGCGAACCTCGAACGAGACTTTCGTCTTCGCGCAGCGTCCCACCGGAGCCTGGCCGGGAAGGAAGCCGCTGCGATGGACGTACAGCCGTTCCTCATCCTGCGTGAGGATGAAGCCGAAGTCCTTCTTCTCGTCGAACCAGAGCATCTCACCATGCATGACGTCTGCCTTCCCTTTTGGGCCCAGCGCAAAGGAACTCGCTCCGGCAACAACAGAGTACATCACGCGACTTAGCCCGCGCGAACGATGAAGAACGCGATCGCGACGTACTGACACGCGACGGCGACGATCGTCAGCGCGTGAAAGAGCTCGTGATACCCGAACACGGTCGGGAACGGATCCGGCCGGCGGCGTGCGTAGACAATGGCACCGGCCGTGTAGAGCAGGCCTCCCACGACCAGCAGAACGAAGGCAGCCGGATTCAGCCGCGTCGCAAGCTGCGGCAGCGCCACGACGGCGACCCATCCAAGCGCAATGCCGATGGCGACGGCGAGCCACTTCGGCGCGGCGACCCAGACGAACTTGAGCACGATCGCGGCAACAGCACCGCCCCACACAACCGCGAGCACAACGGGACGCCAGGCGCCGCGCAGCACCAGGAGGGACACGGGCGTATACGACCCGGCGATCAGGAGGTAGACGCCGGCATGGTCGACCCGCCGCATCCAGAGGCGCATGTGCGGCGTCCACGTCACGCGGTGGTAGAGCGCGCTCGTGCCGAAACACGCGGCGGCCGAACCCGCGAACACCGCGGCCGCCAGGCGATGACGGCCTCCCTCTGCGCCGACGACCAGGAGCGTGCCCACGACGAGCGACACCGCGAACGCCGCTTGGTGCAGCACGCCCCGCAGAAGCGGCTTGGCAACCGCCGGCATCGGCTGCATTACAACAGCCGCGACACCGGCTTGCTCGGTCGTTCAGCCCTTGCGGGCGAGGGCCGCGGTCACCGGCCCCGTGATCCGCCGAATGAGGCTGGCCGCGCCGCCGGGGAGCAGGAGCACGATCACCATCAGAGCGATCCCGAAGACGACCGGGCCGGCCTGCTTCGCGAAATGCAGGTGCAGGAGGGGCGGCGCCTGCGCGTAGATGGGCAGGAACTCCAGCACGAGGGCGCCGACGATCACGCCGGACAGCGAGGAGAGACCGCCGATGACGACGCTCGCGAGGAGCAGGATCGAGAGCGTCACCGGGAAGGTGTCCGGGTTGAGGTAGGAGACCTGGATCGCGAACAGGGCGCCCGCGACGCCGGCGTACGCCGCCGAGATGCCGAAAGCGAGCGTCTTGTAGACGGCCGGGCTGACGCCGGACGAGACCGCGGCGATCTCGCCGTCGCGGATCGCGCGCCACGCACGTCCGACCCGTCCGCGCACGAGCAGCCAGGCGACGACGAACAGGATGCCGGCCGACACCCACGCTTCGTAGTACAGCCAGTGCGGAGTCGAGATGTGCCAGCCGAACGGCGCGTGCGGGAGTGGAAGCGACAACCCGCCGCCGCCGCCGGTCAGATGCTCGAACCGCTTCGCCACCGCCGGAAACGAGACGGCGACGGCGAGTGTGGCCAGCGCGAGCGAGACGCCTCCCAGACGCAAGGCGGGAATCCCGAACAGATACCCGATCGCCCCGGCGACGAGACCCGCGATCGGAATCGTGAAGACCGCGCGCATCCCATGGTCGGGAATGACGTGCGACGGGTGCTGCCCGAGGAGCTCGAATCCCTTCCGGCCGAGAATCAGGACCGCGGCCGTGTACCCGCCGATCCCCATGAATGCGGCATGGCCGAGCGAGATCTGTCCGTTGTATCCCGTGAGGATGTTCAGGCCGAGCAGCGCGACGAAGTAGATCGCGACGTACGTGAACTGCCCGAGCCTGAACTCGCTCGTGAACCGCGGCAGCAACGCGATCAGAACGACCGCCGCGGCGAGCACGAGGCCCTGCAGCGCCGGCGATGTCCAGCGCCGCGTCAAACCCTCTGCACCACGACGCGACCGAAGAGACCGGTGGGCCGGATGACGAGCACGAGCAACAGGACGGCCAAGGCCGTCGGCAGCCTGAGCTCCTGCCCGACGAAGCTGACGTAGCTGCCGAGCAGGTTGATCACGACGCCGAGCAGGAGACCGCCGACCACCGCGCCGACCGGGCTGTCGATTCCTCCCAGCACGGCCGCTGCGAACGCGTAGATCAGGACGACGAGCATCATGTCCGGGTCGAGGAAGACCGTGGGCGCGGCCATCATCCCCGCGACCGATCCGAGAGCGGCCGCGAGGCCCCAGCCGAGTGCGAGCATCCAGCCGACACGAACTCCCATCAGCCGGCTCGCGTCGGGATTGAAGGCAACCGAGCGCATCGCGAGCCCGAGCGTCGTGAACCGGAAGAAGAGCCAGAGCACGAGGACGGTGCCGAGGCAGACGCCGAACGTGCCGATGTCCTGGATCGAGATCGACACGTTTCCGAGGACGACCGATCGGTTGGGGAACGGGCTGTCGAAAGCCTTCACCTCGGCCCCCCAGATCCAGCCCGTGAGCCCGTTGATCGTGATCAACAGCCCGATCGTCAGGATCACGATCACGATCTCCGGGCGATGCTCGACAGGGCGGATGAGCACCCGCTCGACTGCGACGCCGCCGAAGAATGCGATCAACAGCGTCAGGACGAACGCCGGCCAGTACGAGACGCCGTGCTTCATGATCGTCCACGCGATGTACGTCGTGAACGTCGCCATCTCGCCATGCGCGAAGTTGACGACGTTCGTCGTCTGGTAGATCAGGACGAGCGCGAGCGCGAGACTCGCGTAGATCGCGCCGGCGGCGAGACCGCCCGTCACCTGTTGCGCGAACTCCGACCAGATGAATGCGAGCGGCATTAGTAGCCGAGGTACGACTTGCGGATGCCTTCGTGGCGGCGAAGGTCGGCGCTCTCGCCCTCAATCGCCACCTGCCCCACCTCCAGCACATACGCGCGGGCTGCGGCGTCGAGCGCGACGTTCGCGTTCTGCTCGACGACGAGCACCGTGAGGCCGTCGTCGGCATTGCACTGCTTGACGATGCGGAAGATCTCCTGGAC
>JBASRJ010000208.1:0-3823 GCA_049273785.1 Gaiellaceae bacterium | reverse complement strand
CCTTCGGCGCTTACGCGCTCGTGCTCGCCGCGTTGGCGCGAGCGCCGGCAGCATCGGTCGCAGCGGTCCGCGAGACGAGTGTCATCATCGCAGCCGCGCTCGCAGGCATTTTCCTGAAGGAGCGCGTCGGCTGGGTGCGGATGGCGGGGGCGGTGGCCGTCGCCGCCGGGATCGGGCTCATCAGTCTCGGGTAGCGCTACCCTAGGGTGGTCGTGGGTCGATCGGCTGTGCTCGGTGCTGTGCTCGCGTGTACGGCGTTCGTGGCCGTCTGGGCGGCGGCCGCGAATACTCCCGCAGCCCCGACCGCGAGCGCGGGCGGCGGCTGTGGCAGTGGACGCTGGCAGGTCAAGACGATGACGGACACGGCCGCGGGGAGCGTGAACCTCTCGCCGAGGACGACGACGGTGGCCGCACTACGCCGGCTACCCGCACCGACGAGTCCTCGGCGCACGCGTATCAAGGGCGTCGAGACCACGACCTACCAAGTTCCGGCGCGGCTCGTCAAGATGAGGCTCGAGCGGGACGGCGACGTCCTGCTAGTCGTCATCGACCCAAAGACCCACGGGAAGTTGGTCGTCGAGTTCCCGGCGATCGGATGCATACGCAGTGCGAGCGGCAAGGTCCAGCCGCTCATGCGCAACGCGCGCGCTGCCCTCATCGCCGCTTGCGGTCAGCCGGACCGCGGGTCGTTTACCCGCGTCGGCGGGCAGGCCACGATCACCGGCGTCGGCTTCTTCGAGCCGGGCGACGGCGTGTCCGACGCCGCCCCGAACGGCATCGAACTGCATCCGGTGCTCGGTTTTCGCATGACCGAGTGCTCCCTCGGCGCCTGAGCGGGGAGGGCCCGACCAGCGGGCCCTCCCTTTGGCTCGAGTTATGTGGTCGCTAGCAGAACTGGGCGACCACCTTCCCGGTTCCCGCGTGGCCCGGATTGCTGTCGTAGCCGGGCTCCGTCTGGACGACGGCGATATGCGGCGTGTTGCCGGAGATCTGCGAGCCCCGCTTGGAGACCGAGCTCGAGACGATCACGCCCATGAACGCCGGCAGCGGTGGGTCCGGCGGCTTGGAGCTGTTCCCGGAATCGGTGCTCCAGCCGGTGCCGCAGCTCGGTGTCGCCGGGTTCCGGGCGAATCCCTTGAAGGCTGCAGGCGCAGCCCCGCCGCTCAAGGAGTTCAGCTTCCACCACTGCGCACCCCAGAACGTGACCGAGGTGCCGACGACACTGTTCAGGTCGCCGACCACGAACGAGCCGCCGCCCGGAGCGAACGCAAAGATCAGCACCTGGCAGGTGGCCGTCGACGAGCTCGGATGGTCCGTGGCCGTCGTCGTGACGGTGAAGAAGCCGGTCGAGGTATACGTGTGGCTGCCGCTGACCGTATAGGGGCCGTGGCCCGGGCCGCCGGTGATCGTGCCCGCCGAGTTCGGGCTGGCGTCGCCCCAGTTGATCGTCGCCGTGTAGTCGGTGACCATGCCGTGAGGATCGGCGTCCGTGAAGGTTGCGGTGCTCCCGCTGAACGCCTGTGGTGAGACCGGCGCTGCCGCGCAGACAGCCGCCAACGGGGCGTCGTCGACCTTCGCGGTTCCGCTTGCCGAGGTGGAGCTCCCGCCGTCATCGTTGACGGTCACCGTCACCGTGTAGGAGCCTTCCTCCTCGTAGACGTGGCTGCAGGTGGCCGTGTAGCTGCCACCGCTGCCGGTGACCGTGCCCGTCGAGCTCGAGCCGTCTCCCCAGCTGCACGTGGCGGTGAAATCGGAGGCGGGCGCGCCGGTGTTTGCGTCCGTGAAGGTGAACGACGCATTCACCGGGGTCACGCCCTCGACGCCGGTGGTCAGCGTGAGTGTGCCGGCCGTCAGCGCTGCATCGGCGACATGTGCCGTCGAGGTGGCCGTGGCCGTGTTGCTCGGCGTGTCGGCGTCGGCGATCGTGACGGTGATCGTGTACGTCCCTTCTTCCGCGTAGGTGTGGATCCCGCTGACCGTGAACGGCCCACCCGTGGGGCCGCTGACCGTGCCGACGGATGGCGGGGTCGTGTCACCCCAATCGATCGTCGCCGTGTACTCGCCCGCGGTGGCGCTCGTGTCGGGGTCGGTGAACGTCGCAACGGTGCCGCTGAACGGCGCGCCCTCGGTCGCATTGATCGTCGTGCCCGAGGCCGTGATGGGGACGTCGCAGGCCGAGAACCGGAAGGCGCCGATGCGGGTCGCCCAGAAGCCGCCCGCGGCCATGTACTGGGTCGTGTACCAGAACCGGCAATCATCGACCGGGTCGACCGTCATCGAGCTGTAGTCGCCCCAGCGGCTGCCGTTGAAGGTCTGCGAGGAGAGACCGGCGATCAGCGTCGTTTCCGGCTGCGGCATCGTTCCGGCTGGATCGCCTGCCTGCCGCCCTGTGTAGCTGATGCCGGGAAAGATGGTCCCGCTCGAGATGCTGTAGCCGAGCGCGATGTCACCCAGCCTGTCCATCGCGATGCTGCCCATCCACCGATGCGAGGCGTCGGGAGCGTACGTTCCCTGCTGGGCGATCGACCAGGCTCCCGCCGGTGGCCGATTCAGCTCGAACCACTGGATGCCGGCGTGGTCGGTGTTGTCTGCGTCGACCGTGTGGTTGAAGACGAGGGTCTCGCGCGTCCCGAAGTTCCTGTACTGCAAGTGCCCCATCGACCAGTGCGGGAGCGTCTCGAGGGTAGTGGTCGTTCCCGGCTGCGGCACGCAGTTGTCGAAGAGGTTCGTCCCGGCACAGAGATTCTGGTCGCTCGGCGCCGTCGCCAGGGATGGAAGGGCCGTGAAGGTCGAGTTCGCCGGAACGCCCCAGTCGACGTGGAAGGCGAAGAGGTCGATGCGATCGGCGCCGCCCCAGAGGCCGCCGTCGACGGCCCGGGCGTAGAAGTTCGGAGTTCCGGCCGGAGGCGCTGGGCCGTCGAGGTCGCTCGGCAGCAGGATCAGCGCCGGACCGGCGGGGTTGAAGGCCTGGAAGGTGGCCGGGTTGCCGGCGAGCATCTGCGTCCGGTCGAAGGCGACCGCGTTCAGGCTCCCGCCGGAGAAGCCCCGCTGGGAGCTCAAGTAGTAGGCGTCCGGCCAGACGCCGAGCTTGGGATAGTCGTGCGCGAAGTTGAACTGGAACAGGTAGAGGAACCAGCCGCCCGTGACGGGGTTCGCCGTCTGCGAGACCGCGATGCACTCGAAGGTCGGCGGGGTCTGGAAGCCGTTTGGAACCGCGAACTGGCTCATCACCCAGCGATCGGCGATGTTGTCGTAGACGACGACCGGGTCCCCGTTGTTGTTCTGGGAGCAGGCGTTGTTCTGGCCGGCGGCAATCCAGAGCTGGTTGATGTTGGTCGGCCCGGCCAACGAGTTGCCGAGCTTGTCGAAGATCTGAAATTGCGAGTTGACCATCTGGACGTAGTTGTTGGGACCGACGTCGCCGTTCGGGTCCGGCGGGACGAGGGCCGTGTAGCCGATGCCGTTGAAGTTGGGATTCGGCGTGGTGAACTCCTCGGGCGCGACTGCCGCTTTCCCGATTTGCGCGGTCACGCGCAACACCCCGCCGTCCACCGCGGCAGCTCCGGGGGTCCCGACCTCGGGGTTCTCCTCGCCCTGGTCGTCCGCCGACGGTGTGGCCTGCACGAACGGTCCCGGCTCCACCCGCGGAAGCTGGGTCAGGTCGATGTCCAGCTTGGCCGGCGTGACCGGTGGGCTTTGATACGCCCCTTGGAGGACGCCCGGCTCCGGACCTGGGCCGTCCTCTGCGCGGGCGCTGCTGATGCCGAGCCCGGCTGCCATGAACACCATGGCGAGTGCACACCCCATGAGCTTGAGCTTCGAC
>JBASRJ010000200.1:0-17592 GCA_049273785.1 Gaiellaceae bacterium | reverse complement strand
ATGATCTGGCGCGCGATGTCGATCTGTTCGAGCTGCTTCCTCGCCGCGCCATCGCCTGCCGCAGTGTACGGAATGTAGACCGACCAGAACTGCCCTCCGACCATTCCGGCCCGCCGCGAAAGCCGGCCTCAACGAAGCGTCGGAACTCACGTGCTCGGTCCGGAGGGACGAGCGGCTTCTCGCGCCTCACGGCCCTCATCAGCGCCGCATCGACGGCAGGCGGCGGCGCGAAACAGGATCGCTGCAGGCGTCGGACGAGCGTGAGCTCGAACCACGCGCCCCACTCGACGCTGAGGCGCGTGCTCGGCCAAACCGCGGTCCGCTTCTCCGCGAGTCCCCACTCGACGATCACGTCTGCAGTCACGATCGGGACCCAGGGTTCGAGCAGCCGCCGCAGGATCGCCGTCCCACAACCAAAAGGCAGGTTCGCGACGACGTGGAACGGTTCGCGCGGCAGCGGCGTGCGCAGCACGTCGTCCTCCACCACTCGGCTGAACCGCGAACGGAGACGTTCCGCGAGGATTGGATCGATCTCCACGGCGACCACGCGCGCACCGGTCCGCGCAAGCGCGCGAGTCAGGACGCCCGTGCCGGCGCCGAGGTCGAGGACGAGGTTGCCGGGCCCGATTCCGGCCGCGCGAACGAGCTCGGCTGCGAGAGCGCTACTGCGGAGGAAGTGCTGGCCGCTGGGCGACGCTGAACGTCGCGCGCGCACGGCCACGGAAGACCATCGTCGTCGTCATAGGTCTTGCGAGTGTACTGCCGAAGGTTGCTCCGTGGAACTCGACAGGCCTGAGAACGAGACCGTCCTCGCCTACCTGTACGTGGACCAGCTCCCCGAGTGGCGCGAGTCCAAGTCTCCGTGGGTCGTCGACGGCTACTCGCTGACGACCCACCCTGACCTCTGCGACCGCGTCCAGGAGGTGAACGCGGCGGCGGGCGGGAAGGCGACGTTCCGCTTCCTCTACGGCAGGCCCGTCCTGATCGCCGGGAACGGCGTCATCGTTGCCTTCGCGAACGGCACGCACACGTTCTGCATGCGGCTGCCGCTCGCCGACTGCGACGCCGAGCTGATCGACGCGCACCGGTACCCGCCTTCCCGCTTCCTGATCCTCCAGCAGAAACAGCGCGAGCTGGATGCCCTCACTACCGACGACTGGACACGTCTCGATCCGTACACCGTCGACGTTCCGAAGGCCGAAGGTCTGGCGCGGCTAGCGGCTCACCTCGAGCGAGCGGTCGCGGCGACGACCAGCCACTCGACGGAGTAGCGCACGAGATCCGGCAGCTCGTGCTCGGCACGGGCGAGCCCGGCCTCGTATTCCCCGTCGTCGATCAGGTCGAACGTGGAGATGTGCTTTCCGCGCACCTTCGCAAGCGCGACGTCCCGCGTGATCTCGGCGGTCTGGCTCACCCTCGTGAGGTCGACGCCCGCAAAGCCCGCCGCGCGCAACTCGGACTCGAGCTCGTCCGGAGACGGAAAGCGCGCCCGGTCGATCCGTTCAAGCGACGGGAAGAACAGGTTGAGCCAGTACCGGTCGAAATGCGCCGGATCGAACGTCGCGATCGCGAGCCTCCCAGCCGGTGCGAGGACGCGGTGAGCTTCGGCGAGCGCGCGCGGACGATCGAGGAGATGGAGGACGAGCCGTACGACCACGCGCTCGAACCAGCCGTCGCGGAACGGCAGCGCCGTCGCATCGGCGACGCGCCAGCCGACATGGTCGCTGCCGGCGCGGTCGCGGGCGACGGCGAGCATCTCCGGCGACGTGTCGATCGCCCACAAACGCGCCTGCTCCGAGAGCGCAACCGCCAGCGCGCCGGTTCCGCATCCGATCTCGAGCACCCGCCGGCCACGTAAGTCGCCGGCGCGCACGAGCGTGTCGAACAGCTCCCACCAGTTCTCGTCGACGGGACGAAGCTCGTCGTAGCGCGCCGCGCGCGCCCCGAAATCAGGGTGCCGCGACGAGTTCATCGAGTGGGCGTTCAGCGGCGGTGGTTCGCCGGATCCATGACGAGGTCGGCAAACGACGCGCTCGACTTCCCGAACTCCCACCAGCCTGAGAGGCTGGGCTTCACGTAGGCGACGTTGCGCCCATAGACCAGTGGGATGCACGCAACCTGGTCGGCTACAGCCATGCGATCCGCTTCGTGATAGAGCTCGAGGCGCGCGCGGTCGTCACGCTCGCGTCTCGCCCGCTCGATCAGCTCGTCGAACGGCGCGTGCGAGAAGCCGCCCTCGTTCGTGCGACTGTCCGAGTGAAACAGCAGGCGCAGGTAGTACTCGGGGTCCGGGTAACCGGGGAACCAGCCGGTCACGCGCAGGTATGCGGCGTCGATACGTCCCTGCGCCTCCATAACCTCTTCCTCGCGCCACGACCAGGAGCGTATGGAGACGGCGCCGCCGAACACGTCCTCCCAGCTTTTCGCGACGACCTCGAGGATCGTGTCCCACACCATCATGCCGGCGAGCTCAAGCTGTCCGGAGAAGCCCGATCGGCCCAGATACTCCCGCGCGAGCTGCGGGTCGTAGCGGAGCGCGATCTCGGGAGTGTGACCCTGCAATGCGGGCGGGACGACGCCACCGGCTGCAACAACGAGGTTCGCAGGACACACCGCCTCGAGCGCGTCCCTGTCGATTGCATGGGCCAGGGCGCGGCGCAGGTCGAGATTGGAGGCGGCTGGATGCGTGTGGTCGAACCGAAGGTACGCGGACCAGGCGGCGGGCCCGAGGCTCGCGTCGGAATGCACGGCGCCCGGCATCAGGTCGGCGAGCCGCGGCGTGTAGCGCACGAGGATCAGGTCCGCCTGATCTTGCTCGTACACCGGCAGCGCGTCGCGAATCGAGGTGCGGAAAAACTCGACTCCTCCGACGTTCCCGGGGCGCGGGCCGCGGTAGTCCGCGCGACGGCGGAGCTGCAGCGTGTCGTCCGTCCGTTCCGCCACGGCAAATGGCCCGCTCACGACCTGATGTCCGGGATCCGTCCAGGCGTCCCCTTGCGGCTCGATTGCATGCCGTGGCTGGGGTCCGCCGTCGGGTCGGTTCATCACGCTCATGAAGTACGGGGCCGGAGCGACGAGCCGAAACTCCACGGTCCTTTCGTCGAGCGCGCGCACGCCGATGCCGTCGGAGTCGCTGTTGCGCCCCAGGTAATAGTCCTGGCCGTTCTCGAGCGCAAAGTAGATCGCGACAGAGGAACCCGGGCTGCGCGGGTCGAGGACACGCTTGATCCCGTACTCGACGTCGTGTGCGGTCAGCGGCTCTCCGTCGGACCACCGCAAGCCGTCACGGAGATGGAAGACGTAGCGCAGGCCGTCCGGCGCGATCTGCCATCGATCCGCGAGCGACGGAACGATCGTCCGCTCCGGCCAGGCCTCGACGAGGCGGTCGAACAGTTGCATGCAAAGCTGGATGTTCGGCCAAGCGATTGCAGATTTCGGGTCTGGGTCATTCGGGAGGAAGCTAGTCGCGATCCTCAGCTCGGCGGTCGGTCGTTCGTGCGGCGCCGGCGGCGTCCACAGGTCGAATGCGCGCTGATACGTCTCATTCGCTTGCTCGAAGCGGAGTGACGTGTGCAGCGCAAGCGCGAGCTTGAACAGGACGAGTGCCGCCTCCTGCTCGCGTCCGCGCTCCTCCAGCAACGGCAGCAGCGCGCGATAGTGCTCGACCGCTTCGTCCAGCCCGTACTCCTGTCTGGCCTTGTCGCCCGCCTTCGTCAGGTACTCGATCGCCTTGTCCTCGTCGCGGGCTTCGAGCCAGTGATGGGCGAGGACGCCGTACACCTCCTCTTCGCCGCCTGCGTGCCGTTGCTCGAGCCACTCCGCGGCGCGGCGGTGGAGTCGTGTCCGCTCGACGGTGACAAGCCCACGATAGGCCCCTTCCTGGATGAGCGCGTGCTTGAAGCGGTACTCTGGCTGCGGCCAGCGGCGTTCCTCCCGAATCAGATCGAGACGCTCGAGCTCGTGGAGCGCGCGCCGGGTCGCACCGTTCCCACCGGACACGCCCTCGAGCAATGGAAGGCCGAAATGCCGACCGAGAACGGACGCCGCAACGAGGACCTCCCGCGTCTGTTCCGGGAGGCAGTCGATACGCGCGACGACCACCTGCTCGACTGTCGGGGGCAGCTCGACGGCCGCATCGTGATCGAAGCGCCAGCCACCGTTGTCGCGGACGATCGCTCCTCTGTCCTCCAGCGAACGCACGAGCTCCTCGAGGAAGAACGGGTTGCCTTCGGCGGAATCGAGGATCCGATCGCGCAGCCCTTCTGGAAGCGTCTCGCGGCCGACGAGGGCGTCGAGCAGTTCGGCGCCTGCGTCACCCGTGAGTCCCTCGAGCTGCACCTCTTCCGTGCGGTGAGGAAACTCGCGAGCTGCCCGCTCGCGAATCGCCCACGACGGATGATCGCGTTCAAGCCGTTGGGTGACCACCATCAGAAATGCGGTCTCGTCGGCGAGCGGCAGCAACCGCTCGACGAGCTGCAGCGAGGTCGGATCGGCCCAGTGCAGGTCCTCGAGCAGGAGAAAGACGGGTCCATCCTCGGCAAGGCGCGCGACGAGCGTGGAGAAGACCTCAAATGTCCGATACTGCAGCGCTTCCGGTGAGAGCTGGGCCAACCGCCCCTGGATCTCCGGCTCGAGCGCAAGGTCGAGCAACGCGCCGAGATATGGATACACCTCCAGCACACGCGAGCCGTACAACCCCTCCTTCGTCTGCTCCTTCAGCACGACCGGTGGCTCCGAGCCTCCGTCCGCGACGCCGAAGAGCGCCTCGACCTTGCGGCGCAGCGCGACGCGCACACGGAGCTCGGGAAGATCGACGGAGGCACCGAGCCAGCGGCGGACGAGGTCGCGGAACGGCCAATACGGAAGGGACTCGCCGTAGGACACGCAGCGACCTTCGAGCCACGTCGGAGATCCCGACTCCGGCTCGGCAGCGCGCACCAGCTCGGCCACCTCGGCGACGAGTCTGCTCTTTCCGATTCCCGGCTCACCTGTGACGACAAGGACTCCGCCCCTTCCCTTCAACGCACCTCCGACGGTTTGCGCAACGCGGTCGAGCTCGCGTTCCCGGCCGACGATCGGTACCTGTCTGCTCGCGCCTTCGACGGCACCGACCGCGCGCCGCTCCCGATGCGCTGCGAACGCAGAGACCGGACTCGCCTTCCCCTTCAAGCTCACCCACTGCTCGTCCCCCCACTCGAAGACGAGGTCCAGCAAGCGCTTCGTCTCAGCGCCGACGACGACCTCTCCCGGCTGAGCCGCACTCTGCAGCCTTGCAGCGGTGTTCACCGTGTCACCGAACGCCGCGTACTCGACGCGGTCACCCGCACCGAGCGGGCCCAGAACAACAGGACCCGTGTTGACTCCGACCCGCACGGCGAGCCCATCGGTGCCCCATCCTCGAGCGACCTCGCTTCCATAGACGGCGATCTCCTGCGTGATCCGCATGCCGGCTCGGACTGCGCGCTCGGGATCGTCCTCGTGCGCGGCCGGGGCCCCGAACAGCGCGAGCACGCCATCACCCGCGAGGTCCTTGACCGTGCCGCCGTAATCCTCGACGGCATGGACGATGCGGGCGACCGCCTCGCCGACGATCAGCTTCACGTCCTCGGGATCGAGCGACTCCGCAAGCGCCGTGGAGCCGACCAGATCGGCGAAGAGCGCTGTGACGACCTTCCGTTCCTCGCGCATTGGACGGATTGTGGACCCCACGGGCGGAACGATGGGGGTCTTGGGCGCTAGGGCTCGGCGACGATTTCGTCCGGCTCTGTTCCCGCCTCGATTGCATCCTGCGCCGCCTCGAGATCGGTCTCCTGTACGAGGACGACGACCGAGTCGTCCTCCCCGCTCTCGAGCTCCGAATCGATGCCGGCACCGCGAAGGATCTCCTGCATCTCCTCCGCCTCTCGAACGTCACCGGCGACTGCGGCGTGCACCAGCTGGCTCATTCCGCGCCCGATGATACGGGGTCGCGCTCGCGCCGGTGCGCCGCCCCACCCTTGACGAGCTGGGGTGTCCCGCGCTCGGCGAACGGCACTTCGATCACGTCGAAATCGCGCGGCACGACCGTCTCCGGGAAGATCGCGCGAGCCTCACGCGCGATCTCGGGACCGAAGTACCGGTTCGAGAGATGCGTCAGCGCCAGCAGCCCCACTTCGGCGCGCCGTGCGAGCTCGGCCGCCTGCGTCGCCGTCTGGTGGAGCGTCTCGACGGCGCGCTCGCGCTCCTCGTCGGAGAACGTCGCCTCGGTCACCAGCACGTCGGCCCCCCACGCGGCCTCGACGATCTCCTCGGACGGCGCCGTATCGCCGGTGAGCACGAGCTTCCGACCCGCCCGCGCAGGCCCGACGACCTCTTCGGGGGTGACGGTGCGGCCGTCGGCGAGCGTCACGTGCTTGCCGTGCTGGAGTGCGCCGCGTTCCGGTCCGTTTGGAACGCCGAGCTCGTCCGCGCCTTTCACGTCGAAGCGACCGGGACGGTTTGCCTCGATCAGCGACCACCCGACCGCGGAGACGCCGTGCGCCACACCGAACGTCGCGATCCGGTATCCGTCGCGCTCGAGGACGTCTCCCGGCGCGAGCTCGACGAGCTCCACCGGATACGTGAGCTTGCCGAGGACGCGCTTCAGCGAGCCGATCAGATCGACGAGCCCGCGCGGCCCGTGGACGGTGAGTGGAAGCTCGCGCCCGCGCAGTGCAAACGTCTTCAGCATGCCGGGGAGGCCGAGGACGTGGTCGGCATGGAAGTGGGTCAGGAAGATGTCGTGCAGCTCGACGAGCCCGATCGACGAGCGCAGGAGCTGCCGCTGGGTTCCCTCCGCGCAGTCGAACAGGAGCTTGTCGCCGCCGCGCCGCACGAGCAGCGCGGCCGGGGCTCGCTGGGCGGTCGGCATCGAGCCGGACGTTCCGAGGAAGACGAGGTCGAGATCCACGGGGCGATTCTAGGTTCAGGGGCTCCGCACTAAAGGGCACTGTTGTCCGGGCCGATAACCGTGCCCAGAGGAAGGGTCGTGTCGTTGTCTGCGGCAAACAGGGGCGCACGCTGGTCGGCGGTGGTGCACCGATCGCTGACTCTCCTACGCGTGTTCCTGCTCGCGAGCGCCGTCATTCTCCTCGCCGGCGGGCTGGCGCTCACCACGGTGCTCACGACAACGCTCCAACGACAGGCGCTCAGCGACGCGCGCACGAGCCTCCTGGAGTACACCGACGGCGTGCTGCGTCCGCAGCTCGTACACCGGGGGCGGCTACGCGTCTCACCGAGCTTGCCGCGAACGATCGGAGCCCAGCTTCGCCGGCGACACGATCTGCTGTCGGTGAAAGTCTGGCGGTCGGACGGGGTGCTCGCCTGGACGAATCGGGCGCCCGAGCGGATCGGCCACCGGTTCCCGCTCGACGGAGATCTCGGCCAGACGATGGGCGAGAACCGCGCGACGGCCTCCCTCGGCCGTCTCGGCACCGGCGAAGACGCGGTCGAGGGATCACTGGGGTTCAGTCGCGTGCTCGAGGTCTATGCGCCGCTCCGGACCGACGACGGCCGGCGCGTCCTCGGGGCCTACGAGATCTACGCGGATCCGCACCGGATCGACAGCTTCATCACCTCGCAGAAGCACGTGATCTGGCTCGCCGTCGGCGGGGTCTTTCTCGCGCTGTATGCAGCGCTCGCCCTGATCGTCCGCGAGGCGTCGGCGACGCTGCGACGACAAGCGACCACCCTCCGCGCACGCTCGCACGAGCTGCTCGAGTCGTACCGCCGGCTGGAGGAGAGCTCGCTCGAGGCGATCGCGAGCCTGAACGCGACTGTCGACGCGCGCGACCCGTACACAGCGGGCCACTCCGCCCGGGTCCAGCGGATCGCCCTCGCCGTCGCAGAGGAGCTCGGCCTGCCGCGCGACCGGCTCGAAGCGGTCCGCTACGGCGGCCTCTTTCACGACATCGGCAAGATCGCCGTGCCCGACGCGATCCTCGCCAAGCCGTCGGCGCTCACCGAGCAGGAGTACGACGTCATCAAGCGCCACCCGTCCGACGGCGCCGACATCGTCGCGAAGCTGGGCCGTCTCCGCGATGCAGTCCCGCTGATCCGTCATCACCACGAGCGCTGGGACGGCAACGGCTATCCCGAGTGCCTGAGCGCCAACGAGATTCCCGCAGAGGCGTGCATCGTCGGCCTCGCGGATGCGTGGGACGCGATGACGAGCGACCGTCCGTACCGGCCCGCCCTGAGCATCGAGCAGGCGGCCGCGGAGGTGCGGAACGGACGCGGTACGCAGTTCGCACCGCAGGTCGTCGATGCGTTCTTCGCCGTGCTCCGCCGCCAGCCGCTGATCTTCGAACCGGAGTCTCCGTCGTTCGAGGCGACCGCCGCGGGCTGACGCGGCGTTAGGCTCGTCCGGTGCCGGACGGGCTGCACGTCATTCGCTGGGGCGCAGGTGAGCCGGCTGTGCTCGTCCACGGAAGTTTCGGGTGGGGCGAGGAGACGTGGCTCGAGCAGCGTCCGCTCGCGGACGTGTACGAACTGGTGCTCGTCGACCGGCGCGGCTTCGGCCGCACTCCCCCGCCCGATGGGCGCGTCGATTTCGATTCGGACGCCGACGACATCGCCGAGCTCCTCGAACAACACGGGCGGGCTCACCTGGTCGGCCATTCGTACGGCGGCGTAGTCGCGCTGCTCGCAGCGGCGCGACGCTCCGGGGCCGTCCGGTCTCTCTGCGTGATCGAGCCGCCCGCAGTCGGCCTCGTTCGGGGGCAGCGGCACATCGAGGAGTTCATCAGCCGTATCGGCGACGCGGCGGACAACGCGTCCGACGCAGAGGACTACTACGCGCGCTTTCTCGCCGCGTTCGGCTTCCCCCCTCCCCGCGAGCGGCTGTCACCCGAGTCGTTGAGCGCTGCACTTTCGTCGTGGGCCGAGCGACCACCGTGGGAAGCGGAGATCCCGCTCGACGAGCTCGCACAGACGTCGTTTCCGAAACTGGTCGTCCGCGGAGCTTGGGACCAGGCGCCCGAGGAGGCGCGACGACGAGGTGGCGCGGCGTTCGCGGCGGTCTGCGATGTGCTCGTCGAGCGCCTCCACGCCGAGTCGGCCGAGTTCGCGGGAGCCGCGCACAACCCTCAACTGCTCGGCGCCCCGTTCAACGACCGGCTGCGTGCGTTGTGGGAGTCCGCCGCGTGAGCGAGACGTTCCAGGGCGGCAGGCTCGCGGCGAAGGCGATCGCGGCCGAAGGCGTCGACGCGATCTTCACCCTCTCCGGCGGACACGTGATGCCGATTTACGAAGGATGCCGGCAGGAGGGCGTGCGCGTCCTCGACGTCCGCCACGAGCAGGCGGCGGCTCACGCTGCGGAGGCGTACGGACGGATGCGGCGCAGCGCAGGCGTCGCGGTCGTGACCGCGGGCCCGGGCGTCACCGGCGTCGTCACCGCGGTCGCGAACTGCCACATCGGCCAGACGCCGCTCGTTGTCATCGGCGGGGCTCGTCCGATCCTCCAGGCGGAGCAGCGAGCGCTACAGGAGCTCGATCAACTCTCGATCTTCCGGCCGATCACGAAGTGGTCCGCTGTGTGCACGCAGACGGAGCGGATTCCCGAGTTCGTCGCGACCGCGTTCCGCCATGCACTGGCGCAGCCACGCGGGCCGGTCTATCTCGAGCTGCCGATGGACGTGCTCTTCGGCGACGCGCCCGCGCAGAAGCTCGGACGATCGCGGACGGATGCGCGCACGTTCGGCGACCCGCGTGAGGTCATGAAGGCTGCGGAGCTCCTCAACGGTGCAGAACGGCCCGCCGTGATCGCCGGCGGCGGCGTCTGGTGGGACAAGGCGTGGAAGCAACTGGCGTCGTTCGCGCAGAACGGGCGCCTGCCGGTGTACCTGAACGGCTCGGGCCGCGGGGCGCTGCCCCCCGACCACGAGCTCTTCTTCCAGCACTCGCGCGGGACTGCGCTCCAGTCGGCGGACGTCGTGTGTGTGATCGGCACGCCGCTCGACTTCCGTCTCGGCTTCGGGCGCTTCCGGGACGACACGAAGCTCGTGCACATCCATGCGGATGCCACCGAGCTCGGACGCAATCGCGCACCCGACGCCGGCATCGTCGGCGACTGCGCCGCCGTGCTCGGCATCCTGGCCGACGCGGTCAAGACGCGCCGGAACGGCGAAGGGTGGTGCGAACAGCTTCGCGAGGCTGAACTCGTGTGGTGGGAGCAGCATCGCGCGGAGATCGAGTCCGACGCCGGGCCGTTGCACCACTATCGCCTCGGCAAGATCCTCGACGAGGTACTCGATCCCGCGACCGTGGTGATCGGCGACGGCGGTGACGTCGTTGCCGCCGTGTCACGGGTCCTGCGCGTGCACGCTCCCGGCCAGTGGCTCGATCCGGGTCCGTTCGGCTGTCTCGGCGTCGGGCCTCCGTACGCGCTCGGCGTCAAGACCGCGAAGCCGGCGAAACAGGTCGTGGTCGTCGCAGGGGACGGCGCGTTCGGGCTCAACGGCTTCGAGTTCGAGACGCTCACCCGCTTCGGCCTGCCGGTGACGTTCGTGATCGGGAACGACGCCGCGTGGGGCGAGATCCGGATCCCGCAGATCGGGCTCTACGGCGACGGGAGCGAGGTCGCGACACGGCTCGCACCGACACGGTACGACCGTCTGACGGAAGCGTTCGGCGGGCACGGCGAACACGTGGAGCGCCCTGACGAGCTGGCGCCGGCGCTCGAGCGCGCGCTCGGATCCGGCGAGCCCGCGATCGTCAATGTCATGCTCGACCCGGACGCGATGGCCGGACATCCGTATCGCGGAATGTGAGGGCCTAGGGCAGGACGAGCCGCTGGCCCGGCAGGAGCGTCGTGCCGGCCAGGTGATTCCGTCGCTGTAGGCGCCACACGCCATCGCGCGGATCGCCGCTGTAGTGCGACGACGCGATCGACCAGAGCGTGTCGGTGACCTTGACGACGTAGACCTGTGGCTTCCCGGCGCTCCCGGACGGCCGCGCTGAGATCCCTACCACCAGGGCGACCGCGCACAGCAAGACCAGAAGCCGTGGGAACATGTGTTCGTAGAGTAGACGAACACACGTTCTGTTGTCAAGCCAGGGTCACGAGCTCCGGTGTCAGGCGGGCGCCCTGCACCCTCAGGACGATCATCGAGTGGACGGGCGCGCCTCGTCGGTCCGTCGGAGAGCCAGGATTGAGGATCCACAGGTGCTGGAACCGCTCGACCTGCGGCAGGTGCGTGTGCCCGTAGACGACGGCGGCGCACTCCGGAAACCGCGCCGCGAGACGGGCCTCCCTGCCCTTGCGCGGGCCTGCGTTGTGCAGCATCCCGATCCGCGCCTTCTCGACCTCGACGACGCGCTCGCGCAGCAGCAACTCTTTCAACGCGGGCTCGTCCATGTTTCCCTGGACTGCTTCGACAGGCGGGCCGAGAGCGCGCAGCTCTTCGAGAAACGCGGCCGAGACGAAGTCCCCTCCGTGCAGGATCAGATCGGCGCCGCGCAGCAGGCGAACGCACTCATCCGGAAGTGCCCGCGTCCCTCGCGGGAGATGCGTGTCCGAGATGACCGCAACGCGCCTCAGCGACGGCCGTTATACGCGAACGCTGTTCGCGACGCGGAACGTCTTCACGAACGTCGTGACGCGTCCGGGATTCGTCTGGGCGCTCAACCGGACCACCAGGCGGTAGGTCCCGGCCTTGAGCCGCGGCAGTTTGAACAGGATCGACCCGTCCGCGCTCGCGCCTGACGCCGAGCTCAGCGCCCTGCCCGAGCGGAGCACGCTGACCGAATACGTGAAACCCTCGCCGACGGAGAGGACGAACGACCGCTTGAGCCCGCCGAAATCCGCCCGGGCGCCGACGACACGCGTCGTGTGCTGCCAGTGGTGCAGCGGCCCTTGACAGCTGCGGTTTGCCGCAATCGCGGCCTTCACCATTGCGTACGACCCTCGGGGCGTTCCGTCCACGAGCTCGAGTCCGCTCTGCCAGCCCGGCAGCAGCCGCTCGTCGACCAGGTGGAAGAGATTCAGGAGCGCGACGTTCGGGTCGCAGGCCACCATCGCGATCAGCTGCGAGTAGTAGCTCCCCTGTGTCGCATCGTCGAGCAGCTTCACGTTTTCCGCGCCGCTGTAGAGACTCGCTTTGTCGGGTCGGATCTGCGCCTGGTAGCCCGCCTCGTCCACGAACAGCCGGACGTAGGAGTGGACGTCAGCGGCGGAACGCGCGGCGGTCTCCTCGAACACCGGCTGCGCCGAGTCGTGGAACGCGTCCCACCACGCCTGCTTGAAGCGGTCGAGGTTCGCGCAGCCCGCGTTCGGCCACGAGAAGCCCACCGACGGCGCATCGGTGTTGGAGTTCGGATGGCAGTGAATCGAGACGTCGTCCGCGATCGGGCGGGTGCGCCCGCTCGCGCGGTAGGCGTCACCGAGGTCCTTCACGAACAGGATCGGGGAACGCGAGACGTTGCTCGTGGCCTCGAAGTCGTCGTTGCCTCGCGGGGAGAAGCCGAACGCGATCACGTCGATGTTCGGGTTCACCGCTTTGAGCGCGTCGTAGCACGCGGCCATCGCCGCTTCCTGCACCGCGCCTGCGATGCCGTTGCCGGCGGCGTCGAACTGCGGCTGGTGGAACCGCGGCTGGTTCCCCTCGTTGAGGCAGACGATCTTCGTCACCTGCGGGTACCGCGCCGCGACCTTGGCCGCGAACTGTGCGAACAGCTGCACACCGTTCGGGGTGTCGACGAGCGCGCGCGCCTTGGCCGGATAGATCGCGAAGACGATGTCGATCCCGTACGCGCGCGCCTGCGGGATCGAGCGGTCGAGGAAAGCCTGGTCGACGATCGTCGTCGGGCGGGCGGGATCCCAGAGCACGGCGACGCGGTTTTCCGTCATGCCCAGGTCGGTGAGCGCGTAAAAGAACCGGGCCCCTCCGTCCTCCGCGTACTTGCCCGTGTCGTCGGCGACGCCGAAGGTCGCGCTGTCGGCTGCGCCCGCGAACGCGAGCGCGCAGATGAGGCAGGCCAAGGCCGCAGTGACCTTCCGCATAGCCTCTATGTCGGCAGGCGGGCGGCTGGCCCTTAAACCCGTTCAAGGACTGCGTCGAGGAGCTTGCCGGCCCCGAACCGCACCGGGTCGTCCGCCGGCAGGCCGGTCTCGGCCTCCGCGGCCGCGACCGCCTCCCGAGCCTCGTCCTCGGACACGAAGGCGGTGTTGAGAGCGATGCAGGCGACCTTCGCAGGGCGGAGCTTCAGCGACATCCGCTCGTGCAGGTCGACGAGCTCGGCGAGGCTCGGGACGCGCGAGTGGGTGGGGTCTCCTTCGACCTGGGTCCGCCCCACCTCGTGGCAGAGGACGTACAGGTGCGGAGCGCTCCCGTGGATCAGGCCGAGGGTCACGCCCGAGTAGATGGGATGGAGGATCGCGCCCTGCCCCTCGACCCAGAGCAGGTTGCCCCGCTGCGCGCCTTCGACGACGAGGCGTTCGGCTGCGCCCGCGAGGAAGTCGGAGACGACCGCGTCGACGGCGATTCCCCAGCCGGCGATCGCGATCCCGGTCTGGCCCGTCGGGACGAACACCGATTCGAGCCCGCGGCGGCGCGCTTCGAGATCGAGCTCGCAGGTCGCCGTCATCTTTCCGATCGCGCAGTCGGAGCCGACGGTGAGGACGATCGTCGCATCGACGTCGAGATTGGCGCCGGTCGCGGTGCTGAGATCGGTGGGCGGCTCGCGGAGGTCGCGCAGCTCGACGTTGTGTCGGCGGGCGAGCTCGACGAGCTCCGCGTCGTCCTTGAGGCGGACATGGAGTCCGTTCTCGAGGTGAAGCCCTTTCGACACGCACGTGCGAAGCAGGGCGCGCCAGTCTGCGGGGAAGCGTCCGCCCTGCGTGACGACGCCGACGAGCGCAGTGTCCGGGTTGAAGCAGAGTGCATCGTCGACGCGCGCGACGATCGGGACGCCGTCGTCCACCTCCCCCGCACGTTTGGTGTCGAGGATCGCAACGACCGATTCGCGCCGGTAGCGCATGACGCCCCGCAGCGTCTTCCCGTAGTGCGGGTCGTGTGAGAACTCCTCAGCGAGGATCAGGTATCGCTTTTGCGACGGATCCGTCACGGTGCCTGGCACCGCGTCCCGGTTCGGACACGTCGATTGGAGCCACGCCGCGACAAACTCGAAGGTGCGGATCTGTCACAATCGCGCTTTCCCCCAGCCCCGGACCGCTGGAGTTCCTCGATAAAGTCGTCACGGTCCTGGCGCGGTGCCTGGCACCGGTTCGCGCTCCGATCATGTCTCATGCGGCGCCGGCCTGCAGCCGATTTGCCGCGCCGAGCACTTCCAACGCTTGTGCCGTCAGGCGCTCGTGCGCCATGTCTCCCCACGACGGCCTCGACGTTGCTCCCCTTCGAGCCCGGCGGGCTTCCACCACTTTCCTTCGGTGCGCCACGTCCCGTCGTCCCGCCGTGTCGACTCGACGAAGTCGAGCGCATCTGAGGTTCGCGGGTCACCGAGACCGATCGACCGCGCCAGCGTGACCAGGCCGACGAGGACGTCGTAGTGCCAGTACGGCGGAACGCGAAGCTTGATCACGGCAGGATGCGCCGGCTCACCCGTGCGATGCGATTGGAAGACGTGGTGCACGAGCAAGAACTCTGCGGCGCGCTCCGCTGCTGCACGAGCTTGCGCGTTTCCAGTTTCTCGCGCGTACGCAGCCAGGCCAGATGGGCTGCTGCTCGCGCGTCGTCGGGCGCGATCTCGACGAGGGAGGCGAGGCGCCAGTGCGCGCCGCGCCACTTCGAGTACGGATGAACGCCGTAATCGCGCGAGAGAGCGCCGACGATCTCGTCAGGCACGTGCAGCGGCGCCGACTCCCAGACCCGGCTCCTCGGAGGGGAGCTGGACGCCGTCGACGAACTCGACCCCCGGCCACGGGTCCTGGGCCAGGAGCAGATTGCCGTCCAGGTCGACGTGGTCGCAGAGGCTCGCGATCTGCGCCGCGGCGGCGATGCCGAGCCCGGACTCGATCATGCAACCGAGCATTACGCCGAGGCCGAGGGCGCGGGCCGCGTGCGCCATCCGCACCGCCTCACGGATGCCCCCGGACTTCGCCAGCTTGATGTTGATCCCGTGCGCGCGTTCCGCGCAGGACGCGACGTCCTCGAGCGTGTGGCAGTCCTCGTCGAGGTAGATCGGGACCGGCGACTTCGCCTTCAGCTCCGCCCCGCTCCCGGCGGGAAGCGGCTGCTCGCAGTACTCGACGCCGAGCGCCGCGAGCTGCGGAAGCGCGTCGAGTGCCTCGTCGAGCGTCCAGTACTCGTTGACGTCGACCTGGAGCGGCACGAGTGTCACAGCGCGGACGGCCTTCACACGCTCGACGTCGAGGCCGTCGCGCGCGCCGAGCTTCAGCTTCAGGCGCAGGAAGCGGTCGCCGACCTTCGCCGCGCGACGCGCCATGTCGTCCGGGTCGCCGAGCCAGATCGTCCACGACGTCGGCGGCCCTTCGCGATGGAGTCCCAGCAGCCGCCAGACCGGCACGCCGGCGAGCTTTCCCTGCAGGTCGTGGAGCGCCGCGTCCAGCGCCGACCTCGCGGCGAACTGCTTGCGCGGCAGGTGTTCCTCGATGTGGTCCAGCGCCCACGGGTCATCGCCGAGGACATCGGCGTGCTCCTCGACGTACGCGACCGCCGACTCGGCGGACTCGCCGTAGTGCTCGATCGGAGCACCCTCGCCGTAACCCGTCTTCCCGTCGTGGCGGATCTCGACCTGGACGACGTCCACCGTGTCCGCCGACTCGCGCGAGATGACGAAAGTCTCCGCCAACTCCAGCGTCGCAATCCTGGCTGTGACTTCCACGAGGCTAGACTAGACGCCTCGCGCCTGTAGCTCAGGGGATAGAGCGTGCGCCTCCGGAGCGCAAGGTCGCAGGTTCGATTCCTGCCAGGCGCACTGACCCGTATGGTGGTCGAACCGCGGGCAAAGAGAAGAAGGGGTAGATCTCGGCGCGGCTGGCGACCCAGATCTCGTCGACGAGCGCTTGTAGGAGCGCCTTTTGTTGTGGCGGGTCGCCAGCTTCGATCACTTGGCGCACGTGCAACTGTAGGGCGGCGAGGTCCTGGTCGGAAAGCGGATCGGGTCCTTTGTCGTCGAGCGAGAGTTCTTCGCGCCGTGCTTCGAGCTGATTGAGTTTTTGGGTCAGTTCGGTGATCCGTTTGCCGCAGAGCTGTTCGGGCATTGTCTTGTGCTCGAAGGCGCGGAAGTAGCGGTCGAGCGTCTCGTGCAGTTTGCGTAGCTCGGTCTCGACGCGTTTGAGCTCCGCTTCGCGCTTCGGCCGTCCGGCGTCGAGGTCGGCGAAGGCTTGCTCGATCGCTTGGCGGACGAGCGGCTCTTGTTCGAGTATTGAGACGAGCTGGTCGAGGACTGCGTGTTCGAGTTCGCCTGCGGGAAGTGAGTCGGCGTCGCAGGTGGTCTTGCCGTAGCGTTGGCGGGAGAAGCAGACGTAGTAGGGGTAGCGGCCGCCGTTGCCGTGTGCGCAGGCGCCGATGTAGCGCTTGCCGCAGCGGGCGCACTTGAGCAGGCCGGTGAGGAGGTAGTCGGATCTGTTCGAGCGGCGCAGCGAGGCATTCTCGCCGCGCTCGCTGAGGATCGTTTGCGCGCGTTCGAAGAGGTCTTTGTCGACGAGCGGTTGGTGTGGCGCCGGGTAGCTGGTGCGGCGGTAGTTGATCTCGCCCAGGTAGGCGCGATTGCGGAGGATCGTCAGCACGGCCTGCGGGTTGAAGGGCTTGTCGTTCTTCGTTCGGTAGCCACGCTGGGACAGCCAGCCGGCGAGCGCGGACGAGCCTTCGAGCCGGTCGGCATAGCGCGCGAAGATCTCCTGCACGAGTGGTGCCTCGGTTGGGTCGGGTTCCAGGTGGCGGCGCTCCGGGTCGAGGCGGTAGCCGAAGGGGAGCGAGCCGCCGGTCCACTCGCCGCGGGCCGCCTTGCGTTCCATGCCGGCGATCACCCGCTCGACGATCGTCGCCCGTTCGAACTCGGCGAAGACACCGAGCATCTGGACCATCATCCGCCCGGCCGAGCTGGAGGTGTCGAACGGCTCGCTGGCGCTGCGAAAGAGCACGCCGGCCTGGTCGAGTTGCTCCAGCAGTTGCGCGAGGCCGCGCACTGAGCGGCTGAGGCGGTCGACGCGGTAGACGAGCAAGAGGTCGAACCGCTGCGCCTGCGCCTCGCGCAGCGCCCGCTGCAACCCGGGCCGATCCAGGGTGGCGCCGCTCGTCTGGTCTGTGAAGCGGCGCACCAGCCGCCAGCCCTCCTGGCTTTGGACGTAGGCGGTCAGGCGTTGTGCCTGCGCCTCGAGCGAATAGGGCTGATGCTCCTCGTCGGTTGAGATGCGGCTATAGGTGGCGATCCTCATGCGGCTTTCCTTTCCTGCCTCGGGGGCGCTGCATGAGACCGTCGATCGGCCAGCGAGTCAAGTCCGCCCATCTCGAGGAAATCGCGGTAAAGCGCGCGCAGCGCGCCAAGCGCCGCTTGCTCCCGCTCCTCGCTCAGAGGCGCGAGTTCGGGCGGCAGCAGGCGCAGCCGCGGCCGCCGCTTGCCCGCGAGCGCCAGCGTCCGCCCCTGTGTGCCCAC
>JBASRJ010000177.1:0-2282 GCA_049273785.1 Gaiellaceae bacterium | reverse complement strand
CTGTGCAGCCTCCGCCGGCGCCGCCCCCACCCGGCGGCATTCATCCGCCGGCACCGGGCGGCTTTCATCCGCCGCACGGCGGCGTCGTGCAACCGTTCGCCCAGCCGCTCACGACGCACGTCCCGCTCGGGTTGACGGGCCCGATCTCCACCGACCTGCCGGCCGCGGTCGCCGCGCGCCCCACGGCTGTCTTCCAGCCGCCGGGTGTGGACCACAGCCTCGGCGGCGGAGTCGTCCTCCATGGTGGGACCGTCGTGATCGCGACCGACACGGTCGCGCACATCGCCGGGGGGACCTCCAACGTCACGCGCATCGACGACGACCGGTGGACACAGCTGAAGCAGACGGCTGAGATCCCGGAGGCCGCGGCGTCCGCCGATCCCGTCACGGACCCGGGAACGCGACTCGATGCCTTCCGTCGCGATCCGCGCGCGATCACTGCGCTCGCACAGCTGGCCGCGGGCAACGTCGACGCGGCGGCCGCGCTCGACAACGTCGCCGCGGGCCTCGTCACGTCGGATGCGGCGCGCACCTCGTTCGAGAGCCTCGCGTCGGGTACATTCGCGGTCCCGCTCCCACACGTGGCCCCCGAAGTCACTGGTCCGGCTGATCTCGACGGGACGAAGGAGTTGGTCGCAGCCGTTGCGGGCGCATTCGACCGCGTGGTCACGATCGGCGATGCGCCCGCGACCCCCGCCGGGCCGATGCTCGATCTCGCTGCGGCGCGTAGCGGCCTGCTCACGAAGTTCGATCCCGAGGTGACGATCGCAGCGCGCGTTCAGTTCCGGCTCGACGTGCGAGCGATTCGCGGAGTCGCGCCGCGAGACGATCTCGATCCCGTCATGGGCTGCCCCCAGTTCCTCGATCCGATGTGGGAAGCGATGCGCGAGCTCGGCCGGGGCTGGTTCTTGCCCGGGCTCGAGCTCGTCCCGCCCGACACCGCGACGCTCGTCCGCACGAATCCCGTATTTGTCGCCTCGCACCTCGTCGGCCTCAACCACGAGTTCATGCGTGAGCTTCTCTGGCGCGAGTATCCGACGGATCTGCGCGGCACCGCGTTCAAGCGCTTCTGGGGGCGCACGGGAGCGCAGCCCGACGACATCGGGCCGATTCACCTGTTCGGTGAACGCCATCTTGTCGAGACGCTGCTCGTCGGCGGCAAGGACGAGGCGGTTCTGCTGCTGCGCAGCGAGTTGCTGCGCCGCTACCCCGGCTCGATCGTCTACCTCTGTCGCGCGAAGCAGGTTGGCGAAGAACTCATGCTCGACGACGACACGATCGTCCTGCCCACGTTCCGCGGCGACCTCCCGCCCGACGTGAGCTTCGTCGGCTTCCCGATCGAGCCCGACGTGTTGCGCGGGAACGGCGATCCCTGGTGGTTCGTGATCGCGCAGCCCCCGTCCGAGCCGCGCTTCGGTCTCGACGACCCATCGAAGGACATGCCGGCTGTTCCGGCGTCGTCGAACGACCTCGCCTGGCCTCACATGTCCCCCGACCCGGCCAACCACGCCCCGGCCCCGTTCGCGATCGCCGACCCGCCGACGCTGCACGGACAGCTCGTCGACGGGATGACGTGGGGCGACTGCGCAGCGGTGCAGGCGCACCTGACGTATCAACATCCCGTCCGGGTCGCGATCCGCGCCGCCGACCTGATGCCGCCGAAGGAACCTCCGCCATGAGCCCGCAACCGAATCTCGGCGAACTTCGGACTGGCGTCGACGTCGCGGTCGACGCCAACATCGCTGCGCAGGCGCGGCTTGCACGCGCGCGCGATTTGCTCGAGCGCATCCGGACAACGGGGACAGGCGACGCTGCCGCCGCCCAGGCCGAGGTCGACGCGGCGTCGACGGCGGCGAATGAATCCGCAACGTCGCTCGAGCGGGCGAGGTCGACGCTCCAGGCTGCGCTCGTCGACCACATCAGACTGATCAGCGCAATCGAGACGATCGCTCCCGCGACCGTCCCGGTTGCGCTCTTGCCGGTCGGGCTGGAGACGCGCTTCGACGGCGACACCCTGCTGATCCGCGTGCTTCCGGACGAGGTCCACGTCGAGGACCACGAGCCGGAGCTGAGCGAGTCCGAGGTGGAAGCCGGCCGGGCCTTCTGGCTCCAGGTCTGGCGAGGCGGGACGGCGGAGCCTGCCGCGACGGACGCCGAGCGCGAGGCATGGATCCGGCTGGTGAACGCGATCGGCAGCTCACAGCGCGCGTCGTGGGTCGCCGATCGGACCGCGCCCACCGGCGGCACACGGCCGACCGCATCCGTGCCGGCCGGCACGGAAC
>JBASRJ010000170.1:0-4374 GCA_049273785.1 Gaiellaceae bacterium | reverse complement strand
CTTCCGTTCTTACGCGTTTGCAGAGTGCTCGCCACGCAGGGCAAGAGGGCGCGTCGGGCTGGCTTCGCGACCTCGTGTTCTCCCTGCAAATCCTGATTTTCGCGTAAACGTGAACCGGGTTTCGACGCCCTTCAAGACCGTTTTGCCTTGTGAGAGGAATCTGCCGCCTCGTGCGTTGAGGCGGTGTGAGTGTGCAACGATGGTCAGGCCGGAGCGTGTTTCGCGCTCCGTCGTAAACGGGCGCACTTTCGGAGGGGGTGGCGTCGCCGCAGTCGCCGCTCCCTCGCCGCCCGCGTGGTAGCTGCGCGCATCGGCAGCACTTCGCAAAGCTAGGCCGCAGTCGGGACGTTCTCCCCCTAACCGAGTCGGGCTTGCCGATGCGCGCGCAGTCATCCTCCAGTCCTCGGGGGCCCGTGTCAATGGGCCGAACGGCCTAACTTTAGGACCGCCGTGGGTACCGGGGGCGAAAGCCAGCAGTCGCCGGTTCGAGTCCGGCTAGCTTCATCATCGTGAGCGTCTCTGTGCAGCGATTTTCGCGGATGGAGGCGTACAAGGCATTGCGCGAACCGCTGGGTCTCGCAGCAGCGCCGGGCTTGCCGGCCACCGTCACCTTGCCCGGCTTGCTCGGATGCTCGTACTGCTGGTGGCTGTCGCGCTGGGCGACGAGTCGCCAGCCATCGTCCTCGAGCAGACGTATGAGCTCGCGGAACTTCACGGCCTCATCGTGCCGAGCGCCTCGGCCAGATCCGTGCGCATGCCTCAGCAGAGCTCGAGCGGCGATCCTGTCACGAGCGCGTCGCGGTTCGCGTAGTGCTCGGTTCGGCCCATCGTCGTTTCATCGAACGTGCAGGCGTTTCCCTTCGACGAGGGCATACGAGGCCTTGTGCGAACCGGCATGCTCGCCCCGCCGTCGCCCTTGGTTTAGGTCGCAGGGTGCGCGGCGGGGACGGGGTGGCGCCGGGCTTCGGCGTATAGCGGCTCCGGGATCCAGATCGCGATACAACGAAATGCCTGCACGCCGATGCCCTGTTGTTCCGATCGCTCGAGAAGCAACGGGCGGCGTACGCAAACCACCTGCGACGACAGATCTGCTTCACTTGCTTCCTATGGCACCGCCGGCTGATGCGTCACGGATCGGCGAGGCGGCCAGGACCGCGTCGCGGTGAAACACGCGGCCGGGCAGCGACGCGAGGTACTACGGGTCGGCGGTGAGCCGCGTCAGCCCGGGGTGCTGCGCCGCTTTGTCGAAGGCGCGGAGCGCTCGCCCCTTCAGGTAGTGATCGAGAAACGCGACGGTGGCACGTTCCACGATCCCGAGCTGCGGTTCCTGATCGGTGTAAGGGCGGCGGTGTGACGCCCCGAGTAGCCACAGCAGGAACTTTGGACGTCGTGCGAGGCGGAAGAAGTCCGCGGTCGTCGCCGGCGCGTTGATCGTGTCGGCCGTCCCCTGCACTGCGAGGAGTGGCGGGCCGTTTCGGGGGAACGCGCCCATTCCACGAAGCGCCGCGCCCGACATCACGATCGCCGCCCTGACGCGCCGGTCGCGAAAGCGACGATCGTCGGCAACGGCAAGCGCAGTCACGCCCCCGTCGGAGTGACCGGCCACCGCGATCTGCGACGGATCGATCTTGCCCTCGAGCACGCCACGCGGGCGGACGTTCAGCGCGAGCAACCTCGAGATGACGAAGGTCACGTCCCGGGGTTGGTTGACGAGATCAGACTCGTTGGGGCCGCCCGGAGCGTTCGCTTGTTCCAGCGGGAACCAGGGAGCGGCGACGACGTACCCGGCCCGCATCCACGCACGCAAGAGCCCGCTATACGTCTCAGGAGTGAGCGCGAATCCGTGCCCGAAGACGATCAACGGGTGCGGCCCTCTAGTCGCCGGATAACGGACGGTTGTTTCGAGCCACCGCGGCACGCGCTGACCGCTCGGCAGCCGGACCGTGCGCGAGCGGTCAACGAACCGGAAAAGCCGGACGCGGAACGCCGGCCCCGGTGAGGACGTGTGTGAGGCAGTCGGCGACGCTGCACCCGCGGCGAGGATCGAGGCGGTTGCCGCGCATACGCACAACCACGCCCCGATGCGTATCGTCACCTATCCTTCCACCATGCGATTGGCGGACGCTATTTGAAGGGCACCGTAATCGGGCCTGGCAGGCGTCGGTAAACCGCAAAGAAGTCGCGGTCGTCTGGGACGAGGTAGCGCGTCGCGGGCTGCATCACGTTGGGTACGACCTTGGTCGGTCGCAGACCGCGGTGGTGGCGATAGGTGACCAGAGTTGGCCACTCCGGGTTGATGTCGAACTGCATGGCCCGGACGGCACCCGCTCGTTGGAGGATTCTCGCCAGCGTGACCACGGTCTGGTCGTTGGCAGCCGCGTAGATCATGTTGCCGCGTCGGTCGACACCGACGCCGGTGCGCCAGACACGGACGGCGTTCCCCAGCGTGGCGCCCCATTGCGAGCTGTCGTTCAAGGCAGGGCTGAGCCGACCGTCCCGGATGATCAGCGGCAGGCTCTGACGGGCGAAGACGATGCCAGGCGCGGCGTTCGGTCCGCCGGTCCACGTCCTGATGTCGACTCGACCGCTGGAATAGCCGATTAACGTCGCTAGGCCGTCCTTGAGCGGCTCGTAGCTGAGGCCGTTGATCGAAGAGCCGTTGTTGCCGTCGATGTACGTGAAGCCGGCGTTGAAGGTGGCCAGCAGGCGCCACCGCTGACCGTACGGGACAGACATCGGCCCGCGCACTGGGGCGTTCGGCGGTTCGTACCGGCCTGGGTAGAAGTCGAGCTCTGTCCGCTTGTGATCGAACCAAGCGACATAGGCGACGATTCGCGGATAGTCGAGCTCGGTGCGGAAGGTGGTGACAAGGACCGGGGGGCGTCCGCCGACCGAGGGTCCCGTCGGCTCCCAGATTCCCTCGCCCGGAATGGGGTGAGCGAAGACAGGCTCGATCCGGGTGGGCCAGGTCGCTGTGCGGGCGCGTCCGTTCGCCCCCAGGCCGACTGCCGGCAGGGTCTTCAGCTGCGGTCCTCCACGCTTGGGAGCCTTCCAGCTGTAGTAGATGTGCTCGGCCTCGTCGACCAGCCAGTTGCCATGGTGGTTTCTGAGCCACTCGACAGTGCGCACGCCCAGCGGCAGGCTCGACGGCTGCAACATCGTCGTGGTGTACGAATAGAAGACCGGGGAGAGCAGGACGAGCAGGCCCAGCAGCACTGCCAGCCGCCGCCGACGGCGGGCCTCCGCAGCCCGCCGCTCCTGCCGCCGCGCCGCAAGCCTCGCCGGCGTTAAGGAGACGGGCGGTGATTCGCCAGCCGGTGGCCGAGCACTCGCAAAAGAGTGCTCACCGGCCTGCCGCCGGCGCCCGGTTTCGATCACGGTTGGGCCGGATCGTAGCCTTTCGGAGACGAGGATAGCCCTCTGCTATTGGGGCTCGTCCACTCCGTGCTGGAGCTGGCGGTCGTACTCTGCCTGGTCGTAGTGGCCTTGCGACTCGGTGATGAGCCCGTCGTCGCCGATCGTCCACTCTTCGAAGCCGCGGATCCGAACGCTCTTTCCAGTCCCGCCCGGCCCGGTATTGGTGCCGACGAGCGTCCAGTGGTACTCGACAAGGCCATCGTCTCGGACGACGAGGTCGTCCATCAGCACCTGCATGTCTGGGAACTCGGTCATGAAAGACCGCGATACCTCGGTGAGGGCGGCGCGCCCCTGTGCGGGCTCGCCGCCGTTGATCGCGCGCCGATGGACGATAAAGTGGCCTCTGTGCTCCACATCGGCTCGATCGTTGTGCGCGTCGATGATCTTCAGCGCCAGACCGAGTTCTGGGAGGAGGCTCTCGACTACGTCCGTCGCGACGTTTCGAGCGACGACTTCATGCTGCTCCGACCGAGGGATGGTGTCGGCCCGAATCTGTCGCTCGACCAGGTTCGCTCGACACTGCAAATACCGCCACGCATTCACCTCGATCTGTACACGGAGGACCAGGCCGGCGAGGTGGAGCGCCTGAAGGCATTGGGCGCCACCGAAGTGCACTGGGACAAGCGACCACCTGACGCCGACTACATCATCCTTGCGGACCCCGAGGGCAACCGCTTCTGCGTCGTGGACATCAGCTAGTCACTGAGATCAGTCGGTCCGCGACAGGCAGCCGCTCGTCCTCCGCGAGGCACGACGCCAGACACAACGCCACACCCTCGTCCCCGGTGAACAGTGAATGCCGCCCGTGCCCGAGTCGCGCGGCGCGCTCCTCGACTTGCGCCGCGGCGTGCTGGGCGAAGGCGCGCGCGCGTTCGAGCCATTGCTCGTCGCCTGTTCGCCGCCACAGAGCGAGAAGCGCGTAGGCATTCCCCGCGGTCCCGTGGCACAGCCCCGGGG
>JBASRJ010000168.1:0-10154 GCA_049273785.1 Gaiellaceae bacterium | reverse complement strand
GTGCCAGGCACCGCGACGCCTGTGTGACGAACAATCCACAGCGCCGAGCCTCACGATTCGGCTCCAGGCGCCACTTCGAGAGCGACGGGGCCGCCGGTTCGCGTCCCGGTGCCCGGCACCGGAGCTCGTCCGGTCCGCGTCGCAGTGCCAGGCACCGTGACGGAAGTGTGACGCGGCGCGCACGAGACCGCGTCTCGACCCGACGTCACACGCGTCGGGACGAGGTGAGCCGTTCCGCGGTCTCGAGGAACGCGCCGCAGAGCATTCGCCCGAGCTCGTTCCACTCGGCGATCCGCGTCCGCGTCTCCGCGCGAAGGCCTTCCGGATCGGGGCACGGATCGCCCGGATCGTCGATCCATCCCTCTACCTGCGGCAGCGTCACCTCCGGGTGGAACTGCACGGCCCAGGCGCTGTCGCCGAGACGAAACGCCTGGGAGCACACCTCGCTGCGTGCAAGCTCCTCCGCCTCGTCGGGCACCTCGAACGCGTATGAGTGCCACTGAAAGGCGTCGAACGTCCGAGGCAGTCGGCCGACGACGGGATCGTGCGCCGCGGACTCCGTCAGCTCCGTCGGGAACCACCCGATCTCGGGCTCGCGTAGAGGAGCGACGCGCGCGCCGGCGGCCTTCGCGAGCAGCTGCGCGCCGAGGCAGATCCCGAGCACGGGAGTCCGCGCCTCGATCAGCCGTCGCATCAGGGCGTCCTCCTCGCGGAGCCACGGATGCTGGTCCTCCTGGTCGGCGTGCATCGCGCCGCCGAAGACGAGCACCGCGCCGTAGTCCTCCGGCGGTCGCGGCGACGGCACACCAGACACGGGCCTCCACTCGACGAGCTCGTGGCCGCGCTCCCGGACGGGGTCGGCGAAGATGCCCTCGCGCACGTTGCCCCCGTGCACGATCGAGAGGATTTCCACTAGTGGCGCACTACGTCGCGGGCACGTGTTCCGCTTCGAGGAGCTGCCGGAGCGCCTTCGCGTTCGTCGCGGCCTGCGCGACGCGACCGCCGCGGCCGTCGGGGCTCGTCGCGTTGTTGTTGAAGAAGGCGTACGCCTGCTCCGCCTGCTCCGAGAGCTCGCGCAACGGCTGGACCCACTCGCGCAGCTCGTCCTCGGAATAGAGGTAATCGAACCGGTCCGCCGCGCTCCCGCCGCGCTTGTTCCACGTCGACGCGTTCCGTCCGTGGAAGCGCACGTACAGCGTCGGTGACGTCAGCGCGAGCACGGTCGGCACCAGGTTCTTCGCATTCTCGATCCGCGGCGCGTCGACGACGACGTGCGTCGCGCCCATCTCCTCCAGGAAGCGCAACGTCTCGTCACGCGCGTCCTCCTCGAGCCAAGATGAGTGCCGGAACTCGACGAGCATCTCGTCGTCGCCGAGCTGCTCGCGGGCCCAGCGGAGATAGTCGAGCGACGCGTCCTTGCGCACCACGTACGACGGGAACTGGAACAGGATTCCCCCGAGCTTGCCCTGCGAGCGCAGCGGCTCGAGCGCAGAGAGGAACCGGCGGAAGACTTCGCCGCGAAACTCGCGCGACGGCCGGTCGACCCGGCCTTTTTCATCCGTCGGCGCATCGTCGCGCAGGTTGGTCGGAAGCGACTCGAGCTTCACGGGATGGCGCGTCATCAGTCCGAACGCCTTCACGTGCATCACGAAGCCGTTGGGCGTCCGCTCCGCCCAGCGCTCGACCATCTCGTCGGCCGGAAGGCGGTAGTAGGTCGAGTCGACCTCGACCGTATCGAAGTGCTCCGCGTAGTACGGGAGCCGTTCGGCCGGCCGCGTTCCGGGAGGATAGAAGTGCTTCGAGAGCGCCTCGTCGGCCCACGAGCAGGTGCCGATCCGAATCTCCGCCACGAGCCCAGGATACGAGACGGGGCCCTCTCCGGGCCCCGTCTCGAACGGCCGATGCGAGCGACCCTAGATGCGGATCCGGATCTTCTTGCTGGTGGCCGTGAACGAGCCCTGCGTCGCGCTGACGCACGGGATTGGCGGAGCCGCCGGACTGGCGCAGCCCGCTGTCGTCACGTCCTGCTCGCCGACGGTGACCTTCGCCTGGAAGAACGTCGTCGTCACCGCCGACCCCTTCTTCTTCTGCAACGCGAACTTGTACGCACCGGTGGCGTTCGTCTTGGCCTTGTAGCGAGCCTTCCCGTTCAGGAGGAGGCTCACGCTTGCGCCGACGACGCCGACACCCGAAGCGCTGACACGCCCGCTCAGGGTGACGATCCGCTTCGCCTTGCTCGTGACCTTGGCCGCGAGCGTGACCGCCCCGGGACCGACGAACGCGCGCGCCTCGACGGTGCCGACGGGGTTCGGGACGCCGGTACCGACGCTCCACGGTGTCCACAGCGACTCCCAGCGCGCCGCGCCGGCCGGCGCCGTGAACACGTTGTTGACGGTGAACGTCGCGTTCTTGAGCTGCGCGCCGAACGGCGAGCGGCCGGGCGACCCCACCGGCGTATCGGACGGCGCCAGACAGACGGTGAGCTTCGACGAGCCGAGGCCCGTTTCGATCCCTGCGGTCGGATTGAGGTAGACCGGGAGGTTGATCGTCTGGCCGGCGACAGACAGCTGAAGGATCCACACCGCCACGTTGCTGCCGGGAGAGCACGGATCCGTCGTGTGCGCCGCCGGATCGGCAACGATGACGTCACCCGTCAGCGGCAGGTCGATGTTGCCCTGGTCGCGGGCGATGACCACGCCTGTGGTCGTTCCGATCGTCGTTCCCGGCGTCGCGCTCGTGTTCGCCGTGTAACCGGCCGGGAGGTAGATGTTGATCCTGGACGGCTGCTGGTCGGAGGCATCCTGGCTGAGCTTGATCGTCAGCGAGGTGGCGGACTGGGTCACGGACAGCCTCTGCGTGGCCAGCGCGTTGCCCGCGAGGGCCAGCGCGGCGACACTGACGGCCGTCACCGTGACTAGCCTGAGAATCGTCTTCATACCCCTTCCTTTCCCTATTCCAAGTGATATTCCGCAGGGTAAGACGCCGCCGCGGGCGACCGGTTGGCGTTTGCCCTAACCACGCGCATTGACGAGTTTCCCAAACAGGACCCATAGCCCGTTGGAGTACCGAACAAACCGGGCCTTGTCCATCGGGTAGTAGTCCTTCGGCGAGGTCTTGATCCGGATTCCCGGCAGCAGGAACGGATTGGTCTCGTCGAGGTGTGTCGCCGCGCGGAGGAGGCTGTCGCGCGTCGGGTTGGCGCCGGCTCGACGGAGCGCGTCGACCATCGTGTACGCGACGGCCATCCCGTAGTAGAGGTAGACGTTGAGCGGCTTCGCCTTCGGCATGTAGCGCGCGAGGATCGAGCGATAGAGCTTGACCGTGCTGTCGTTCTTCCAGACAGGCGAGGTTGGATCCTTGACGAACGCGATCGAGATCGAGCCGTCGACCGTGCGGGGTGTGGCGTTCAGCCGGGCCACCTTCATCACGTCCGGCGAGATCGAGACCGACGAGACGTAGATGCGCGGGTGCCAGCCGAGCCGGTTCGCCCCCGCGTAGGCCTTGATCGCGAACAGCGGTGTTGCGAACAGCATCAGCGTGTCGGCGCGTGACGCTCGCAGGCGCGCGATCTGCGAGCCGACGTCGGGCTCGGTCGTCTCGTAGGACTGTTGCGCGACGATCTTCCCCTTTCCGCCCAGTCCTCGTTTGAGCCCAGTCAGCAGGTCCTTGCCGAAGTTGGAGTTCTCGTAGAGGACTGCGATCTTCGCGCGCGGCGTCACCTGGGCGATACGGCGGCCGTCCATCACGCCTTCGCCGACGAAGCTCGGCAGGTAGCCCATCATCCACGGGTACCTCCCGTGCTCGCGTGCGATGTCGGAGACGCCGCTGCCGACGAAGAGATCCGGAACCTTCCGGTCGTTGACGTACTCCCGGATCGCAAGAGCGTTGTCCGTCCCGATCGTGTCGAACAGGGCGAAGACCTTCTCCTGCTCGACGAGTTGCTGCGTCAACTGCACGGTCTTCGCAGGCTCGTAGCCGTCGTCGAGATACGTGTAGACGATCTGGCGACCGTGGACGCCGCCGCGAGCGTTTACGTATTTGAAGTACGCCTCGGACCCGCCGGCGACGGATCCGAAAGCTGCGGCGGGACCGCTGATCGGGACCGTGCCGCCGATCGTGATCGTCGTCGGCGTCACGCCGGGCGCCGCGTGCGGCGTGAGCGCAACGGCTGCAGCCGCCGCTGCGAGGTGGATGATCATCCGGAGATCGGATGCTGCAGCACGGGCAGCCGCAGCGTGCCTGCGCCGATCGTGATTCGTGCGTCGTCCGCAACCGTCGCGAGATAGAGCAGGTTCGCCGGGTTCTGTGCGACGGACGAGCCGGCCACGGTCAGCGTCAGCCGCGAGCCGCGTGGGATCACCGTCGCGTCCGAGAGCAGGCGGATCGAGACGGTCTGCTTCCCCGGATTCGTCGGCACGCCGCCGTCCGAGACGAGGATCGTGTCCCCGCTCGGCGTGGTCGCGGTCAGCACTGCGACGAGATGCTTCCAGCCCGCGCGCACCGTGACCGGGAGCCGCACGATGCCGCTTCCGAAGGTCTCGAGGCGCGTGCTCGCCTTCCCGAGCGAACGCACGACCTTGCCGGCGCCGCCGATTGTCGCGCTTCCTCTCGCGGCGAGTGTCAGCGTCTTCGTCGGCGGCAGGCTCGAATAGGAGACGTTCTGTGCCTCCTGGAACGGATCGGGCGCGAGCTCGACCGGTTTCCGCGTGTCGATGCCGTTCGGCATCCCTTTCAGGTACCGGTCGAACCAGTCGGATGCTTCGGCCATCACGACGCTGAAATCGGGACCGGGAAACGTCGACGGCACGTGGCCGAAGTCGCCGATGTACAGCCGCTTCGGACCGGCGAGGCCCTGGTACAGCTCGACTCCCTGCTCGAGCCCGAACGCGAAGTCGCGCCGCCCCTGGAAGATCAGCGCGGGTGTCGTGATGCGTCCCAGCGCCGAACGGCTCGACCGTATGTCGCCGAATGCTCGCAGGGCCTCGCTGTTCGCGCTCGAGAGCGCGTCGGCACGAACCGCCAGCACCGACGGATCGGTGCGGGACGTCGGGATCAAGCTCAAGAAGCCGGCGACGAGCCCCGACTTCGAGAGGTTCTGCGGCGTCAGAGCCTGAAGCAGATCGGTCCACGTCTCCACGGTCTCGACTGCGGCGAAGGGCACGCTCGCCACGAGCGATCGCCAGATGGCACCGCCGCCGAGTGAGATGCCCCACGCGCCGATGTGCTTCGCGTCGATCTCCGGCCGCGCCGCGAGCCAGTCGAAGAGAGCGCGCACGTCCGTGATCTCCCGAGGTCCGTCGATCGACGAGAGGCCGCCGGACTGGCCGTGCCCGCGAAAGTCGGTCGTCAGCACCGCGTAGCCCTGGCTCGCGAACGATCCTTCCGCGATCGCGTTCGTGTCCGCCCGCGTCCCGCCGAGCCCGTGGAACATGATCACCGCGGGCCAGCCGGCAGGCGGCCGGGCCCCGGAGGGCTCGTACAGGGTTGCAGCGAGATCGACGCCGTCGCTCATGGGGAGCATCGAGTCGGAGTGAGTGAACGAGGCGGCGGAGGCGGGGCCGCTGAGGAAGCACGCGACGACGGCCGTGGCGATGGCGGACAGACGCCGCACGAGGTGCACAGCGTATCTCGGCGGTACGATCGGCTGGTGGATCCGCGGCCGGTGGGCGTCTTCGATTCGGGGGTGGGCGGGCTCACCGTCCTCCACGAGTGTCTGGTCACGCTTCCCCACGAGGACTTCCTCTACCTCGGCGACCATGCGCGGCTGCCCTACGGGCCGCGGCCGCTGGGCGAGGTACGCGGCTTCGCCCGCGAGATCGGCGCATTCCTCGAGGCCCAGGGCGTCAAGCTCGTCGTCGCCGCCTGCAACACGGCCACCTCCGCTGCGCTGCCACAGCTGCAAGAGGAGCTCACCGTCCCCGTCGTCGGCGTGATCAATCCTGAGGCGCACGCTGCAGTGCAGGCGACCCGCAACCGCCGCGTCGGGTTGCTCGCGACGGAGGCGACGGTCGAGGCCGGCCGTTACGCGGAGCTCGTTCGCACGCTCGACGCGGGCGTCGAGGTCTTCTCCGTCGCCTGTCCCCGGCTCGTGCCGCTGATCGAGAGCGACGATCCGTTCGCCGCCGAGACGACGGAAGCGGTGCGCGAGTACGCCGCGCCCTTGAAGGCCGCGGGTGTCGACACCGTCATCCTCGGGTGCACGCACTATCCATTGGTTCGCCCGATCTTCCAGCGCGTGTTCGGCCGTGACGTGACGCTCGTCTTCTCGGCCGAGGAGACCGCGCGCGAGGTCGCCGAGACCCTGGCCCGCAAGGGCTTCGAAAACGACGGGTCGCGCGAAGGGAGCTACCGGTTTCTCACGACCGGCGACCCCGAGGTGTTTCGCACGATGGGCGCCCGCTTCCTCCAGCTGCCGATCCCGGACGTCGAGCGCATCGAGCTCGCGGAGCTGACCGCCGCCGCATGATTCGCGCCGACGGCCGCCGCCACGACCAGCTCCGCCCGCTCGAGCTCGAGCCCGACTTCCTCGAGCAGCCGCACGGCTCAGTGTTCTTCACGCAAGGGAAGACGAAGGTGCTGTGCACCGCGTCCGTGCAGGAGGGCGTGCCGCGTTGGCTGTACGGCAAAGGCCGTGGCTGGCTGACGGCCGAGTACTCGCTCCTGCCTGCGTCGACGGGCGAGCGCACCGAGCGCGAGGCCTCGCGCGGGAGGTTGGGCGGTCGCACGGTCGAGATCCAGCGGCTGATCGGCCGCTCCCTGCGCGCGGTCACGGACTTCGAGGCGCTCGGCGAGCGGACGCTCTGGGTCGACTGCGACGTGCTTCAGGCCGACGGCGGCACGCGGTGCGCTGCGATTTCCGGTGCTTACGTCGCCGCACGCCGCGCGCTCGACCGGTTCGGCCTCGGCCGGACACTCGCGGGCTCGGTCGCAGCGGTGTCCGTGGGAATCGTCGACGGAGAGCCGCTCCTCGACCTCGACTATTCAGAGGACTCGCAGGCCGAGGTGGACATGAACGTCGTCATGACCGACGAAGGCGCGCTGGTCGAGGTGCAGGCGACCGCCGAACGGACGCCGTTCACGCGCGCGCGACTCGACGACCTGCTCGAGCTCGCGGCCGAGGGAATCGAGGAGATCGCCGTCGCGCAGGAGGAAGCAGCTGCTGCTGTTCGTGCATAGCATCCCGACGCTCAACTGGGACGAAGCGTTGCTGCGACTCGCGCTCGCCGCCGTGCTCGGAGGAGCGATCGGGATCGAGCGTGAGCTGCGCGAGCGCGAAGCCGGCCTCCGGACGCACCTGCTCGTCTCCGTCGGCTCGGCCTTGTTCACGATCGTGTCGGCGTACGGCTTTCACGACTTCCTGACGTCCGGGCAGGGCGTCATCCGTGCCGACCCGACACGGATCGCCGCGCAGATCGTGACCGGCATCGGCTTCCTCGGCGCCGGCGCGATCATCCGTCAAGGGTTGACCATTCGAGGGCTGACGACCGCCGCGACGTTGTGGGTGGTCGCTGCAGTCGGGCTCGCTGCGGGAGCCGGCTACTACAGCGGCGCGGTGATCACGACTGCGCTCGTGCTCTTTGCGCTCTATCCGCTGCGCATCATGGCGTACCGGTACATCCGGCGGTTTCGTCCGGAAGACGGTCGCCTGCTCGTGGAGCTGCCCACCGGGGAGAGCCCCGGCAACGTGATCGACGAAGTCGAACGCGCCGGTGCCCGGCTCGAGGCGATCGACGTGAGCGAGGAAGGCGACCGGCGCCGGCTCGAGCTCGACGTCACGCTGCCGCCCGGGACGCAGGTACCGGCGCTCGTGGCCCGGATCGCGGACGTCACTCACGTCACCGGAGTGCGGTGGGCGGAATAACCGCGCGCCTGTGCTCGCGGAACGAGCACAAGGCACGCGAGCTCGAGGCCCTCCTGCCCGGCTGGACGATCGAGCTGCTCGAAGCGGAGGAGTTCCCGCCCGAAGACGGGGCGACGTACTACGACAACGCGCGCGCGAAGGCGGAGTTCGGTCGCAGCGTGGGGCCGCCGGATGCGTGGATGCTCGGCGAGGACTCCGGCATCGGGGTCGAAGGCCTCGGCGGCCGTCCCGGCGTCCACTCGTCCCGGAGCGCTGCCGGTGACGAGGTCGGCTGGTTGCTGCGCGAGCTGGAGGGGAGCGGCGGCGACGGGCGCCGCGCCCGTTATGTCTGCGAGCTGGTCGCCGTCTCGCCCTCGGGCGAGGAGTTCCGAGGCACGGGCACGCTCGAGGGTCACATTGCGGACGCGCCAAGAGGGGTCGAGGGCTTCGGATTCGACCCGATCTTCATCCCGGAGGGCGAGGAGCGCACCGTGGCGGAGCTCGGCAACGAGTGGAAGTCGGAGCACTCGCACCGCGCGCGCGCCGCCCGCGCGTTGCTCGGGGCGTTAGGCGAGGCCCGGTAGCTCGTCCACGAGCTGAGCCTCCGTGCGCCGCCTCCGCCACCAGTTCAGCTCGGCGCCGAAGACGATCACGTTCGCCATCACGTACAGCCACACGAGGAGGATCGCGGGCGATCCGAACGCCCTCAATGTCGGGTTCAGGTTCGCGTAGCGCTGGTAGAAGGGGAGGACCTGGAACGTCGCCTCGAGGAACACGGCGGCGAGAATCGCGCCCGGCAGCACCTCCCGCACGGTCACGTCCGCGTTCGTGAGGAAGTAGTAGCAGGAGACGAGGAACACGAAGACGCCAAGCAGCGAGACCGCGATCGAGAGCACGTACGCGGCGACCGCACTGTCCGCGAACCCGGGCACGTAGTCCCTCAGCGCCGAGACGCCGATCGAGCCGGCGAGCAGTGCGACGAACAGCGTCACGAGGGAGCCGATCATCAGCAGCGACGCCAGCCCCTTCCCGCGTAGGAACGACCGGTTCGGCCGCTCGTAGACGATGTTGAACGCCGACTCGAGGACGCTGAAGAGCGACAGCGATGTCCACAGGAGCGCCGCGCCGCCGACGATCCCGAGTGTGGTGGCGTTGTCCTGCACGGCGTGCACGAGCTTGACGATCTGGTCGATCGGCGTGCCGGGCAGCGCGCGCTTGATCTCCTTCACGAGGAAGCTCGACTCGTCGGCGCGCCCGGCGAGCCCGAGCAGCGACAGCGAGAGGAACGTCAGCGGCACGAACGCGAGCAGCGCGAAGTACGCGATCATCGCTGCGAGGTGCGGGCCGCGGTCGGCGTAGAACTTCCGCCACAGATCGCGTCGTCTGAAGCGCACGCGCCTGAATATGCTGTATCTGCCATGGACGCGCAGCAGGCTCTCGCCGACCTGACCGAGATCTCGTCCCAGATCCAGGCCGCCGTCGTCTTCGACGACACGGGCAAGGTCGCGGCCTCGACGCTCGACGAGAGCCGCGCCGGGGGCCTGGCGGAGGGGGCCGGGCGCCTGCTGGAGCACGCACAGGCGGTCAAGGCCGGAGACGGAGGGCTGACTCAGCTCGAAGCGGCAACCCACGAGGGAAGCGTCTTCGTGGTCGCCGAGGGGAAGACCCGGATTGCAGCGACGACCCCGCCGGATCCGACAGTGGGCCTCGTGTTCTACGACCTGAAGAGCGCTTTGCGCTCGATCGCAACCAAGCCGGCCGCGAAGCGGCCCGTCCGCGCCAGCGGACCAGGGGAGGGGGCTTCGGGGGAACCGGGAGGTTCCGCCGCGCGTACCACTGAGCCCAAACCCGCCGCCAAGAAGAAGTCCGCGGCCAAGAAGCCGGCCGCCGAAAAGAAGCCGGCCGCAGAACGGAAGAAGCCCGCCTCCCGGCCGAAGAAGCCTGATGCGCCGTAGCGTCGCAGCGTTGTTCGGCGTCGCGGGCGGAATGCTCGCGGGCGCCGCGTTCATTCGCCGGCGCAGCGCGCACCGCGAGCGGGTCGACCTCTACTACGAGGACGGCTCGATGATCTCGCTCTCGAACGGCTCGCCCGACGCCGAGCGCCTGCTGCCGCTCGCGCGCGAGATCCTCCGCAAGACCCGGTGACAGACGACGAGCTGAAGCACGCGCTTCGCGAGCACGCGTATCTCGAGGGCGACTTCGTCCTGCGCTCGGGGAAGCGCTCGCGCTACTACCTCGACAAGTACCGGTTCGAGACGCGCCCGGACATCCTCGCGGCGCTCGGGGAGCGGATCGCCCGCGCGGTCCGCGAGCA
>JBASRJ010000166.1:0-2803 GCA_049273785.1 Gaiellaceae bacterium | reverse complement strand
CGTGTGTACGGCGCGCGCGTTCTGACGTCGACACTCGAGGACGCGTACCTCGAGGCAGTGGGTGGGGAGACGTCGTGAGCGCCGTCCCGGTAATCGTCGGGTACGTCCTACGTGAGGCGCTGCGGCGGCGTGTGTTTGCCGTCGTGCTCTTCCTGACCGTCGTCTTCCTCGTCCTGTTCTGGGTCGCGAACCACTACGTTCACCACGAGCTTCGGACACTGCAGGTCCCACAGGATGTCCCGGTCGATGCGCGGACGTTCGCTTCCGCTTTCCTGGCGGGGTTGGCGCTGTTCGCGACCATGTTTCTCGGCGTCGTCCTTGCGGTGTTCCTCACACTTGGAGCGGTGACAGGTGACGCCGAGCGAGGATTGCTGCAGCCGCTCGTCGTCCGACCGGTCGGGCGTTCGACGTTCCTCTTCGCCAGGTTCCTCGGCGCCACGGCCGTCACGGCTCCGTACGTCATCGCCGTCTACCTCACGGCTGTCGTGATCACCGGGCTGACGATGCACTGGTGGCCGGATCGCATCGCGACGCCGGCAATCGAGATCGCCGCCGCCGTCGCCGTGGTGACGGTGTTGTCACTGCTCGGCTCGGTCTTCCTCTCGTCCACCGCGAACGGGATCGCGATCTTCATGCTCTTCGGCGCGGGGCTCGTCGCCGGTTTGCTGGGAACGATCGGGCATGTGATCGGGTCGACCGCGATCAGGCACGCCTCGACCGTCGCCGCCTACATGACCCCGTTCGAGGCGCTGTACCAGGATGCGTTGCGCCAAATCACGGCGTCGACAAGCGGGCTCACGGGTTTCCTCCTTCAGCTTGGCCCGTTCGGCGGCGCGTACGTCCACGGCTGGGGTGTCCGGCTGTGGGCTCTCGCGTTTCTCTGCCTGGTGGGCACAGCCGCGCTACTCGCGTTCCGGCGACGCGACCTCTAGTCGCTGACCGCGGTGAGCACGGCGTCCCACGCGAGCTCGGACGCGAGGACGCCGAGCGCGACGCTGTCGAGCACTTCGTTGTCGACCTCGTTCGTCGTCGCCGCGTAGAGGACGTCGCCGTCCGTCAGCGCGTGGAACGGATGGATCGCGCGTGCCATCGACGCGTGCACCTGCCGGCCGAGCTGACGGAGGGGCTTGCGGTCGACGCGCTGATTCATCGCGACGAGCGTGAGCGTCGTGTTGCCCGGAGAGGGATGCACAGATCGGCCACCGGCGACGCGCTCCTCGACTCCTTCGACGAGTGCGCGGCGCGCGCCGGTCGATCGGTCGAAGTGTCCGCGGACGACGTGTCCGTGACGGTCCACCACTGCACCGACGGCGTTCACGACCACGAACACCGCGAGTCGCGTGGGGCCGATGGCGCGAAACGCGCCGCCCTGTCCGCCCGGCTCACCTTGTTCGAGGCCGAACGTCTTGCCGACCGTTGCAGAGCGACCCGCGCCGCGCCGGCCGAGCGGAAAGCTTCCCTCGCGCGCAGTTCGGAGCCCCGCGCGCCCGAGCTCCTTGTCGGGATAGACGGCGTTGTCGCGAAATCCCCAGTCGAAGATGATCGCGCCCGAGACGGCGGCAATCGACATCCAGCCCGTGTCGTAGTTGCGTTGTTCGAACAGCTCGGCGGCCACACCGGTCGCCGCCTCGAGCCCGTACAGCGACCCACCGGCGAAGCAGACCGCGTCGACCCACTCGAACTCGCCGAACGTGCCCGGCGAGCCGCCGCGCACGTCGCGCTCGATCGTCGCACCGCCGGTGAAGTGGAAGACGGTGCAACCCGTCGGGCCCTCGTCGTACTCGGCGACACCGATCCGCAGCCCGGGGAAGTCGAGCTCGAGCGCCGGGCCGTCGAAGTCGGTGCGCGCTTCCATCAGGAGAGGGCGACCGCGATCTCGGCTGCGAGCTGCGCATTCGCGGCGACGAGCTCCTTGTTCGCGTGTAGCGTGCGGCCGCCGCTGCGGTCGTGGAGGTACGAAAGGACGAACGGCGTCACGTCCTGGCCGCGCACGCCCTCGTCGCCCGCGGCGCGCAGCGCCTCCTCGATCAGCGGCTCGAGCTCGTCCAGGCTGTCGTCCGGCGGCCGCGCGACCAGCAATCCGTTGCCGCCGAGCTCCCAGTGCGCCTGCGCGACCCGCGCGGCTTCGTGGGGGGATTCGACCCGCGCGGAGGTCGGAGGGCCTCCGTGCGCGGAGTAGAAGAGCGGCAGCTCGTCAGTTCGATAACCGAGGACCGGGACGCCGAGCGCCTCCAGCACCTCGACCGTTGCCGGCACGTCGAGCAGGGACTTGGCCCCCGCAGACACGACCAGTGCCTGGCATCGGGCGAGCTCCCCGAGGTCGGCAGACACGTCCGGATGCTCCTGCCACCCGCGGTGCACGCCGCCGATCCCGCCGGTTCCCATCAGCCGGATGCCGACCGCACGACACACCGCCAGCGTGCCGCCGACCGTCGTCGCGCCGACGGCGCCCTGCACCATGCAGGTCGCGAGGTCGCGCGGACCGACCTTGCGGGCGTCCGCGGCGAACCGCGCGAGCTCCTGCTCCGTCAGACCGACGACGATCTCGCCGTCGAGGATCCCGATCGTCGCCGGCACGGCGCCCGCAGCGCGCACCCGGCGCTCGGACTCGAGGCCGACCGCGACGCCTTCGCCGGGTGGGAAGCCGTGCGCGACGAGCGTCGTCTCGAGCGCAACGACGGCGCGTGAGTCGCGCACTTCGTCGGCGACGCGGATCACGGCATCGTCCCCAGCTTGGCGACGCAGCGGGCCGCGGCCTCGACGGCCAGTTGCGGGCCGCCGATCAGGAAGCCGGCCGCGAGCG
>JBASRJ010000162.1:0-4761 GCA_049273785.1 Gaiellaceae bacterium | reverse complement strand
GCGCCGGGCCGCGGTGTTGCGATGAAGCGCCCCGCGCGCGGCCGCGCGGTCGATCCAGCGGACCAGCTCACGGTGCTCGGCCTCGACACGATCCTTCTCGCCGGCCGCGACCGTGGCCTCGAGCCGTCTCGTCAGCGTCTTCACGGTCGAGCGGTAACGGAGGTTCTCAAGCCGCTGGCGGGCGGCCGAGCGAACGCGCTTCTTCTGTTGTTTGGTGTTCGGCATGGCGTGAAAAGGCCCGCGGTCGCGGGCGCGCCGGATGGTACCAGCGACATCGCTCCCTATGCTCTCCAACATGGCGGAGCAAGCCGAGATCCGTCCGGGCGAGACAGCGGCGGCCCGGGGACGGCGGCTCGCCTGGTCGACGGCGATCTTCTCGCTCGCGACGGGACTCTCCCGGATCCTCGGCCTGATCCGCGAAATCGTCGCCGCCTACTACTTCGGCGCCGCCGGAAAGATCAACGCGTTCACGGTCGCGTTCCAGGTTCCGAATCTCGTTCGCGCGCTCGTCGCGGATGCCGCGCTGTCGTCCGCGTTCGTGCCGGTCTTCAGCGAGCTGCTGGAGAAGGGGGACCGCCGGCGAGCGTGGCGCGTCGCGTCGAGCCTGTTCTGGCTGATGCTCCTCGGACTGGGCGCACTGACGGCCCTCTTCATCGTGCTCGCGCCGTGGCTGCTGCGCCCCTTCGGCGATCCAGGAGGCGATCGGGCACTCGCCGTGGGGCTGTCGCGCGTGCTCTTTCCGATCGTCGCCTTGCTCGGCGTGTCGGGGATCGTCGTCGGGATTCTCAACTCGTACGAGCACTTCGCGGTTCCCGCGCTCACGCCGGTATTCTGGAATCTCGCGATCATCGCCGGGCTCGTGATCGGCGTCCCGCAGGCGCATTCACTCGACACGAAGCTCTACGTGTACGCGATTGCGATCGTCGTCGGGACGGTGATCCAGGTGCTGCTCCCGATCCCGTGGCTCCGGGGACTCGACGACCGCTTGCGCATCGTGATCGACTGGCGCGACCCGGCGGTCCGACGTGTGCTCAAGCTGATGGTGCCGGTCACGCTCGGGCTCGGGCTGATCAACTTCAACGCCGTCGTCGACTCGGCGTTCGCGTCGAGGCTCATCGATCCCAACCTCGCACCGACGGCGATCGACAAGGCATTCCGCCTGTACATGCTCCCGCAGGGGATGTTCTCGGTCGCGATCGCGACGGTCCTCTTTCCCTCGCTCGCGAGACTGGCGGCGCGGGGGGACCTCGACGGATTCAGACGGAACGTCGGCCTCGGGCTGCGACAGATCGCATTCCTGCTGATTCCGGCCGGCGTCGTCAGCGCCGTCCTCGCCGATCCGATCACCCGGATCGTCTATCAGCGCGGCGCCTGGGGACCGCACGAGACTGCGGTCACGGCCGGCGCACTCGCGGCCTTCTCGGGCGGGCTCGTCTTCAACGGCGCGATGCTGATGCTGAACCGCGCGTTCTTCAGCCTGCAGTCGAACTGGATCCCGACGCTCGTCGCGCTCGGCAACCTCGGGCTCAACGCCGCGCTCGACGCGGCCTTCTACCGGTTCGGCACCTGGGGGATCCCGCTCTCGACGTCCCTCGTCAACATCGTGGGGACGGTCGTCCTGCTCTGGCTGCTGCGGCGCCGCCTCGAACGGATCGAGCTCATGGAGACGGTCGCATCGACCGGTCGCATCGTCGTCGCCTCCGCGGTGCTCGGAGGAATCGCCTTCGGAGCTTGGTACGGCCTCGACCAGGCGCTCGGCCGGTCGTTCGGCGGCCAGCTCGCGTCGGTCGTCGTCGCGCTGACGGCCGGGACGGCCGGGTACCTCTTCTCCTGCCGTCTGCTGCGGGTTCGCGAGCTCAATGCGTTGCTAGCGTTGCGATCGCGCTTCAAGCGCGCGTAACCATGCCTCAGGACCGCATCCGCAACTTCTCGATCATTGCCCACATCGACCATGGCAAGTCGACGCTTGCCGATCGCATCCTCGAGCTCACGCACGCCGTGTCGCAGCGGGAGATGCGCGAGCAGGTGCTCGACACGATGGACCTCGAGCGCGAGCGCGGGATCACGATCAAGGCTCAGGCTGTGCGCGTCGAGTGGAAGGGCCACCAACTGAACCTGATCGACACCCCTGGCCACGTGGACTTCACGTACGAGGTGTCGCGGTCCTTGCAGGCGTGCGAGGGAGCGCTCCTCGTCGTCGATGCCGCCCAGGGCACGCAGGCCCAGACGCTCGCGAACGCCTACCTCGCGATCGAGAACGATCTCGAGATCGTCCCGGTCGTGAACAAGATCGATCTGCCACAGGCCGATCCGGACGCCGCCGCGGGCGAGCTCGCGGACCTGATCGGCGACACGCCGGAGCACGTCCTGCGGATCTCCGCCAAGACCGGAGCGGGCGTCGAAGAGGTGCTCGACGCGATCATCGAGCGCGTGCCGCCGCCCGCGGGCGACCCGGACGCGCCGGCACGGGCGCTGATCTTCGACTCCTCGTACGACCAGTACCGCGGCGTCGTCGCGTTCGTGCGCGTCGTCGACGGGGCATTCTCGACGCGTGAGCCGCTGCGCGCGATGGCACAGGGAACGAGATTCGAGGCGGAGGAGCTCGGCTTCTTCTCGCCGACGATGCGCTCGTCTGACTCGCTCGCCGCAGGCGAGGTCGGCTACGTGATCACGGGGCTCAAGGACGTCTCGAAGCTGCGCGTGGGCGACACGCTCACGTCCGAACGGCGATCCGCCGCGGCGCCGCTGCCCGGATACAAGGACGTGAAGCCGATGGTGTTCGCCGGGCTCTTCCCGACGGACTCCGACGACTATCCGGAGCTTCGTGACGCCCTCGAGCGGCTGAAGCTCAACGACGCCGCGCTCTTCTACGAGCCCGAGACGTCGCAGGCGCTCGGCTTCGGTTTCCGCTGCGGCTTCCTCGGTCTGCTGCACATGGAGATCGTCCGCGAGCGGCTCGAGCGCGAGTTCGACCTCGACCTGCTCGTGACGGCACCGAACGTCGCGTACCGCGTCAAGCCGCCGAACGGGGAGTGGCGGGAAGTGCACACGCCGTCCGACCTGCCCGAGGAGGTCGAGGAGGTCGAGGAGCCGTACATCAAGGCATCGATCATCGTCCCGAAGGAGTTCGTAGGGGCCGTGATGGAGCTCAACAACGACCGCCGCGGCCGCTTCGATCAGCTGGAGTACCTCTCCGAGGAGCGCGTGCACCTGACGTACGAGCTTCCGCTCGCCGAGATCGTGCTCGACTACTACGACCAGCTGAAGTCCCGCACGCGCGGGTACGCGAGCTTCGACTACGACCTGATCGGGTTCAGGCCCGGAAAGCTCGTGCGCGTGGACATCCTCGTCGGCGGGGAGCCCGTGGACGCGCTCTCGCTCGTGATCCATCGGGACTTCGCGTACGACCGCGGGCGGGCGCTGGTCGAGCGCCTGCAGAAGGAGATTCCGCGGCAGATGTTCGACGTTCCGATCCAGGCTGCAATCGGCTCCCGCGTCATCGCGCGCGAGACCGTCAAGGCGAAGCGCAAGGACGTGCTCGCGAAGTGCTACGGCGGCGACATCACGCGAAAGCGCAAGCTGCTCGAGCGGCAGAAGGCGGGGAAGAAGCGGATGAAGCAGGTGGGGATGGTCGAGGTGCCGCAGGAGGCGTTCCTCGCCGTCCTGAACCTGGACGGTGAGCGGAAGTGAGCGGCGGCGCCCGTCATCTGTACGTCCATCTGCCGTTCTGCGCGAATCGCTGCGGTTACTGCGACTTCGTGACGCTGGTGGGCCGGCGTGACCAGCACGCGGGCTATGTCGACGCGGTGCTCGCCGAGCTCGCGCTCGAGCTCCCGCTGCTGGCACCCGAGGTGGAGACCGTCTTTCTCGGCGGCGGGACGCCCACCTTCACCGAGCCCGACGCGCTGGCGGAGCTGCTGGACTCGCTGCCACGGGCCGAGGAGGTGACCGTCGAGGCGAATCCCGAGACGGTGACGTGCGCGCTCGCGGCGCTCCTCCGTCAGCACGGCGTCAACCGTGTCTCGCTCGGGGCGCAGAGCTTCCGTCCCCACCTGCTGGCGGTGCTCGAACGTGTTGCCCAGCCAGACACCGTCCGACGCGCGTTCTACAATCTTCGTGATGCCGGATTTGACAACATCTCGCTCGATCTCATCCACGGGATTCCCGGCCAGAGCACCTCCGACCTCGAGGCCGACCTCGACGACGCAGTGGCGCTCGGGCCGGAGCATCTGTCCTGTTACGAGCTCGAGGCGAAGCCGGGGACGCGCTTCACCCACACCCACGGCGCGGAGCTCGCCCGCCAGGCCGACGCGATGGAGTCGTATTTCGAGCTGGTGGTGGAACGGCTGACGGGTGCCGGATACCGCTGGTACGAGACGGCGAACTTCTGCCGGACGGCTACCGATGCGGACGGCCGAGATCTGCGCTCGCGTCACAACCTCGCGTACTGGCGGGGCCGCGACTACCTGGGTGTCGGGATCGGCGCGGTTTCGACGATTGAGGGCCGGCGCTGGCGGAATGCGCCCAGGCTGGCGGCGTACACGGCGGCGCTCGCCCGGGAAGAGCGGCCGCCACGCGAGCACGAGCCGCTCCCGATCGACGTCCGGCAACGCGAGCGCGTGATGCTCGGCCTCCGCCTCGACGAGCCGCTCGAGCTCGCGGGTCTTATCGACGCGATCGACGAGGCGGCGCTTGCGCGCATGACGGCGCTCGGGCTGGCCGACGTCATGCCGGTGCCGGCCGGTCCGCCGCGGGTCGCGC
>JBASRJ010000160.1:0-8822 GCA_049273785.1 Gaiellaceae bacterium | reverse complement strand
GCGCGACCCGGTTCAGCCGCGAGACGTCGACCACGACTCCCGGAGAAACCGAGTAGCCGCCGTAGCTGTGGCCGCCGGAGCGCGGGGCGATGCGCAGGTCGTGCTTCCGAGCCCACGTGATTGTTCGCTCGACGTCCGTGAGGGACTGGCAGAAAACGACTGCGTGCGGATGGACGCCGTCGAAGCGGGTGTCGAACAGCACCCGCGCCTGTCCGTAGGCCGGATCGCCCGGGATGACGACGTCGCCCTGGAGGGTCCGGGCAAGCTGCCCGTAGATCCCCGGCGGCGCGACGCGGGCGAGCTCGGCCAGCGGCCCGGCAAACGGGAGCACGCCCGCCGTGAGCGCGACTCGGCCAGTCCGCTCCAGCAGTTCCCGGCGGGTCATCGATTCCACTGGCGGCAAGTCATACCCCCGCGAGTGCGCCAGCCGCAGGGCAAGTGTGTGGGTAGCCACACTGCGGAGGATGGCCCCCGGGCCTAGCCTCGTTCCTATGAACGTGGCTGCCCTCCGCCCCTCCTCCTCCCTCCGAGGCCTCGTGTCCTCTCCCCATCGAGGCCTGGTGGAGGGCGCCACTCTCGTGGCCCTCTACGGCGTCTACGAGCTGATCCGCGGCGGCGGGAATGCGAGCCTCTCGCTCGCCCAGTCGCATACCGGCTCGATCGTCTCTCTCGAGCGCCACTTCCACATTTACGGCGAGCGCGCGCTGCAGAACGCCGCGCACGCCGTACCCGCCCTGCCTTCGCTCCTCGGAGTCGCGTACGTGCTGCTGCACTTCGTCGGAACGACGGCGTTTCTCGTCTGGATGTACCGCAAGCACTGCGATCGCTTCGCGTTCGTGCGGAACACGCTCATCGCCGCGACGGCGATCGGCCTCTCGATCTACGTCCTCTATCCCGCAGCACCGCCCCGGCTCGCAGGGCTCGGCTTCGTCGACACGGTCACGAACGGCGCGCACCTGAATCTGAGCTCGAACCTGCTCGGCAGCGTCTACAACCCGTACGCAGCGGTGCCGTCACTCCACTTCGGCTACGCGCTGATCGTCGGCGTCGCCGTCGCGGCGTATGCACGGCGGCGCGCGTTCCGGATCGCGGGCGCCCTGTACCCCGCCGTGATGCTGATCGTGATCGTCGCGACCGGCAACCACTTCTTCTTCGATGCACTCGTAGGCGGAGTCGTCGTCGGCGCCGGCTACCTCATCGCCCGCCTGGTCAGCAGTCGCGCGACCCAGCCGAGCCCCGGTGCCGAGGCGGAATCCGTCGTCCTCCCGTCGGCCGAGCGCTTCAACGCACGGCGCGCCCGCTGTGGCGAGCCGGCGTTCGACGTCGCAGCTTAGGCCTCAGGCCCGCTTCCACATCGCCGCGTACTGCTCGTCCGGCATCGCCTTCGCTGCGCGGATCAGCGCCTCGACGTCGAACGGAACGCGACGGAACTCGACGCCCAGCTTCCCGTCGTCGGCCGTCAGGACGGCGTACTCGGCCCAAGGGTCGAACGGCTGCTCGTCCATCGGCTCCTTGTGCTCGTAGACGAGGCCGACGGACCCGGCGCAGAACCAGATGTCGCGGCCCGCGCGCCGAAGCCACTGCAGGTGGACGTGGCCGCCCGCCACGGCATCCGCGCCGCCGAGGAGCTCCTCGACCTTCTCCCGCGGCGTCTCCGGGAGAACGATCTCCTCGTTCGACGCCGGGGAGGCGTGACAGCTGCTGCTGCGACCACTGGCCCACCCCGATCAGCCGCTCGCGCTGTTCCGCGTCCACCTTCTCGCTCCCAAGGTCGAGCGTCAGCAGGAACTCGTCCGAGTTCCCAAACACGCAGCGGCAGCCGAGCTACGCTTGGAGACTAGCCAGGCTGCGTGCGAGCTCCGGCTCGGTTGCGACGAAGTCGAATGGATACGCGTGCGACGCACGCCAGCCACCCTCGTGCTCGACGACGCGGCCCCAGAGCAGCACACGACCAAGGACGCGCGCGACAGTTCGGGGCTCGTCGCGGCCGCGCAGGTAGGACCAGACCGTCGCAGGCTCACGCGCCGCGTGGATGCCGCACGCGCACTCCTCGCTCGGCGCCTCGTGCACGCCGCCGCCGTCGCACCGTGCGACGAGCTCAGTCCCGAGCGGCCACAGCTCCTCGTGAATCACCGACCCGAGCCGCAGCCCGTCCGCCGTCGCGACGACGCACCAGACACGCCAGCCGATCAGCGCCTCGGCGTAGTCGGGAGCGCGCACTCCTCCCGCTCCTCCGCCTCCTGACGTTCCTGCGTAGCGCTCTCTTGCTTGGGAGCCTCGAGCACCTCGACGACGACCGTTCGGATCGGCTTCCCGAGCTCCATGGTCAGCGCACCGGAAGGGGAAGGCCGCGCGGCGCCATCACCTGGTCGGCGAGCCCGTACTCGACCGCTTCCTGCGGCGACATGAAGTGGTCGCGGTCGATGTCCTTGACCACCTTCTCGAGCGGCTGGCCGCTGTGACGCGAGATGATCTCGGACATCCGCTGCGTCATCTCCAGGATCTCCTTGGCCGCGATCTGGATGTCCGCAGGACTGCCGCGGAAGCCCCCGGAGCCCTGGTGGATCATCACCTTCGCGTTCGGCAGGACGTAGCGCTTGCCGGCGGCGCCGCCGCACAGGATCATCGCGCCCGCCGACATCGCCATCCCGATCGCATACGTCGCGACGTCCGCCTTGACGAACTGCATCGCGTCGTAGATGGCCATCCCGGCATACGACGAGCCGCCCGGTGAGTTGATGTAGAGGGAGATGTCCTTGTCGGGATCCTCGGCGTCGAGGAAGAGCAGCTGCGCCGTGATCAGATTGGCGATCGAGTCCTCGACTTCCTGGCCGAGGAAGACGATCCGCTCGCGCAGCAGCCGCGAGTAGATGTCGAAGGAACGCTCGTAGCGGCCGTCCTGTTCGACGACCATGGGGATGAGTGGCATCGGGCCTCCTGGTAAAGTGCAACCGTTCGGTTGCGCCTAGTATACGCAACCCGTAGGTTGCGGATTGGAGGAGTCATGGAGGTCACCCGCGAGATCGAGTTCCCCGTCCCGCCGGATGAGGTCTGGGAGGCGCTGACGGATCCCGAGCAGCTCGAGGAATGGTTCGCGAACAACGTCGAGCTCGAGCTGCGTGAGGGCGGCGCGGGCGTCTTCCGGTGGGAGGACGGCGAGGAGCGCCGGGCGACCGTCGTGGTCGCGGAGCCGCCCGAACGGCTCGTGCTCGACTGGGACGACGAGGGCGAGACCGAGTTCACGCTCGAGGAGACGGACGACGGCACGAGGCTGCACGTGCGGGAGTCGACACCCGAGTTCTCGACCGCGCTCGAGCTGCGCGCGCTCGCGCTTTCGCTCGCGCACACGTGACGGACCCCACCGGCCGCGTGTTCGATGCGCTCGCCGATCCGAATCGCCGCTACGTCGTCGAGGCGCTGGCCGAGCGCGGGACGGCGACGGCGACCGAGCTGGCGGCGGAGCTCCAGGTCTCCCGCCAGGCAGTCGCCAAACACTTCGCGGCCCTCGGCGAGGCGGGGCTCGTCGAGAGCCGGCGCGAGGGACGGGAAACACGGTACGAGCTGACGCCGCAGCCGCTCACGGGCGCGCTCGACTGGATGGCCGACGTCGGGGGCAAGTGGGACGCACGCCTCGCGGCGCTCCGCAAGCTGCTCAGCAGCGGGTCCGAGCGACACTCGCGGCGTCCGCGGTCCCAATCGCGCTCTTGAGACGGACGCGCGGGCCAAGCCCGCACGTCCTCTAGGTCGGCGTCGACAAGCGACGCCTCAGCGGCGGATCCCGAAGCGGCGGAGGCGGCGCTCGGCGCCGGGGATGACGCGGTTGAGCGCGTCAAGCAGATCGCGGGGCTGCGCGATCCCGTAGGCATTCCGCGCTGCGTAGTGGTGCAGCGCGCAGTTGACGCGGCGTGCCGGCCCGAGCGACGCCAGCGCGACAACGCCGCCGCCGTACACCTCACGGAAGTAGGCGACCTGACGCGTGTTCCAGTAGGACATCGACGCGCCGACGTGCTGGAACTCCGAGCTCGGCGAGACGGCGATGCTCCCTGGGAGGCCGCTGCCGAGCTGCAGCTGGCCCCACGTCGCGAGCGCTTCGTCGAGCCACGGATCGCGCGCCTGGTCGTTGCCGACGAGCGAGTAGAACCACTGATGCGCCGTCTCATGGTCGACGATCACGCGCAGGATGGGGCTCGCGCCGATGAAGGAAAGGGTCGGATACTCGATCCCGACGCTGTGGAGGTCGGGCGGAACGACGACGGTGTACGTCTTCCACGGGTACGCCCCGTAGAGTCGCGACAGGCGTTCGAGCGCGCGAACAGCCATGCGCAGGACGTTGGGACCTCCGACTTGGGCCGAGCGCGCGACGCCGACGACGACGGTGACGGGGCGCGGCGCACGCGCGATCGCCGTGAAGACCGAGAAGCGTCCCACCGCGACGGCGACGTCCCGGACGCCGTGCGCGTGCCAGTGGTCCGGCGCAACCCGCGTGCCGGAGACAAGCGCTTCCATCCCTGACGGCGCGTCGACGCGAACGTCGAAGTCGGAAGCGGGAGTCGTAGAGCTCTCCGCCAGGATCTTCGCCGGCGGATCGGTGACCCAGCCGCGGCGCGGATCCCAGGCGAGGATCGGGAAGAAGGACCCGAGCCGAACGCCGGCGGGGAATCGCGACACGCGGTCGCGAGCGTCCATCGGAACGTGCAGCCGCCACGGCAGGTGAACGGCGATCGTCTCGCCGGCACGCAGCTGGGCTCGTAGAACGAGCGTTGTCGGGTCCGGGCGCGCCGCGTGCAAGGTGTGGCCGCCCGCAGTCGCATCGCCGACGTCGAGGCGTGTGCCCTCGCGCTCCTGCAACGGCCCGTTGGGCCAGAGCCGGAACACGAGCCGTTGCGTCGGTCGGTTCGGCGTGAACCGCACCGTCAGATCGCCGCTGACCTCCTTCAGGTCGGAGTCGATGTGCACGTTGACCTCGTAGCGCGGCCGGTCGATGCGCGGAGGCGGCGAGGGCGGCACGGCCGGGCAGGCGAACACGACGGAATCGTGCCCGACCGTAGAATCGCGCGGTGGAACAGCGTGAGATCGGTCGCACGGGCCTGCAGCTCACGCGTGTCGTCCTCGGCTGCGGCAACTTCGGCGGGATCGGGTCGACACCCGAGCTCTTCGGCCAGGGCGAGTCGGAGGAGCGGGCGTTCGCGATCATGGACGCCGCCTGGGCGCTCGGGGTCAGGGCGTTCGACACGGCCGACGCCTACGGAGGCGGCCGCAGCGAGACGGCGATCGGCAAGTGGATGCGCTCGACGGGGAACCGTCCCACCCTCACGACGAAGACGTTCAATCCGATGGACGCGGGCCAGGATCACGGTCTCGGGCGCGACCGCATCCTCCGGCAGATCGAGTCGAGCCTCGGGCGGCTGGGTGTCGAGCATGTCGAGCTCTACCTCGCGCACGCGTTCGATCCCGAGGAGCCGCTCGCGGAGACGATCGCGACTTTCGAGGAGCTCGTCGAGCGCGGGTTGATCCGGGCCTACGGTGTCAGCAACTTCGACGGCGATCAGTTGCACGCTGCTCTCGACCTTGGCCGCCCCGTGCTCGTCCAGAACTCCTACTCCCTGCTCGAGCGCGGTGACGAGCGCGACGTGCTGCCGTTGTGCGCCGAGCGCGGGATCGCGTACGAGGCCTTCAGCCCGCTTGGGGGTGGCTGGCTAACCGGAAAGTACCGCCGGGGCGAGGAGCCCCCGGCCGGCTCGCGGATGACGCAGCGCCCGGAACCGTACGAGCACCTTCGAGACGATCGCGTGTTCGACGCGCTGGAGGCGTTCGCCGCCACCGCCGAGCAGCGAGGAACCGATAGCGCGGCGCTTGCCCAAGCGTGGCTGCTCGCACAGCCGAACGTCACGGCAGTGATCGCCGGGCCGCGCCAGCCGGAACATCTTCGCAACGCGTCTGACGCGCTGGAGCTCGAGCTCTCGCTTGCCGAGGCCGACGAGCTCGCGGCGCACTTCGGCTAGAGGCGTTGGTCATGAATTCGATCGGTTCGACCGGTCGTTTCAGACGGAGCCGCCGCAAGCGGCGCCTAGGGCGAAAGGCGCTCGATCGTCCAGCCGTCGCTGTCGCGGCGGTACCGAAGACGGTCGTGAAGGCGGTTCTCGCGGTGCTGCCAGAATTCGTAGGTGTCCGGGAGGAGCCGTAAGCCGCCCCACTCCGCCGGCAGCGGCACGTCTCGGGTTTCGTGTTGCGACTCGAGCTCGGCGAAGCGCGCTTCGAGCTCGGCACGACCGTTGAGCGTGCTGGATTGGCGCGACGCGAGAGCGGCGATCTGGCTGGCGCGAGGCCGCGAGTGGAAGTAGCGCTTGCTTTCCGCGGTCGACGTGCGCTCGACGAGACCCTCGATCCGCACTTGCCGGCCAAGCGGGTCCCAGTAGAAGAGCAGCGCGGCGCGCGGGTTCGACGCGAGCTCGACGCCTTTCCGGCTGCCGTAGCCGCTGAAGAAGACGAAGCCGCCCTCGTCGAAGCTCTTGAGCAGCACCATCCGGACGGACGGCACGGCATCGTCGCTCGCGGTTGCGACCGCCATCGCCTCCGGCGCGCGCACGACGCCTGCCGCCTCGCGGAACCACGCACCGAACTGCCGCAATGGGTCGGGATGGAGGTCGCTCTCGAGCAGCGGCCGCGCGCGTTCGTCCACGGGCAGGAGCCTACTGTGGTCGCGCGGAAGTCTTCTCCGGTGCGCCGGCTGCTTCCGATCCTCCTCGTCGCCGTGCTTGCCGCGGGTTGCGGGAAGCCGTCATCGCACAAGGCGTCGCCGCCGCCGCCGCCGCCGCCGACCACCTCGACCGTGTCGACGACGACGGCGTCCGTTCCCCGCGTGACGACGACGCTAGTGCGCGTGTACTTCCTGCGCGGCGGCAAGGTCGCCCCGGTCGGCCGCGAAGTGCCTGACACGAGAGCCGTGGCGTTCGCGGCGTTGGAGCAGCTCTTCGGCGGGCCGAGCTCGGTGGATCGGGCCGATGGGCTCACGTCGGGAGTACCCGCGAACGCGTCGCCGGCTGCGGTCACGCTCGTCGGCGGCGTCGCGGTCGTCGACCTGCCACAGCTGTCGCGTGCCGGCCTTGCACAGGTCGTCTACACGCTGACGCAGTTCCCATCGGTTCGAGGCGTGCGCACTGCGCGGTCGATCGGCGACACGAAGCCGCTCACGCGCTCGGACTTCGAGGACGTCACGCCTCAGATCCTCATCGAAAGCCCTTTGCCGCACGAGTCGGTGGCAAGCCCGCTGCACGTTCGCGGCACCGCGAACACCTTCGAGGCGAACTTCGACGTTCAGCTGTTCGATTCGGCGGGCCGGAAGCTGCTGCAGAAGTTCGTGACGGCCACGTCGGGCTCAGGTACGCGCGGAACCTATGACGTGACGCTGACCTTTCCGGACACGGTGGAGCTGCGCTGGCTCGAGGTGTTCGAGCCGTCCGCCGAGAACGGCCAGCCGCTGCACAGAGTCCGGATCCCGCTCAACGGCTAAAACGGCCATGTCCCAGGGACTGTCCCCCTACGGGACTGTCCCTCCCCAGGGACTGTCCCTCCCCAGGGACTGTCCCTGACCTGACTCAACGGAACAGGTCTCTTTCGGCCGGCATGGCGAGGTCGCGCGCTCGCGCGTCGCCGCGCAGGCGCAGGCCGCGCACGATGGCGCCCGGGACACCCTCGACCTTCCCCATCACGAGCTCCGCCGCCCCGGCGATCTCGTCGGCGACGGCGATCATCGTCGCATGGAGCTCGTAACCGACGCGGTCGTGCATTCCGCGCAGGTCGAGGACGACCGGGAGCCCTGCTGCACCGATCGCGACGTCCGTCGTCCCCTGCCGCCACGGACGACCGAACGAGTCCGTGACGAGAACCCCGACTCTGCGGCCGGTGAGCTCCTGCAGGCGCTCGCGGATGCGCGCCGCCGATGCGTCCGGATCCTCCGGCAGGAGCACGAGCATCTCCGGCTCGGGAGCATTCGACGTATCCACTCCGGCCGAGGCGCAGATGAAGCCGTGGCGCGTCTCCGCAATCACGAGCGGCGGCCGCACGCGAATGATCTCCACGGATTCGCGGAGAATCGCCTCGACGCGCCGCGGGTCGAGATCGCCGGCGAGCTCGAGCGCGCGCGCCGACGGCTCGATGTCGTCGAGACGGACGACGCGTCCCTCGGCCTTCGAGACCACCTTCTGCGCCAGCACGACGATGTCGTCGTCCTCGAGCTCCACCACGGCGGCGGCGAGCTCCGCAAGATCGTCGCCCTCCTGCACCTCGGGGATTCCCGCGAGGGGGAGGATCCGCAGCTCGGTCACGAAAAGCCCGTGAGCTTCAGCCCCGCGACGACCTGGTACTTCCGGTTCACGTGGACGATCACCGCGGTCATGCCCTCCAGGGCGCGCGCGTTCGGCAACGGCCCGGCGTCGATTGCGCGACCGCTGACGAGGTGCTGGCCGAGCTCGAGCACGAGCTGCTTGGAGTCGGCGTCGTCGCCGCAGACGAGGACGTCCTCGTCGAGCAGGCCGGACTGGGCGAGCTGCGCCGCCGGCAGCGCCTGGAAGCCCGAGACGACGGGCCCGGCGACGATCGCGGCGACGTCCTCGGCGATCGAGCCGGCGTCACGCGCGGGAAAAACGCCGTGCTTCTCAAACCGGAGGTCGCTGGCGACGCAGAGCACAGGCGCCGCGCCGATGACGGGAGCGAGGTCGCGTGCAGTGTCGATCGCAGCGCTGGATTGAACGGCGAGGACGACGAGGTCCGCATCGCGCACCGCCTCCTCGTTCGTCGCTCCGGAGACTCCGAGCACCGCGGCC
>JBASRJ010000143.1:0-6395 GCA_049273785.1 Gaiellaceae bacterium | reverse complement strand
GAGCGGCGACGAGGCCGCCGAACGACGACGTGAGCCCGGCGACGACGAGGGCCGCGGCGCAGCCGGTCAGGCCGGTCGCAAGCACGGCGCGCTCGCCGATCCGGTCGGCGACGATCCCCCAGGGCAGCAGCGTCACGAAGAGGCCGAAGTTGAGCGCGGCAAGCACGACGCCCACCTGCGTCAGGGTCAGTCCGTAGCCGTGCCGGATCTGCGGGGCGATCGCCGGCAGCCCGAGCAGGATCGCGGAGAAGCTCGCCTGGGCGACGACGCCCGCGGCGAGGATCGTCCAGCGGTAGCTACTGCCAGCGCGCGTGGAGGTCACGCAGCTTTTCGAGCTCCCCTGCGTTCGGGCCGTGGCCGTCCTGGCCCGGGACCTCGAGGTACACGGGCAATTCCTGCAGCTTCGGATGGGCGATGAACGCGCCGAGCCCTTCGCCGATCAGTCCGTCGCCGATGTTGTCGTGGCGGTCGCGGTTCGAGCCGAGCGGCGCCTTGGAGTCGTTCGCATGCAGCGCGCGCAGGCGGTCGAGCCCCATGCGTGCATCGAGATCGGCGAGGAGCGTGTCGAGCGTCGCGCGGTCCGTGACGTCGGTCCCCGACGCGTACAGGTGGCACGAATCGAGGCAGATGCCGAGCCGCGCGTGCCGTGACAGCGCATCGAAGATGGTGACGAGCTCGTCGAGCGAGCGGCCGATCGTGCCGCCGGCTCCGGCCGTGTTCTCCATCAGCAGCCATGTCGTCTCCGAACAGCGGTCGAGGACCTGCGCGAGCGCCGGGACAACGCGCTCGAGCCCGGCGTCGAAGCCGGCGCCGAGGTGCGACCCGACGTGGAAGATGACGGCATCAGCCTCGAGCGCGCAGGCCGCATCGACAGTCGCGCGCATCGTCTCGACGCTCTTCTCGTACATGGCGTCGTCGGGAGTTGCGAGGTTGACGAGGTAGAGCGCGTGCACGGCGGCGGCGCCGATCCCCGTCTCGGCGCGCCGTTGGCGGAAGCGCGCAAGGTCGTCCGGGTCGTGGTTCGGGAACCGCCAGGTGCGCGGGCTCTGCACGAACAGCTGCACGGCATCGGCACCCATCGCCACCGCGTTGTCGAGCGCCTTCTTGACACCGCCCGAGCAGTGGGCTCCGAACAGCACGCCGCAAGGCTAACGACCCCGCGCGCCGCCCGAGCCGTGGCTGAAAACACCACGGTCTGACCCCAATTGAAACAAGAGTGTGACTTTTCATCCACAGCCGTCCTGACCGGACACGCTGACCCGCGCGCGTAGGATTTCTGCGTGTCCGTTCGCGTCCGCATGGCGCCCAGCCCGACGGGGTTCATTCACATCGGGAACGTCCGCACGGCGCTCTTCAACTGGTTGTTCGCGCGCCACGACGGCGGCGAGTTCCGGCTGCGGATCGAGAACACCGACACGAGCCGGGAGGTCGCCGAGGCGGCGGAGCACATCCAGGAGTCGCTGCGCTGGCTGGGACTCGACTGGGACGGTCCCGTCACGTTCCAGCTCGACCGCATGGCCGACTGCGCGGAGGTCGCGCGGCGGCTCGTCGACGAAGGAAAGGCGTACGAGGACGAGGGCGCGATCCGGTTCCGCATGCCCGACGAGGGAACGACGGCGTGGGAGGACGTCGTCCGCGGCCACATCGAGTTCCCCAACGAGAAGCTCGAGGACCTGGTGCTCGTCCGTTCGGACGGCCGGCCGACGTACAACTTCGCCTCGCCGATGGAGGACGTCTGGGACGGCATCACGCACGTCATCCGCGGCGAGGACCACATCTCGAACACGCCGAAGCAGATCAACATCATCCGTGCCGTCGGTGCAGAGCTCCCCGTCTACGCGCACGTATCGCACGTGCTCGGCCCGGACGGGAAGCAACTGTCGAAGCGCCACGGTTCGGTGAACATCGACGACTTCCGCCGTGACGGCTACTACCCGCCTGCGCTGATGAACTTCCTCGCGCTGCTCGGCTGGAGCTACGACGACAAGACGACGATCATGTCGCGCGACGAGCTCATCGAACGCTTCACGCTCGAGCGTGTGGTGCCCAGTCCTGCAGCCTTCGACTACCAGAAGCTCGACTGGATGAACGGCGTCTACCTGCGCGCGCTGCCGCAGCAGGAGTACGCGGACGAGCTCGTGCGGTGCCTCCGCGAGCAGGGGTACGACTGGGACGAGGAGCTCGTGCGGCGAGCCGCGCCGCTCGTGCAGGACAAGATCGAGCGCTTCGGCCAGTTCCCCGAGTTCGCGGGCTTCCTCTTCCGCGACATCCAGCCTGATCCCGCGCTGCTCGACGGCGACACCCCTGTCGTCGCCGCCGCGCGCGATGAGCTGGAGCGGGTCGAACCGTTCCGCGCGGCCGAGATCGAAGCGGCGCTCCGCGGTCTCGCCGAGCGACTCGAGCTCTCGCCGCGCAAGGCCTTTCAGCCGATCCGTGTCGCCGTCACCGGCTCGAAGGTGTCGCCCGGATTGTTCGAGAGCCTCGAACTGCTCGGCAAGGAGGAGTCGTTGCGGCGACTCAGCGCGGCGGCTGCGATTTCAGCGGCTTAGGGGGCGCGAGGGGGTCGAGGGAGCGCTGGAAGTCCAGCCACGCACGGCGCCGGAACTGCGGCGTGGGCTTCGGCATCGGCCAGCCGTTCTGCCCCTTCGGTTTCTGCTCTGATTCTCGGTTTCTCATTTTCAATAGGTAAACGGAAACTCGCCGGATGTGGGTTCGGGTGGATTTCCGGCCGTTTTCCATAGACTTCCGGCGTCGGTGAGAACGCCCAGTCCCACCGTCCTCGTCGTCGACGACGACTCCTCGATCCGCTTCCTGTGCCGGCTGAATCTCGGCTTCGCAGGGTGGACGGTTCGAGAGGCCGACACGCTCGACGAGGCTCGCAGGCAGCTCGCGGACCGAGCCGTCGACGTCGTGTTGCTCGACGTCCACGTCGGCTCCGAGAACGGCGCGGTCTTGCTGGACGAGATTCGCCGTGCCTATCCGAGGACCAAGGTGGCGATGCTCACCGGCTCGACCGGCACACATGCGCTCGACGGTGTCCAGCCCGACCGCGTGATCGGGAAGCCCTTCACGCTCGACGAGCTGACCGGGACCGCACGGGCGCTCGCTGGGTAAAGTCCAATCGATGTCGACGACGGCCGTCCGCTCGCCGGCGGAATTCGAGGAACAGATCCAGCGGTACCTGTACGAGCGCTCCGAAGAGGGGCGCGCAGTCCGCGTGGGCGAGAAGGAGGTCTCGGAGCAGGCCGCGATCGTCGCCCGTTACGCGGATCTGTTCAGCCGCGAGCAGCTGCGGGCTCTCCAGGACGAGGAGGACCGCGCCGATGACGACCAGCGCGAGTGGCTCTACCGGCTGCGCAAGACCTGCGAAGGCGGGCTCATCGCTGCCGAGCTCGCCGAGCGCGACGACGAGCTCGAGAACGCGATCCTCGCGGCGCGCGTCGAGTTCAAGGGCGAGCAGATGCCGTTGCGCACCGCGCAGGCGAAGCTCGCGGTGCTCGACAGCTACGCCGATCGGGACGAGCTCGGCGAGCGCTACCACGAACGGTCGGCCGCATTCGACGAGCAGCGGCTCGACCTGCTTCGCGCCTACGAAGAGCTGGAGGCGGACCTCTCCGGGGAGCCGGATCCGATCGCTCGCAGCGAGGAGGAGAAGCAGATCTCGATGCACGAGCTCGCGTCGGTCCTGCAGGCTGCGAACGAGCAGGTCGAGGAGCGCTTTCTCGCGCTCCGAGAGAAGTGGTTCGAGCGGCTGCTCGGCCCCGAGCGCGAGCAGCAGCCGTCGTCGGCGCATTTCTCGTACATCCGCCGGCTGTCTCCCCTCGAATCGACGTACAAAAAAGAGCGCGCCACGGATGTCTGCCTCGAGACGCTCTCGGCGCTCGGCTTCGACATGACGCGCACGACGATCCGCCTCGACCTCGACGACCGTCCGCAGAAGGCGCCGCGCGCCTGCGTGATCGCATCCGACCCGCCGAAGGTCGTCCATCTCATCACGCGCGCGCAGGGCGGGCTGCACGACTACCAGGCCTTCCTGCACGAGGCAGGCCACGCTCTCCACTACGCGAGCGTCGACCCGAACCTTCCGTACACGTTCCGCCGGATTTCGCGCGACCACGCGCTGACAGAGATCTACTCGTACATCTGTGAGGCGATCTCACGGGAGCCGGGCTGGCACGCGCAGCACTTCGGGCTCTCCGACGACGAGGCGCGGGAGAACGCCGAAGCGACCGTCTTCCTCGAGTCGGCACTCTTCCGCCGGTACACGGCGAAGCTCCAGTTCGAGCTCGACCTCTGGGCCGACATCGAGCACGCCGGGACCGAGAGCGAGGAGTACGCGCGCCGGCTGACGGCCTCGATCGGGATGGTCTACCGGGCCGACGCGTACCTCGCCGACATGGACGCCGGCTTCTATTCGGCCGACTATCTTCGAGCCTGGATCCGGTGCGCGCAACTCCGGTCGTACCTGGTGCAGGAGGTCGGGGAGGACTGGTGGCGCAGCCAGGCGACCGGCGAGATCCTGCGCAACCTGTTCGCCGAGGGGACACGTCCGACGAGCGAGCAGATCGCCGCCCGGCTCAGCTACGAGCCGTTCGACACGCGTCCGCTCGTCGCCGAGCTCAACTCGTAGCGTCGGCGTGCGCGACGTCGCCTACGACCACTTCTACGATTACGACGAGCTGAGCGAGACCCTGCGCTCGTGGGCGGACGAAGCGCCCGCGGTGTGCAGTCTCGAATCGATCGGCACCTCGTACGAAGGCCGCGACATCTGGCTCGTGACCGTGACGAACACGGAGACAGGCCCGGCGCTCGACAAGCCCGCGTTCCTCATCGAAGCGAACATCCATTCGATGGAGTGGACAGGCTGCACCGCCGCGCTGCACCTGATCCACAAGCTCGTCAGCCGGCACGGTAAGGACGAGCGGGTCACGCGCGCGCTGGACACGCGCGCCTTCTACGTGATCCCGCGGCTCAATCCCGACGGCGCCGAGCGCGGCCTCACCGAGCAACGGTTCATTCGTTCCTCGGTGCGGCCGTATCCACGCGAGCAGCAGGAGGACGGGCTCCGCATCGAGGACATCGACGGCGACGGACGGGTCCTTCACATGCGTGTCGAGGATTCGAACGGCGCGTGGAAGCGGCATCTCGACGAGCCGCGCCTGCTCGTCCGGCGCGATCCCGTCGACGGGCCCGAGGACGGGCCGTTCTACCGGCACCTGTACGAAGGACGGATCGAGAACTACGACGGCGTGACGATCAAGACTCCGCCGCCGCTCGAAGGGCTCGATCTCAATCGCAACTTCCCGGCCGAGTGGGCGCCCGAGCACGAGCAGCAGGGCGCCGGCCCGTACCCGGGCTCCGAGCCGGAGGTCCACGCGATGCTCCAGGCGGTCACCGACCGGCCGAACATCACCGGCCACGTCGCGTACCACACGTTCAGTGGCGTGCACCTGCGCCCGTACGCGGGGAAGCCCGACGACGATCTGCCCACCGACGACCTGCGCGCGTACAAGATCATCGGCGCTGAGGCGACCGAGCGCACCGGTTACCCGGCCGTGTCGATCTTCCACGACTTCAAGTACCACCCGAAGCAGACGATCAAAGGCGGCGCGCACGAATGGCTGTACGAGCACCTCGGCGTATTCGCGTGGACGACGGAGTTCTGGAGCCCGCAGCGCGAGGCCGGAATCACCGACTACCACTTCACGGACTGGATCCGCGAGCATCCGGTCGAGGACGACGTCAAGCTGATCCGCTGGGCGGACGAGAAGTATCCCGACGCGTACGTCGACTGGTACGAGTTCGACCATCCGGAGCTTGGGAAGGTCGAGCTCGGCGGCTGGGACAGCGTCAACTACTGGTTCAACGTGCCGTTCGACCGGCTCGAGGCGGAGGTCGCGCCGCACTCGGACTGGGCCGTCTTCCATCTGCTCGTTTCGCCGCTGCTCGAGATCCGCTCGCTGGACGTCGAACGGCTCGCCGAAGAGTCGTTCCTCGTGCGACTCGTGCTGCAGAACTCGGGCTGGCTGCCCACGAACGTGACCGAGAAGGCGGCCGAGCGGAGGGTCGCGCGCCCGCTCGAGGTGGAGCTCGACCTACCGGACGGCGCGCGCGTCGTCGCGGGCGAGGTGAAGACGGAGGTCGGTCAGCTGCAGGGCCGCGTGCAGATGCGCTCGACCACGTGGTGGGGCAACGACGACTCGACGAAGGACCTTGCGAAGCTCGAGTGGGTCGTCGAAGCACCGGCGGGTACGGAAATCGGCATCGAGGCTCGCCACCAAAGGGCGGGGACTGTGCGGCGAATCATCGTCCTCGAGTAAGCCGCGGCGACGGCGAGACCGCGCTCTCGCCGTTGCTCCCAGACGCAGGTCGCCGAGGCGGGCAACGCATTCGAG